>WNDX01000077.1 GCA_009914615.1 Herbaspirillum frisingense
GAAAGCGTTCTCCTCCTCCAGCCGCGCCACTTCACGTTTGAGCCGTGCATGTTCGGCCAACTCCAAGCGTTGTGCCTGATCGTCCTGGTCGTGCCGCCGCGCCTGGGCGCGCCAACTGTACAGCTGGGCAGGCTGCAACCCCAGATCACGAGCCACCGTGGTTACCCCTTCTGTGGCCGCTCGCAACAGTGCCTGCTGCCTGAACTCCAGGCTGAACTCCTGCCCCTTTCTGCCTGCCTTGCTCTTGGTCATCGTCCACCTCCTATTGCGATAGTTAATCGCTTATAGGGGTGTCCGTGAAACGGGGGCAAGATCACTACAACGTCAAGCCGATTGGCAACGGCGCCTTCATCTTCAAGGAGTGGGTGCGAGGCAGTCACGTTACGCTGGTGCGCAATCCTGACTATTGGGATCAGGGTAAGCCGCACGTCGATGAGTTGATCTTCCGTATTATCCCGGACGCCGGCGCTCGCAGTGTGGCGTTGGAAACTGGCGCCCTGCACTATGCGCCACTGACGCCGGTCTCTCTGATCGAGGCCAAACGGCTGGCACAAAATCCCAACATCGTATTGGAGACCCGCGGCTGGGAAGCCAATGCACCAATGTTCTTCTTCGACTTCAACCTGCGCAAGCCGGTATTCCAGGACATCCGGGTGCGCCAGGCCGTGGCCCACGCCATCAACAGGGAGGTGCTGGCCAAGGCCGTGTTCCAGGGGTTCGCGACACCCGCCACCGGACCGGTGCCGAGCTACCAGAAACAGTTCTACACGCCGGACACCCAGCAGTACCCATTCGATCCGGCAAAGGCGGAACAACTGCTCGACGCCGCTGGCCACAAGCGCGGCCCGGATGGCGTGCGGCTGCGCTTCAATCACCTCAACCACACCTATGGCGACGAGTACAAACGCGCGGGCGAATTGTTTCAGCAACAGCTCAAGCGCATCGGTATTGAGCTCACCCTGGTCAACTACGATCTGCCGACCTACCTGCGCAAGATCTTCAGCGATCACGATTTCGACACGATGAATTCGTTTTACGCCGCCTTTGCCGACCCGCAGATCGGTGTGCATCGACGCTTCTGGACCAAAGCCATCATCCCGGGCGCGGCCTGGAGCAACGGCAGTGGCTATTCCTCGCCGGAGATGGACGCCATCATCGAAGCCACCCATGCAGAGGTCGATCCGGCCAAGCGGCAGAAGCTGATTCACCAGATGCAGCAGCTGGCGCAAAAGGACTTGCCGTCGATCAGCTTGCTGGAACTCAAGTTCTTCCGGCTGTACTCCAAGCGCCTGCAGGGCATCAATGTCACGCCAATTGGCGTCTACGCCTCGCTGGCAGACGCTTCCTTCAAGGCCTGAACATGCGCATGCCCTATTCCCTGCGGTGCTTGCTGCAGGTCGTGCCTGTGGTGCTGGCCATCGCCGTGCTCAATTTTTTCCTGCTGCGGCTGGCGCCGGGCGACATGGCCGACGTGATGGCCGGTGAAGCCGGCGCGGCCACTCCGGAATATCTGGCGCAGCTGCGCAGCCAGTTTGGGCTGGACCAGCCGGTATCGACGCAGTTCGCCGGCTATCTCAACAAGCTGCTGCATTTTGATCTCGGCTGGTCGTTCCGCAACGGCCAGTCAGTGGCCAGCCTGATCCTGGAGCGCCTGCCTGCGACGGCGCTACTGATGGTGCTGGCGCTGGCCGCCGCCGCGCTGATCGGATGCGCACTGGGGACAGTGTCCGGCGTAACGCGCTGGCGATGGCTGGACATCCTTATTTCCACACTGGCCACCATCGGTTTCGCCACGCCGCTGTTCTGGCTGGGGCTGATGCTGATCGTATTGTTCTCGGTGCATCTGAGCTGGCTGCCATCCAGCGGAATGGTGACGCTGGGGGTGCCGCTCGCCGGCTGGGCGTATGTCGCCGACCTGACCCGTCATCTGGCGTTGCCGGTGGGGTGCCTGACGGTCTACTACATCGCGATTTATGCGCGCCTGATGCGCACGTCAGTCAATGAAGTCTCGCGCCTGGATTTCGTCCGCACGGCGCGCGCCAAAGGCTTATCCGGCCGCGCCACGGTGACCGGGCACGTGATTCCCAACGCGCTGCTCCCCATCGTGACCATGACCGCGCTGCAGTTCGGCGCGCTGTTCTCAGGCTCGGTCGCCATCGAGACGGTGTTCGGCTGGCCGGGCCTCGGCCAACTGGCGCTCAACGCGGTGACATCGCGCGATCTCAATCTGTTGCTCGGGATCCTGTTCATGAGTTCGCTGTTCGTGCTGCTGGTGAACCTGCTGACCGACCTGGCATATGCGTGGTTCGACCCACGCGTGGAGCTGCAATGACCATATTCAACAATTCTCCTGCCGTGCCGTTTGTACACCGACTCCGTCTGCCCGCCTGGACGGCGCTGACATTGTCATCGCCCAGTCTGCTGGCCGGCCTTTTCCTCATCTTGCTGATCCTGGGGGCGGCGACGCTGGCGCCATCGCTGGCCGGCCCCGATCCCCTGGACATCGTCGCCATGCCCTTCCTCTGGCCGGGGCAAGATGCCGCCAATCCGCTCGGCACCGACATGATGGGCCGCGACATCCTTGCCGGCATCCTCTTCGGCGCGCGGGTATCACTGCAGATCGGCCTGCTGGCAGGTGTGCTGGCATCGCTGGTCGGTTTGCTGGTGGGTGCGGTGTCCGGCTACTTCGGCGGCTGGATCGACGACGTTCTCATGCGCTTCACAGAAGTGTTCCAGACGATGCCGGCACTGCTGTTCACCATCGTTCTTGTGGTCGTGCTGCAGCCGACCATCGGCAGCATCGTGCTTGGACTGGCGGTCACGAGTTGGCCGCAGGTCGCACGACTGGTGCGCGCGGATACCCTGCGCCTGCGCCAGAGTGACTTCGTACTGGCCGGTATTGGTTTGGGCATGCGCGACTTCTCCATCATCGCCCGCCATATCCTCCCGAACGTGCTGCCTTCGGCGGTGGTCATGATTTCCATCCTCGCCGGCAACGCCATCCTCACCGAGGCCGTACTGGCTTTCCTCGGGCTGGGCGACCCGAACGCCGTGAGCTGGGGCAGCATGATCGGCTCCGGCCGTGAGGCCTTGCGCACCGCCTGGTACATGACGGCCATTCCCGGTGCTGCCGTGTTCATCACCGTCATCGGCCTGAATCTGCTGGGCAACGGCCTCAACGATTGTCTTAATCCCCGCAACCGGAGGCGCCCATGAGCGCGAATTCTCAATCACGTCCCCTGCTGGACGTGCAAGGGCTCAACGTGCGTTTCGGTCGTTCCGCACCGGCGGTCGATGACTTGTCCTTTTCGGTCGGCACCGGCGAAACGCTGGCGCTGGTAGGCGAATCGGGCTGCGGCAAGTCGACCACGGCGCTGGCGCTGATGCGCCTGATCCCGCCGCACGAGGCAGACATCTCGGCCGAAGCTGTACTACTGGCTGGCGAAGATCTGCTGCACGCTTCTGAAAAGCGGCTGTGTCAGCTGCGCGGCGGCGACATCGCCATGATCTTCCAGGATCCGCTGTCGGCCCTGAATCCCGTGCGTACCGTCGGACGCCAGCTGGAAGAAGCACTGCGCCTGCATCAAGGTCTGCGCGGCAAGGCTGCGCGCACGGCGGCGCTGGAGTTGCTGCGCCAGGTACGCATCTCCGAGCCTGAGCGACGCCTCGATGAATACCCGCATCGCCTGTCCGGCGGCATGCGCCAGCGGGTGCTGATCGCCATGGCGCTGGCGGGCAAGCCCCGCCTGCTGATTGCCGATGAACCCACTACCGCGCTGGACGTGACCATCCAGGCCCAGATCCTGGCGTTGCTGAAAGACCTGCAACGCGAGACCGGTATGGCCATCCTGCTGATCACCCACGACCTGGGCGTGGTCGCCAATATGGCCGACCGGGTGGTGGTGATGTACGCCGGTAATGCCGTCGAGTCGCGTGATGCCGGTGCGCTGTTCGCGCAGCCGGCACATCCCTACACCCGCAAGCTGCTGGAGGCGCGCCCTGCCCGCTTCTACGGCAACCACCGCCCGCGTCTGGCCGAAATTCCTGGCGCGGTTCCAGCGCCCGGCAGCATCGCCCGCGGCTGCCGCTATGCGCCGCGCTGCGCCCAGGCAAGCGAAGGTTGCCGTGCCGCCTTGCCGAATGCGGCTGCTGTGCCAGGCGGGAGCGTGCGCTGCATTCACTTGCCGCTGGAGACGGTCGCGCCCCATTTGCAGGAGGAGCGTCTGCATGTTGCTTGAAGTCGATAACCTCGTGGTGCGCTACCGCACCGCACGCGGCATGCTCACGGCAGTCGATGGCGTCTCGCTTGCGCTGGAACGCGGCAAGACACTGGGCCTGGTGGGCGAATCGGGCTGTGGCAAAAGCTCATTGGGCAAGGCCATCGCTCGGCTGATTCCCTCTCAGTCAGGTTCCATCAGACTGGATGGCGAGGATCTGGCCCGTCTTGAACGACGCGCGCTCAAGCGATACCGGCCACGCTTGCAAATGATGTTTCAGGATGCGCTCTCGGCCTTTGATCCGCGCCGCACTGTCGGCCATTCACTGGCGCAACCGCTGGAAGTGCATCGCATCGGCGATCGCCTGGAACGCCGGAGCAAGGTCGAACAACGCCTGCATCAGGTCGGTTTGCCTGCGTCTCTGCTGGATCGCCTGCCGCATGAGTTCTCGGGCGGTCAGCGTCAGCGCATCAATCTGGCGCGGGCGCTGATGCTGGATCCGGACGTGGTGATCTGCGATGAGCCAGTGGCAGCGCTGGATGTTTCGCTGCAGGCCCAGGTGCTGAACCTGATGACCGACCTGCAGCGCGAACTGGGCATTTCCTATGTCTTCATCAGCCATGACCTGTCCGTCATCGGTCACGTGGCCGACCGTATCGCGGTGATGTACCTCGGCACCATCGTCGAGGTGCTGCCACGGGAGCAGTTGTGGGAGGGAAGCCTGCATCCCTATACCCGTCTGCTGATCGCTTCGGTGCCCGAGATCGGCGACAGTGCCGATGGCTTTGATCGCGCCGCAGCCGCCGGCGATCTGCCCAGCCCCTATGCGCCGCCGTCAGGCTGCCGCTTCCGCACCCGCTGCCCTCACGCCGATCAACGTTGCGCGAGCGAGGTCCCGCCGCTACAGGAAGCCGAGCCGGGACACTGGGTCGCCTGCCACCTTTATCCGACGGCATCAGCCGCCGCCATCCCATCTTAATCCCAAGGAGTTTCGTCGTGAGTCTATCGACATCCCCAACACCGTCTGCCGCCGAGGTGTCACCTTCACGCAGGCATCCGGACAGCATTCCCGCCAGCGGCGTCGAGCTGTTGCAACGCACGCGCGAGGTAGCCGCAATCCTGGCGCCACAGTCGGCAACCGGCGACCGCGAGCGCATTCTGCCGCACGCGGCCTTTGACTTGGTGCGACAGCACGGCCTGGGCGCCGCCCGCATCGAAACGGCACGCGGGGGCGTCGGTGCTTCCGTCGTGGAACTGGCGCAAGCGTCGATCATCCTGGCGGAGGCCGATTCCAATGTGGCCCAGGCCCTGTTGCCGCACTGGGTGTCGCTGGAACGCCTGCTACTGATGGGTACGCCCGAACAACGTTCGAAGGTTGAACGAGAGGTGCTGGCAGGTGTGCTGTATGGCAATGGCACGACCGAAAAAGGCACGCTGCGTCCACTTGACGTCGAAACCCGATTGTTACCGGAGGGAGAGCACTACAGGTTAAAAGGTCGCAAGTTCTACAGCACCGGTACGCTGATGGCGGACCAAACCGTGATCCTGGCGCGCGACCAGCACGATGAACTGGTCTATGTATTGCTGCCGGTGGGACGCGCGGGCGTCGAACTGCTCGACGACTGGCAAGGCATGGGACAGCGCGTGACCGCCAGCGGGACCACGGTGCTGGACAACGTCCAGGTGTTCCAGGACGACGTGATCGGCCTGAAGAGCTGGTTTGAAAACCGCCATTACACCGGCGCCTTCTCCCAACTGATCCACTGCACGATCGAAGTCGGGATTGCCCGCGCGGCATTGGCCGATGCCGTGCGCTGGGCCCATGGCGGCGCACGCCCGGTCAAGGAGAGCGGCGTCGACAGCGTGCTGCAGGATCCCTATGTGATCCGGCTGGCCGGTGACCTAGCCACCGCCGTCTACGCGGCAGAGTCCGCCACCCTGCGTGCGGCCGCGCAGGTGGATGCGGCGGCCGTATTGCAGGCCGACCCGGCCGCCGACACGGCATTGCTCGAAGAGCTGCTGGTGCAGGCATCCATTGCCGTATCCCAGGCCAAGATCATCAGCACCGACGCGGCGCTGAAAGTCAGCACCCACTTCTATGAAGTCGGCGGCGCGTCCGGAGCGCTGGTCAAGCACGGATTCGACCGTCACTGGCGCAACGCGAGAACCCACACGCTGCATGATCCGGTGGCCTACAAGTACAAGGCCGTAGGCGACTTCGTGCTCAACGGCATCGCGCCGCCGGTTGGTTTCGTTTATTGAGGCGCCCATGACGACTGCACTTTCCCCCGCCGACTTTCCCGATAGCCCTCTATCCCAGGTCTTGCGCCAGCCTTTCCTCTTGGGCTTGTTCCTGCCCATTCAGGACGGTGGCTGGTCGATGTCGACCCTGCCGCGTTCGACCGACTGGAGTTTCGACTACAACCTGGCGCTGACGCGGCAAGCCGAAGACCTGGGTTTCGATCTGGTATTCGGCCTGGCGCAGTGGCTGCGCAAGAACGGTCACGGCGGACGCATGAAGTACCGGGAGCAATCGCTGGATTCGTTCATTACCACCGCCGCCCTGGCCAGCGCCACCGAACGCATCCTGCTGATTTCAACGCTGCACGTGCTGTACGGTCCCTGGCATCCGCTGCACCTGGCCAAGTTCGGCGCCACGCTGGACCACATCTCCGGCGGGCGCTGGGGGATCAACATGGTGACCGGCCACATTCGCACTGAAGCCGAGATGTTCGGACAAGTGGCGCAGGAGCATGACCTGCGCTATCAGATGGCCGACGAGTTCGTCGGTATCGCCAAGCGTCTCTGGAGCGACGATGAAAATCTTACGCTGGAAGGACGGTTCTGGAAGCTGAAGGATGCCTTCGTTTCCCCCAAACCGAAGTTCGGCCGGCCGGTGCTGGTCAACGCCACCAGCTCCGAGGCAGGCATGGCTTACGCGGCCCGCAACTCGGACATCGTCTTCATTACCAGCCCGGCCGGCGCCGAAATCGAGGCGGCACTGGGAGCGCTGCCGGCGCATATCGCGCGCCTGCGCGAGATCGCGGCCGGCCAGGGGCGTACGGTGCGCACCCTGATCAACCCGACGGTGGTTTGCCGCCCCACAGCGGCAGAGGCCAAGGCCTATCACGACGACATCATCGCTCACGCCGACCTGGAAGCGGTGGACGGCTTCATCGGCACCTTCGCCAACAGCGACGCCAAAGCCTGGCGCAATCACCAGCGCGAGCAACGCATCCTCGGCGGCAACCTGCACCTGATCGGCAGCCCCGAACAAATCGTGGAGCAGATGCTGCGTCTGAAACGCGCCGGCGTGGACGGTGTGCAGCTGACCTTCTATGACTTCAAGGAAGACCTGCACTTCTTCGGCGAACACGTGCTGCCGCTGATGAAGCAAGCCGGCCTCCGCCTGTGACCACATCCCCTCCATTTACACCATGACAAGGAAAACAACATGATTTTCACCCGACGGGATTTTTTCAAGATGATGGCGGCCGGTGCCGGCGCCGCGACGATTCCGGGCCTGGCCGCCGCGGCCGACAAGTCGTCCTCGTCCATTTTGTACGCCAATGTGGTGCCCGAGCCCGCAGGCTGGGTGGCCGGTCTGAACATTTCCAACCCGGCGGTGATCGTATCGGTCAACATCTTCGACGGCCTGGTCGCCTTCGATGAAAGCTACAAACCGGTACCGCAACTGGCCGCTTCCTGGGAAGAATCGGCCGACCACAAAACCATCACCTTCCACCTGCAAAAAGGCGTGACCTGGCATGACGGCAAGCCGTTCACCTCGGCCGACGTCGCCTACTCCCTGCTGGAAGTCACCAAGAAATTGCACCCGCGCGGCAATGCCACCTTCGGTTCACTGGATGCAGTCGACACCCCGGACGCGCACACCGCCGTGCTGCGCTTCTCGCAGCCGGCGCCGGCTGTGTGGGCAGCGCTGGGCGGCTTTGAAACACAGATTCTGCCGAAACATATCTACGAAGGCAGTGCGCCGCTGACCAATCCGATCAACAGCAAGCCGATCGGCAATGGGCCCTACCTGTTCAAGGAATGGGTGCGCGGATCGCATGTGATCCTGGAACGTAACCCGAACTATTGGGACAAGAAGAACCAGCCCCACCTGGAGCGCATCGTGTTCCGTATCATCCCCGACGCCGGTGCCCGCCTGGCGGCGCTGGAGTCGGGTGAGATCCTGTTCGCCCCAACCGATGCGGTGCCGCTGCCCGATCTGGTGCGTCTGCAGAAGGATCCGCGTTTCGTGGTGACCGGCCAACCCTTCGCCGGCCTGGCGCCAATTGGCTTCTTCGACTTCAACCTGCGCCGCAAGACCTTCCAGGATGTGCGCGTGCGCCAGGCCTTTGCCCACGCGATCAATCGCGACCTGCTGGCAAAAACCGTCTGGTACGGCCTGGCCAAGCCAGCGACCGGCCCCATCGCCAGCCATCAGAAACAGTATTACAAGGCCGACACCCAGCAATACGAATTCAACCCGGCCAAGGCCGAACAGCTGCTGGATGCCGCCGGCCTCAAGCGTGGCGCAGATGGCGTGCGCCTGCGCATCAACAATCTGCCGCTGCCCTTTGGCAACCAGTACGTGCTCACCGCGGAATTCATCCGCGCTCAGTTGAAACGCATCGGCGTCGAGCTGACCATCATTCCCACCGATGTCCCGACATTCAACCGGCGCGCCTATCAGGAGTACGACTTCGACACCACAACCAACTGGTATTCGGCGTTTTCCGATCCGCAGTTGGGCGTGATCCGTCGCTACTGGAGCGAGGCGATCAAGCCCGGGACCGTCTCAAGTAACTCCACCGGCTATTCGACCGCGGAGATGGATGCCGTGGTCAAGGGCATCCGCTTCGAGACCGATACCGCCAAGCGACGCACTTTCATCGACCAGCTGCAGGTCATTGCCCAGCGCGACGTACCATCGATCAACCTGCTGGAACTGCAGCTGTATTCGATCTGGTCCAGCCGCCTTCAGGGCCTGAGCAAGAGCCCGTTCGGCGCCTATGATTCCCTGGCCAGCGCCACAGTGAAATCCTGAGGAGAAACGACATGCCCCAAACACCTGATGCCGGACTCACCGGCGCCCAACTGAAGCAAGCGCTGCGCGAGGGCGGCGAGCTCGCCATCCTCGATCTGCGCGAGAACGGAGCCTACGCCAAGCGCCATCTTTTGTATGCCGTCTCGGCGCCGCTGTGGCGGCTGGAGCTGATCATCGCGGCGCTGGTGCCGCGACGGTCGACACGCATCGTGCTGATCGATGGCGACGGCCGCCTGCTCTCCGCCGGCCGCGACAAGCTGGCTCGACTTGGCTATACCGAGATCACTTTCCTGGAAGGCGGAACCGATCGCTGGGAGGCCGATGGCCACGAGGTCTTCAGCGGCACCAATGTCCCGGGAAAAGCCTTCGGCGAGGTATTGGAGCACCAGCTGCACACTCCCTGGATCGACGCCGGGGAGCTTCAGCAGCGCATCGCCCGTGGTGACGACCTGGTCGTGGTCGACAGCCGCACCAGCGAAGAATTCGACGACTTCAGTATTCCCGGCGCCTATAGCTTGCCGGGCGCCGAACTGGTGTATCGCATCGGCGAAGTGGCGCCTTCCCCGAACACGTTGGTGGTGGTCAATTGCGCCGGGCGCACCCGTAGCATCGTCGGCGCACAAACCTTGATCAACGCCAAGATTCCAAACCAGGTGGTATCGCTGAAGAACGGCACCATGGACTGGCTCAAATCCGGCGCCACGCTCAACCAGGGCGTCGCGCAATCGGCCCCCTCACCTGCTGGTGAACGCTTGCAGGCAGCGCAGGATCGCGCTGCCGAGGTGGCACATCGCGCCGGCGTACGCGCGCTGTCGGACGCCGAGCTGGCCACATTCACCGCCGAACGCGACAACCGGACGCTCTACCTGTTCGACGTTCGCTCGCGTGAGGAATATCTGGCTGGCCACCTGCGCGACTGGCGTTGGGCGCCCGGCGGACAGCTGGTACAGGCCAGCGATGAATATGCCGCCACCCGTGGCGCACGTATCGTGTTGGCCGACTGGGATGGCGTGCGCGCCCGCACTACCGCGGCCTGGCTGGCGCAAATCGGCGGCTTCGACGTCTTCACCTGGGCACCCGGCCAAACGGGTGAACTGGAGACCGGGCCCGAACGGCGCACCGTGCTGCAGCCTAATCCGGCGCCGCGCTGGCTGGCGGCTGATCGCGTCGCGCAGGCGTTGGCGACTGGCGCCGCCGAGATATTCGACATCGACAACAGCCTGGCCTATCGCAAAGCACACATGCAAGGGGCACGCTTCAGCCACCCCGAACAGCTGGCGCAATGGGTCGATAAGTCAAACAAGGAGCTGGTCGTTCTGACCTCTTCGGACGGCGTACTGGCCGGTGCCGTGGCGGCGGAACTTACGCGACTGAGCGCGGGCAAGGTCGCCGCGCTGCTGGGTGGAACGACGGCCTGGAAGGCGGCTGGATTACCGCTGACCCAAGGACGTGAAGGGGTGCTGTCGGGAGATGACGATGTTTGGTACGGACCTTACGTGTTCGATAGCGAGCAGGAGCGCAACCGTCGCTTTGACGAATACCTGGACTGGGAACTTGGGTTGGTCGAGCAACTGCAGCGTGACGGCACTTTTGCCGGCAACTTGACCGGCTCCATCGCGGCGGCGTAGACGTCCCAGGGCCTATACAAGGGTGCTGCGGTGAGACCGCAGCACCCTTTTTTGTTACCCGAACGCGAGTGGCGCGACGGCAATCGCATATGAATATCGATTTTTATTCGTTCCCGTCTTCTGAGAGCCCTCATTAAAGTAGCCCTCTTCCACCGAACGATGAAAGTCCTCATTTCATGGCCAAGCAAACAATCACCCCAACCTTGCCACCCTCGCGCCGCCGCGTGCGCACCGCCATCGCCATGGCAAGCGCCGCCTCCCTGCTGGCGCTGAGCGGCGCCGCGCAGGCCGATGCCACGCTGGACAAGATCAAGAGTCGCCACAAGGTGGTGGTGGGGGTGCTGCTGTCCGGCGGTCCCTTCGGCTCCATCGATCCGACCACGCAAAAGCCGGTCGGTTGGAATATCGAGCTGGCCAGGGATATCGCCCGCCAGCTTGGCGTGGACCTGGAAACGGTGCAGGTGCAGCCGTCCAACCGCGTGCAGTTGCTGCAACAGGGTAAGGTAGATCTGCTCATCGCCGGCATGGAGTGGACCCAGGAGCGCAACGAAATTCTCGGTTTCGCACCGACACCGTTCTATAAGGTCGGCGGCGTCGCCGTGGTGCCGAACAACAGCCCGATTCGCCGTTGGGAAGACCTGCGCGGCAAAGAGGTCTGCCTGTCCCAGGGCAGCAACTACGCCAAGCCGCTGACCGAGAACTATGGCGCAACGGTCAAGGGCTTCAAGAGTTCGTCCGAATCCTTGCTGGCGCTGCGCGGGAGCAATTGCGTGGCCGCGGTGCACGACGCCACGCTGCTTTATCCGCTCCTGGCCAACAATCCGGAATGGAAAAGCTACCGTGTCATCGCGCCCGAACTGATCCCTGGCAACTCGGTCGTGTGGACGCGCAAAGGCGAGCAGGATACGTCTGCCGCCATCGACAAGATCGTGCAAGGCTGGCACAAGAGCGGCTGGCTGATCGCCACGGAGAAGAAGCTCGACATCACACCGCCCTCCGGCGCGCTGATCGAACTGCACGACAAGTTCAAGGCCGGCTGACATGGCGCACTGGCTGGAACCCACGGTGGCCGCGCTCAAGGGCATCGGGTTGAACTATGACTTCCTGCTGGCCGCCGGCGAACGCGCGTCGTTCCTGCACGGGCTGGTCGTCACCGTGCAACTGGCGCTGGCCACCATCGTGCTCAGCCTGATCGCCGGTGTGCTGCTGGCGGCCATGCTGGTGTCGCCGCGACGCAGCCTGGCCTGGCCGGCACGGGCCTTTGTCGAACTGACCCGCAATACGCCGACGGTGGTCCAGCTGTACTGCGCCTTCCTGGTGCTCAACATGCTGATCACCCAGGCACTGGAGGGAATCGGTCGCAATCCGCTGTCTCCATTCCTGTGGGCGGTGGTGGTGATCGCTTTGCACAAGGCCGCCTTCCATGCGGAGGCTTTGCGTGCGGGCCTGCAGGCGGTGCCCGCAGTCACGCTGGAAGCCGCCGCATCGCTGGGCTTTTCGGCGCGGCGTCGCCTGTGGCTGGTGCAATTGCCGCTGGCGTTGCGCTTTGCCTTGCCCAGCCTCGTCAACAATCTGGTCGACCTGATCAAGATGACCACGGTCGCCTCCGCCATCGCCGTCGGCGACGTCACCTACCAGGCGGCCATGATCTGGGTTCAGCGCGACAACGTGCTGGAACTGATGCTGTTGTTGCTGGCCTGGTTCGGCCTGCTGACCTGGCTGGTCAACCAAGGCGGCCGCTTGCTGGAACGACGCCTGAGGATTCCGGGTTATGGCCGATAGCATCGAACTCCTTCCCGCCCACCGCATACCGCCGGTGATTCGTGGCCAGTGGCGCCTGGCGGTTCTGCTGACGGTCCTGCTGGCGGGCCTGTTGCCAATCGGCGTGGCGCTGGCTCAGCTGCTGAGATCAACAAGCCTGGGGGCGCAGTTGCTCCACTGGTCGCCCCTGCTGCTATGGGGCATGCTCGTCAACATCCAGATCAGCGCACTGGCGATCGCGCTGGGCACCGTGGCCGGGTTGTTCGTCGGAGCGCTGCAATTGTCGCCCTTGCCCCTGCTGCGCGTCCCGGCGCGCTGGTATGTGCAATTGTTCCGCAACGCACCGATGCTGGTGCTGATCTACTTCGCCACCTACGTCTTTCCGTTCGAGATCCAGATCGGCCGGCACTTCGTGAGCTTCCCCGATTGGATCAAGGTGACCCTCGGCCTGGCCTTGCCGGCCAGCGCCAATGTCGCCGACGAGATCTTCCGCGGCGCCATCGCCTCGATCCCGTCAGCGCAATGGGAAGCCTCCGCTTCGCTGGGGTTGCGACGCCAGCATGCCTATCGATGGGTGATCCTGCCGCAATGCCTGCGCCGGATGCTGCCGCCCTGGATGAATCTGTACGCCACCATCACCATGGGCACCTCGCTGGCGTCGCTGGCCGGTGTCAAGGACTTGCTCGACAGCGCCCAGATCGCCAGCGCCACGGTCAATCGCGTGGATTTCACGGTGGCAGTCTATTTCTTCACCCTGCTGCTGTTCTTCCTTTACTGCTATCCGATCTCCCGCCTGACGCAAACCCTGGAAAAACGACATGCCTACTATTGATACCGCCGCGCTGGCGCAGCTGCGTGACGTGCACCTTACGCTGGGCGGCAACCACGTCCTGCGCGGCATCGAACTTGACGTGCACCGGGGCGAAGCGGTCAGCATCATCGGCCCCTCGGGATCGGGGAAATCGACCATCCTGCGCTGCATCACCGGTCTGCTGCGCCCACAGGGAGGCCACGTCACCCTGGACGGCACCGATATCGGCGCGCTGAAATCCGAGGCGCAACTGGCCGAACTGCGCAAGCGGGTGGGCTTCGTCTTCCAGCAATACAACTTGTTTCCCCACCTGAGCGTGCTGGAGAACCTGGTCATGGCGCCCATCCGCATCCTCGGTCGCAACAAGGCCGATGCCCGACGCGAGGCGCTGGCCTTGCTGGATCGCGTACGGCTCGGCGGCAAGGCGGATGCCTATCCCGGCGAACTATCCGGCGGACAGCAACAGCGCGTGGCCATTGCCCGCGCCCTGGCGATGCGACCGGAGCTGATCCTGTTCGACGAAGTGACGTCGGCGCTGGATCCTGAAATGGTGGGCGAAGTGTTGGCCGTGATCCGCGAACTGGTGCAAGAAGGCATGACCTGTGTGCTGGTGACGCACGAGATGCGCTTCGCCGAGGAAATCAGTGATCGGGTCTACTTCATCGAAGCCGGCCGCGTGGTCGAGCACGGTTCGGCGCAACGCATCTTTTACCGCCCCGACAGCGAACGCACGAAAGCCTTCCTGACGCGCGCCCTGAACGGCGATGCGCAGCGCCCTGCGGCGCGATCGGCGTTCTCCCCGATTCGATTCGACCAGTTGAGTTTTTCAGTCTGACTTCCCTCTCCAACGGCAAAGGACCTGACATGAGCATCCAGCAACAACGCGAAGCGGCAGTGGCCGCCACCCTCGACCAAATCCGCAAGATTGAACGCGATCAAGGCGTCAGCCGCGACAGCCTGCAGGCGATCACGGCCGTGCTGCAACAGCTGGCGAACCGCGGCGACCTGTTCAGCTTTGCGCAATTTCCGCCGCCGGAGCAGGCCAGCGGCAAGACTTCCACCCGGTATTACCTGAACCGCGAGGGGGCGGACACCGACAAGGACGATATCGCCCTCTACCTGAACTCGATCATCCCGGGCAAAACCACCATCCCGCACAACCACGACACCTGGGCGGTGATTGTCGCCGTCAGCGGCCAGGAGCTGAACCGCCTGTATCGGCGTGACGACGACGGATCCGATCCGGGCCAGGCAAAGATCACGCTGACCCGCGAGCTGACGGTGCAGCCCGGCACGTCGATCAGCTTCCTGCCGGACGACCTGCACAGCATCCATGTCCAGGGCGACCAGCCGACATTGCACTTCCACCTCTACGGACGCCCGCTGGATACCTTGTCGGGCCGTATCGGCATCGATCCGGAGAGCGGCCGGGTATTGAACTACAACCAGAACTTCTTCAATCGCGCCGAGCAGCCGGCATGAGCAGGCACATTGACACCGAGCTGATTCATGCCGGCTCTCCGCCTTTCCATGGCGGCGCGGCGCCGGTCAATGTGCCCGTGGTACGCACCAGCACCGTGCGCTTTGCCGGCACGGCGGAGTACGACTCGATCCACGAGCGGCGCGCCGCCGGCGAAAACATCGCCTCGTACGGCCGCCACGGGCTGGAGACGCATCGCGCGCTGGAGACGGCGATCAATGCGCTGGAAGGTGGAACGCGCTGCTTTCTGACGCCGTCCGGCCTGTCGGCCATCACCCTGACCTTCCTGGCGCTGCTGTCGCCGGGCGATCACGCGCTGGTGTCGGACAGCGTCTATTCACCGCTGCGTCGGGTCGATCAGCAACTCCTGCGCCGGCTGGGCATCGACCTCAGCTACTTTTCCCCCGGGCGCGACCGCGTCGAGGATCTGATCCGCCCCCAGACCCGCCTGCTCTACGTGGAGTCGCCCGGCTCCCTGCTCTATGAAGTGCTGGACCTCCCGGCCCTGGCCCAGCTGGCACGCCGCCGCGGCATCGTCCTGGCCACCGATAACACCTGGGGTTCCGGCTACCTGTACCGACCGCTGCAGCTAGGCGCGCATATCTCGGTACTGGCCGCGACGAAGTACATCTCCGGGCACTCCGACGTCATGCAAGGCGCGGTGGTGGTCGGCGACGACGAACTTGCCGTACGCATCGCGCAGGCCAGCGACAACCTGGGACTGGCCATCAGCGCGGACGACGCCTATCTGTCGCTGCGCGGCATACGCACGCTGCCGGTACGGTTGGCGCAGCATCAGGCCAACGCGCTCCAGGTGGCGCACTTCCTGCAGGCGCACCCGCGGGTCGGGCGGGTGTTCTATCCTGCGCTGCCTTCCGATCCCGGCCATGCCTTGTGGCAACGCGACTTCAGCGGCGCCAACGGTTTGCTGTCCTTCAGCCTGCGCGAGGACGATGCCGACCTCGCGCGCCGCTTCGTCGATGCGCTCGAACTGTTCGCCATCGGCGCCTCCTGGGGCGGCTATGAAAGCCTGGTGCAACTGGCCGCGCCGGCCCGCCTCCATGAACATAGCTACTTCACCGAGCGGCGTCCCGTCGTGCGCCTGCATGTTGGCTTGGAAAACGCCAATGACCTGGTCGATGATCTGTCACGTGCCTTCCAGAAGGCTGCCGTCGCTCCCAGACGATAATCCGAGGTTCCCACCATGTCCGACCTGATTTCCCCCGCCACGCTCAAGGCCTGGCTCAACGATGGATCCGAACTGGCGTTGCTCGATGTGCGCGAGGCGGGCCAGTTCGGCGAAGGGCATTTGTTCTTTGCAGTGCCCCTGCCCTACAGCCGCCTGGAGATCGACGTAACGCGGCTCGTGCCGCGCAAGGAAGTGCGTGTGGTCTTGGTGGACGACGGCGACGGCATCGCTGAGCTGGCGGCCCGACGCCTGGAGACGCTGGGATATCGCTACGTATCGGTCCTGGCGCGAGGCGTGCGCGGGTGGGCCGATGCCGGTCAGACGCTGTTCAAAGGCGTCAACGTGCCCTCCAAGACCTTCGGCGAGCTGGTTGAGCATGCCTACCGCACGCCCCACATCAGCGCCCTGGAGCTGGATGCCTGGAAGCGTGAAGGCAAACCGTTTGTGCTGCTGGATGGCCGCACGCCCGAAGAACACCACAAGATGACCATTCCCGGCTCCGTGGCCTGCCCCAATGGCGAACTGGCCTACCGCATCGGCGGCCTGGTGCCGGATCCCGACATTCCTGTCGTGATCAATTGCGCCGGACGCACGCGCAGCATCCTCGGCGCGCAGACTCTGCGCAACATCGGGCTCCCCAATCCCGTACTGGCGCTGGAGAATGGCACCCAGGGCTGGTACCTGGCGGGTCTGCGGCTGGAGCATGGAAGCACCGCGCGCTACCCGGAGCAGGCACCGGGAGACTTGCAGCAGGAACGGCTGGCCGCGCACCGGCTGCTGACCCATTTCGGCATTCCGAGGCTGAGCGTCGCCCAAGCCCAGGCATGGATTGACGACGACACGCGGAGCACTTTCGTCTTCGATATCCGCAGCGAGCAGGAATACCTTCGCCGCAGCCTGCCAGGCGCCGGCCATGCCCCGGGAGGCCAACTCATCCAGGCGACCGATCAGTACGTGGGCGTGCGCAACAGCCGCTTGATCCTGCTGGATCACGAGGAAGTGCGTGCGCCCGTGGTGGCAAGCTGGCTATATCAGCTGGGCTTTGAGGTCGCCATCGTCGAAGGCGGGATCGCCGCATCGCTGCGGTTGCCCGGACCGCCTGAACCTGCGGCCGCACTTGCCGCCGCGGATATCCCGGCGACCGTTCGCACACTGGCTCAGGGCTCCGCAATCCTCCTCGACCTGCGCTCCAGCGCGGCCTACCTGAAGGAGCACGCCGAGGGCGCCCGATGGACGATCCGCCCCCTGTTGCCGGCGTGGATCAAAGGCCTGAGCAAGCTGCCGGACACGATCATCCTGGTGGCGGAATCCGCCGCCATCGCATCACTGGCGGCAATCGATCTACGGGAGGCCGGTGTGCGGCATGTCGAATGGATCCATGGATTGACACCGTTGACCGACGCTGGCTGGCCCACCTTGCAAAACGGTACGCTGGCGGAGGGACAGACGCGCCTAGACTATCTGTTCTTCGTACATGATCGTCATGAAGGCAATGCACAGGCCGCGCGCCAGTACCTGGATTGGGAGACGGCCCTGATAGCACAATGCTCTGCGGATGAATTGGGAGTCTTCAGGCTGGGCCAGCTACCGACCTGAGGGTGGATTGCGCCCATAGAAGAGGCTCTCGTGGAATGGCCTGTGACGTCTCGGATATTGTTTGGCCAAGCTGTGAACGTTCATGTTCCACTGCGCACTCTGGATGATGGAGATTGCGCCAGAACGATCGCCGGAAGGCGCTGTCATCGGCACGATCAATACTGAAGAAAACGGCGCCAAAATTGCCCCTTCCTACCGTGACGTCTGACGAATCAACAATGGCCGACAGAGCCAAGGACGTTCGCTGTGAAGACCCGTGAATAACCACGCCGACGAGAACGCCCGGCGCTCCATACCCCGCTTCTGGCAGCCGCCTGCATCGCCGACCGACTTCAAGATGAGCAAACAGTCTGGTCTTGAATGCAATCACGGCGCCGGGATTGCCCTCTGCTACGGCGACCATCCCTTGAGCAGGCGCTCGGCCTCGGCCAGGGCGGTACGGGTCTCGCTATCCTGGATCATCATGCCCGAGCGCGCGCGGAAATCAGCGTGCAGCTTCTGCGTGACTGCGCCCAGCGCAAGCGGCTGGCTGGCGTCGCGGCGCCGCAGATCGACGGCCTGTGCAGCATACAAGGTCTGCATCGCCGCCAGTTGATACATCAACTTGAGGGCCTCTCGCATCTTGCGAGCGGTGTTGGGGCCGGCGTTGCTGACATCTTCCAGTTGACCGCCGGCCACCACCAGGTTGGATGAGCGAGTGAGTGTCGTCTCGGCCTGGATACGGTCTAGCAAGCTGCCCGCGAGCTTCGATACGGCGCCAAAGCCGTGGCCGTCGCTGCCGGCCAGGAAGCGCGGCAGGCCACCGTTGATGTGCGGGTCTTCGAAGCGCACGATGTTTTGCGCCATGGCGACCGACAGCGTCCCCATGCTATGCAGAAGATATTCCATCGGCCGCACGAAGGGCGTGGAATCGAAGTTCGCCGTAGGGACGATGGCGCCACGGCTGCCATCGGGCATGTCGATAACATAGCGCTGCTCCTGGCTACTATTGCGTGCCGTCGGACGGTAATCGATGGCAACATAGGGATTGTCGTCCGAGTGATTCATCTGGATCAGCAAAGCCTCATGCAGATTCATCATGCTTTGCAGCAGCTCGCCCAGGCCATATGCCATTGTGCGATAGGACACAGGATCTTGTATTGGACGGACGCGGCCGGCGTCCGAATCGGCGTGCCACAGGTAGCTGCCCATCAAGCGCCTCGCGAATCGCGCTGGCGATGCGACTGGAGGCGGGGAACGGGCGCGCCTCGTCGTTCGCCACTTCGAGGAAAGGCGCCACGTTGCCGTTCAGGCCCTCCAGGCACAGCGCGAAAACCACCGTCTCCCGCGCCAGGAATTGCGCGACATCGTGGGTCAAGAGCGAGGCCTGACCGGCAGTCAGCGAATTGGTGCTGACGATGGACAGAAAATCCTTGCCGACCAGCGCCAGCGGTTCCAGGCCGGCCTCTGCAAGTGCCTGATCAGCGGCAACGATACGTTGGGGACATGCCGGATCGTCCGGGTCGAGACCGGCCATGCGAAGCATCTCGGGTGTACTGGGTGGCATATCGGCGTCGGCGTGACGGGCAAGTACCCAGCCTTCGCCTCCCATGACGCGTCCGATATGCCCCATCAGCAGTAGATCGCCCTGCCCGATCGAGCCGTGTTCCGGGATCAGCGGCACGATGTCGTGATTGAGAAAATCCCGCAGCGACTGCACCACCGCCGGCTGCACGCCGCCCGCACCGCTCAGCAAGGTGTTCAATCGCAGCAGCATGGCCGCGCGCACCTGCTCGCGCGGCAGAGGGTTGCCCATGCCTGAGGTGTGCGCCTGTATCGAAGAGCGATTGAAGGCTCTCGACTGCTCCAGCAACTGCGCCATCCTCAGTTCGTCGGTCTGCGCGGCTTCGCCTTGACGAATGACGGCCTTGTCCTTGTTCTGGCCGACACCGGTAGTCAGGCCATATACCGGCTTGCCCTGCCGGGCCGCTTCCAGCACAACGGAAAAACCGCGCTGTACACGCTGCATAGCCTCGACCGGGATCTCCACCCGTGCACCATGGCGCGCGATCTGTATGACCTTCTCGATATCGAGATCATCACCGGTCAGGGTGATGACAGGCAATGGCCGTGCCGTATCCGGACGGTCAAGACTGAACTTGCTGTAGAAATTGTCGAGCCCGTTGGAGCGTGTGGAAGACGTCGCCAGCGCCGCCTCGCGCACACCGGTCTGGCCGGATGGCGAAGCATGACTGTTCCGGAGGGCCGGTGCATTATCGAGTCGCGAGGGACGAAGAAGCCTGAATAACCGGGATCGCCCCGTTCCGCCCTGCCCTTCACCCGGCACGCCCGGAGGCCCGGCGGTGGAGGGTACGGCGTTTCCGACCGCGGGAGCGGTGCGGCCATGGTGGTCGGTTTCGTCTTTCTTGAAGATGTCCGAAAAGGTCGGAATGGAAAATGAAATCTCTTTGGGCATGATGTACACCAGAAATGGAAATGAACTAACTGAACGAAGAACTCCGACAGGACGAGAATTCACGCGTCGGTATGACTTGGCGTCGGACGGCGATCTGCCTCTTCGACTTCCTCGTCATGCTCCTCGTCATGCTCTGCGGCGGGCGCCGTGGCGACGTCGCTGTCTGACACAGGCGTGGAGAAGCTCGCAGCGATTCGCGCAAGCATGCGATGGCGGTAGCCATCGCACACGCCCATGATCCCGATGCCGACCGCGCCCGTGACCAGCAGCGCCATGAGGCCCGAGCTGGCGAGCGTATGCTCGAAAGCTTCCAGCCTGCTCTCGATATTGCCGCTGGCGCCGAATTTGCGGTTAATGTGATCATGCGACTGCATCAGTGCCGCCATCAGTGAAGCGCAATAGAGACCCGCGATCCAGCTCGATGGCAGGGTGACCGAACGCCCCGCGGCCTTGGCAAAGATCAGCGCATTTTGAGCGGCGCCTTCGGCGAAGGCGGCTGCCGACAAAGGCGTCTTGAAGCGCTTGATCTCCTCGCCGCAGTCGTCGCGCGCCAGCAGCATGGCCGCCTCCTTGCCGCCACCGAGCCGTCGCAAGGTGACAAATCTTCCCGCCGCGCCGGAGGCAAAGGACAAGGAAGTGTCGGCACTGAGATCGGTCAGCCCCGTGACAAAGCGGTCGGGAACCGCAATCTGCACCGACAGACCGCGACCGGCGAGGTTTTTGATAAAGGTGCCAAGACCGGCGATCAATACCGCCGTTACCGCCACGCGACGCATGCCTGGCCGCGACTTGTCGAGGATCGGCACATGCTTGAGCCCGCCGCGCCCATATTGGTTGGCCGCTGCCACCGCGGCGAATCCCGATGACAGGATCTTGTCGATCGAAGACACGATCCAGCCCCCGATGAAACCCTGCAGTGCCGGCGGCAGGTGTTGCAGACGCGGCAGTACCGCTCGCATCATTACCCACATTCCGATGGAATAGCCGGTGCCGACCATCAATGCGCCGCCGACCGCCACATTGATCGTGGCGTTGTACGACAGCATGGCGCGCAGCGTCTTGTCCGTCGACACAAAATCGGTGTCGCCGACCTGCCTCGCACCACCGGCGGCGCATTCAAAGGCGCGCAACACATCTCCGATTTGCTCTGGATCATGCTGCGCATCTAGTTTCTCACCGTATTTCGCCAGGAAACGCTCGGCCATGCCGCGTCGCGCGGCCTGCTCCTCGGCGCTCACGGGTGCTTCATCCGCTGCAGCGACCAGATCCTTTGACGGTCGCCGATCATGCGAAACAATTTCCTCCCGGGTCTGTTCCAAGGGCGAGCGCACGACACGAGCGATCTCGTCGGCGGCAGCGTCGCTGGCCTCGGCGAGCGCCCGCCGCAATTCCTGTGGAGAGACGCTTTGCAGGATCTGCCGCACTTCGACGGCGGCCGCCGCCAGCGGATCGTCGGCAGCAACGGAGGCAAGCGTGTTGGACTCGTCTCGAAGCGTATCTTCGAAGGCTGTCTGTGCCTGCGCTTCGAGGGCGTCGGCAAGACGCTTCTGGGCGCCTTGCTCGCTGCCCGACGGCGCGGCGGATCGGGTCTGACTTGCGGCCTCGGCTTCCTGATGCAACGTCGCCGGTGCGGGGCGAGGTGGCGGCGGCTCAAGCTGATGGACTGCGAGATCAGCGGAAATGCGTGAATCGATTGATTTGACCATGATGAAAAGTTAGTTTCGCTAAAGGTTCTTGACCTGCCCCCGGAATATCCGTACAGGTCAAAACTAGAGGTAAGGTTGCTTCTCAGCGCCCCGAAGCGGGCAAGGAGTAGCCATGAAACGATCGAGATTTAGCGAAGAGCAAATCGCCTATGCGTTGCGATTGGCCGAGGG
>WNDX01000078.1 GCA_009914615.1 Herbaspirillum frisingense
GCGCCTTCTATGCGATTCTTGTTCATCGGCTCGCGATTTACGCTCCACGCTTCCTTCCCACACTCGGTCACCCTCATGCAGTTGCGCTTCACTTCATTCACTGTGACCAGCTCATGGCGGGACTTGCACCCGCAGGAGTGCGCCCATGCTGGGCGCACAAAGAAAAACGCCGGCAAGCGCCGGCGTCCTTCCTGCATGCAAAGCCCGACAGGGATCAGCGCTCGACCGCCAGCGCCACGCCCATGCCGCCGCCGATACACAGGCTGGCCAGGCCCTTCTTGGCGTCACGGCGCACCATCTCGTGCAGCAGGGTCACCAGCACGCGGCAGCCGGAGGCGCCGATCGGGTGGCCCAGCGCGATGGCGCCGCCATTGACGTTGATCTTGCTGGTGTCCCAGCCCATCTGCTTGTTGACGGCGATCGCCTGGGCCGCGAAGGCTTCGTTGATTTCCATCAGGTCCAGGTCTTGCGGGGTCCAGCCGGCCTTCTTCAGGGTCAGCTGCGACGCCGGCACCGGGCCCATGCCCATGATGCTCGGATCCAGACCGGCCGAGGAGTAGGACTTGATCCTGGCCAGCACCGGCAGGCCCAGTTCGGCAGCCAGCTTGGCCGAGGTCACCACCACCGCGGCGGCGCCGTCGTTGATGCCCGAGGCGTTGCCGGCGGTCACGCTGCCGGCCTTGTCGAAGGCCGGACGCAGCGCGGCCAGCGACTCGGCGGTGACGCCGTGCTTGACGAACTCGTCGGTGTCGAAGACCACGGTTTCCTTCTTGCCCTTGATCTCGATGGGGACGATCTCGTCCTTGAACTTGCCGGCCTTCTGGGCGGCTTCGGCCTTGTTTTGCGAGGCGGCGGCGAAGGCGTCCTGCTCTTCGCGCGAGATCTCGAACTTCTTGGCCACGTTCTCGGCGGTGATGCCCATGTGGTACTGGTTATAGACGTCCCACAGGCCGTCCACGATCATGGTGTCGGTCAGCTTGGCATCACCCATGCGGAAGCCGTCGCGCGAATTGTTGAGCACGTGCGGGGAGGCGCTCATGTTTTCCTGGCCGCCGGCGATGACGATCTGGGCGTCGCCGCACTTGATGGCCTGGGCCGCCAGCTGCACCGCCTTCAGGCCGCTGCCGCAGACCTTGCCGACCACGAAGGCCGGCACCATGTCGGGCAGGCCCGACTTGATCACCGCCTGGCGCGCCGTGTTCTGGCCCTGGCCGGCGGTCAGCACGTGGCCGAGGATGACTTCGCTGATGGCTTCCGGCTTGATGCCCGTCTTGGCCAGCAGGGCCTTGATGACTTGCGCACCGAGATCGGCGGCGGCGATCTTCGACAGGGCACCGCCGAATTTGCCGATTGCTGTTCTCTGTGCTGCGACAATGACGACATCATCCATAACTCGCTCCTTTTATTGAAATGGCAGGGAGACATCACGGCTCCCCGTCGGAAACCCGGACGGCCATCTTAGTCCATTTCAACTGGGAATGCGATACGGTGGATTTTCGGTATGACAACTTTCCGGCCCGGGCCGGAACACGCCTCAGGCGTCCTGCCCCAGCGTGATGATGTGGATCACCGTGCGATACAGCAGGAAGGCCGCGCCATAAGCGGCGCGCTTATACCAGGGCACATGCAGGAAGTCCGACAGGTGCACCACCCGGCCGTCGGCGGCGCCGGCCTCGATTTCCTCGCGCAGGTAGAGCGAAAAGGCCGGATCCTGCACCACCACGTTGGCTTCCTGGTTCACGAACAGCGACAGGCCGTCGTAGTTGCTGGAGCCGACCGTGGACCACTTGTCGTCCACCACCGCCACCTTGGCGTGCAACTGGGTCTTGGTGTATTCCACGATGCGCACGCCGGCGCGCAGCAGCTTGGGATAGAAGTGATGCGCCACCGCGTCCTGCATGACGAACTGGCCCACGCCCAGCAGCAGCGTCACCTTCACTCCGCGCGAGGCGGCCTCTTCCAGCGCGCGCCGCATCTTGCGGCCGGGCGCGAAATACGGATTGGCCAGGAAGGCGCTTTCGAGCGCATGGCCCAGCGCTTGCAGATAGGCGCGCTGGATGGTGCGGCGGTTGCGGAAGTTGTCGCGCACCACCAGCCCGGCCTGGGTCTCGCCATGCACCGGTACCGACAGGCGGTGGCGCAGGCGCTTGAAGTTTTCCCAACGCGCCTTGAGCTTCATGCGGCCCACGCGCAGCCATTGGGCATCCATCTCGCGATAGATCTCATGCACCAGCGGCCCCAGGATGCGCACCGCGAAATCCCAGCGTGGCGCCGGCAACGGGATGGCGTGGCCGCTGTCGGAAATGAAATCGTCGTTGATGTTGAGGCCGCCGACGAAGGCCACCTGCCGATCCACCACGCACAGCTTGCGATGGCTGCGCGCCACACCGCGCCGGAACCAGGGATTGAAGGAGCGGTGCTGCACGCCCGCCGCGTCCAGCGTCTGCTTGAGCTGATTGGTCTGCACCCGGCCGGTGCCCAGCCAGTCGTTGATCACATACACCACCACCCCGCGCGCGGCGGCGCGCTGCAAGGCGTCGCGCACCAGGATGCCGGTGTCGTCGAGGGCGAAGATATAGGTTTCGAGATAGATCTCCACGCGCGCCGTGTCGATGGCGGCGATCAGCGCGGGATAGAAGCCGGCGCCGCTGTGCAGCAGCGCAATCTCGTTGCCGTCGGTGAAGGTGACGTGGCGCATGCAGGACTTGTTGTTATGGTTCGGAAAGTCGGGATGAGCCGCCAACGGCGGATCAGGAAGCTGCCGTTTTCATGGCAACGGCAGCCGCCAGTTTAAGCCAGCCGCAGTTCGCTGACGATGGGGGCATGATCGGACAATCGCGCCCACGGCCCATCGCTCAACACCTGAGCGGTCTCGACCTTGAAGCCGCGCAGATAGATACGGTCCAGCCGCAGCCACGGCATCATCGCCGGAAAGGTGCGCGCCGGCCGGATCGGCGCCGACAGGCCGCCCATGCGGCGCAGCCCGTTCATCAGGCCCTTGACGTTGGCCAGCGGCTGGTCGAACACCTCAGCCACGCCCAGGCTCTGGTACAGCGTCTTGCTGAGCTGGTTGGTCCAGTCGTTGAAATCGCCGGCGATCAGCAGCGGCGCATCCGGCGGCGAGGAAGCGCGCACCGCCTCGATCAGCGCCTCGGTCTGGCGACGCCGGCCGCCGGCGAACAGGCCCAGGTGAACCACGTAGCAATGCACCTCGACGCCATCCACCGGCACCACGCAATGCAGGATGCCGCGCGATTCATAGGCATGGTCGGAGACGTCCTGGTTGCGGAAGGAAGAGATGGCGAAGCGCGAGATCAGCGCATTGCCGTGGTGGCCGTGGTCGTACACGGCGTTCATGCCGTAGGCCGAATGATGGGTTTCGCCGGCCAGGTATTCGTGCTGGCCCTGCTGCGGCCAGTTGGACGAGTGGCGCAAGGCGTTGAGATCATGCCGCCCCTGCACTTCCTGCAGGAATAGGATATCGGCGTCGAGCTGGGCCAGCGCCTGCTTGAGCGCCAGGATGCGCGGCCGTCCGCCGAACGAGGTCACGCCCTTGTGGATATTGTATGTCGCGACGCGCAGCTTCATCTGTACAACCTTTCTCTTGTTCTTGTCCGGTGCGCCGGCCGCCGCGTGAACTCTGCGTCAACGTTGCATGAACGCGGCCTCATGCGCCCATGTAGCTCGGCAGCTGCAGGATCGCCTCCGCATTGGAGGGCGAGAAACAGCGGTCGGCCGCTTCGCGATAAGGCAGCCACTGGTAGCGCGTGTGCTCGCGCGGCGCCAGCGTGACCGGAATGTCGCGCGGCACCAGCAGCCCGAAGACGTGTTCGGTGTTCTTCGTCACGCCCGGCGCATAACGGTGCCGCCAGACCGGATAGATTTCATAGATGTTGGAAAGTTGCCAGTCGCGCAAGTTGGCGGCCGGCACGCCCTTCACCGCATCTTCAACCGATTCTACCCCCGCGCCTGCAATCGCAATGCCGGTTTCTTCCTGCACTTCGCGTCGGGCGGTTTCCGACAGGACCTCGTCGGGCGTGTCCTTGGAACCGGTCACGGATTGCCAGAAACCGGCCTTGTCGGCGCGTTCGATCAGCAGCACTTCGCGTTCGGCGGTGTGGATCACGACCAGCACCGATTCGGGGATCTTGTAGGGACGTCCGTTCATTGCACTCGCATCAGCCCGGATCGGGCGCATAGGGGCGGAAAATAAAAAAGGCGCCGGGTTGCCCCGGCGCCTTTCATTATGCCTAAGAACCTGAAGAAACTCAGGCCTTCACTGCCGGCTCGGCATTGCGCAGACGGATGTGCAGTTCGCGCAGCTGCTTCTCGTCCACCGCCGACGGCGCGTGGGTCAGCAGACACTGCGCACGCTGGGTCTTGGGGAAGGCGATCACGTCGCGGATCGACTCGGCGCCGGCCATCATGGTGACCAGGCGATCCAGGCCGAAGGCGATGCCGCCGTGCGGGGGCGCGCCGTATTGCAGCGCTTCCAGCAGGAAGCCAAACTTCAGCGCCGCTTCTTCGTCATCGATCTTCAGCGCGCGGAACACCTTGCTCTGCACGTCGGCGCGGTGGATACGCACCGAACCGCCGCCCATTTCCCAGCCGTTCAGCACCAGGTCATAGGCCTTGGCGATGGCCGCGCCCGGGTTGGTCGAGATGAAGTCTTCGTGACCATCCTTGGGCGAGGTGAACGGGTGGTGCAGGGCAACCCAGCGCTGGCCGTCTTCGTCGTATTCGAACATCGGGAAGTCCACCACCCACAGCGGACGCCATTGGTCGTCGAACAGGCCGTTCTTCTTGCCGAAATCGCTATGGCCGATCTTCACGCGCAGCGCGCCGATGGCGTCGTTGACCACCTTGGCCTTGTCGGCGCCGAAGAAGATCAGGTCGCCGTCCTGCGCGCCGGTCTTCTCGATGATCGCAGCCAGGGCGGCGTCGTGGATGTTCTTGACGATCGGGGACTGCAGGCCATCACGGCCCTTGGCCTTTTCATTGACCTTGATGTAGGCCAGGCCCTTGGCGCCGTAGATGGCGACGAACTGGGTGTAGGCGTCGATTTCCGAACGCGGCATGTCCGCGCCGCCCGGCACGCGCAGGCCGACCACGCGGCCGCCTTCGCTGTTGGCCGCGCCGGAGAAGACCTTGAACTCGACGTCCTTCATGACGTCGGTCAGTTCGGTGAATTCAAGCTTGACGCGCATGTCCGGCTTGTCCGAACCGTACATGCCCATGGCGGTGGCGAAATCCATCACCGGGAACGGGTTCGGCAGGTCAATATCCAGCACGTTCTTGAACACCAGGCGGATCATGCCTTCGAACAGGTCACGGATTTCCTGCTCGTTCAGGAACGAGGTTTCGCAGTCGATCTGGGTGAATTCCGGCTGGCGGTCGGCACGCAGGTCTTCGTCGCGGAAGCACTTGGTGATCTGATAGTAACGGTCGAAGTTGGCCACCATCAGCAACTGCTTGAACAGCTGCGGCGACTGCGGCAGCGCGAAGAATTCGCCGGCGTTCACGCGCGAGGGCACCAGGTAGTCGCGGGCGCCTTCCGGGGTGGACTTGGTCAGCATCGGGGTTTCGATGTCGATGAAGCCTTGCGCGTCCAGGAACTTGCGCACTTCCATGGCCACCTTGTAGCGCAGGCGCAGGTTGTTTTGCATCTGCGGGCGGCGCAGGTCCAGCACGCGGTGGGTCAGGCGGGTGGTTTCCGACAGGCTGTCGTCATCCAGCTGGAACGGCGGCGTGACCGACGGGTTCAGCACTTCCAGCTCATGGCACAGCACTTCGATCTTGCCCGACTTCAGGTTGGCGTTGGACGTGCCTTCCGGACGGTTGCGCACCACGCCGGTGATGCGCAGGCAGAATTCGTTACGCACCGATTCGGCGTTCTTGAACACCTCGGCGCGATCCGGATCGCAGACCACCTGGACCAGGCCTTCGCGGTCGCGCAGGTCGATGAAGATCACGCCGCCGTGATCGCGGCGACGGTGCACCCAGCCGCACAGGCTGACGGTTTGGCCGAGCAGTGCCTCGGTAGTGAGGCCACAGTATTGGGTTCGCATGGACATGGTTCTGATTCCGTTGACAGTGTTCTTGTTTGATTCGTAATGGGATGGCGGGACGAAGGCGGGGCTGGCCGGTTTCAGGGAAGCGCCGGCCGCCCCGTCAATTGTGCGGCGCCGCCGTATCGGTGATGATCTTCTTGTCGGCCGCCATTTCAGGGGCCACGACGCCCATCGAGACGATGTACTTGAGCGCCTCGTCAACCGACATATCGAGCTCGATCGATTCCGCGCGCGGCAGCATCAGGAAGAAACCCGAGGTCGGGTTGGGGGTGGTCGGCACGTACACGCTGATGTAGTCGCCTTGCAGGTGGTTCTTCACCTCGCCGCCCGGGGTGCCGGTCAGGAAGGCGATGGTCCACGAACCCTGGCGCGGGTACTGGATCAGCACCGCCTTGCGGAAGGCGTTGCCCGACGACGAGAACAGCGTATCGGACACCTGCTTGACGCTGGAATAGATCGACTTCACCACCGGGATGCGGGTCAGCAGGCCTTCCCACAGCGAGACGATCTGACGGCCGATGAAGTTGCGCGCGGCCAGGCCGGTCAGGAAGATGATCAGCAGCGTGAGGATAGTCCCCAGGCCGGGGATATAAAAGCCCAGCAGCGCCTCCGGCCGCCAGCTCGGCGGCAGCAGCAGCAGCGACTGGTCCATGGTGCTGATGATCAGGTTGAGCACCCACAGGGTGATCGCCAGGGGCACCAGGATCAGCAGGCCGGTAATGAAGTATTTGCGCATGGGTCGGGTATGGCCTCTCAGCTGGAGCTGGAAGCGGAAGGCGCCGAAGCGGCGGGAGCGGCAGCCGGCGCCGCGGCGGCGGCCGGAGCGGGTGCAGCGGCGGCAGGCGCGGCAGCCGGTGCGGCGGCGCCCGAAGAAGACGATTCGGACGCGGCCAGGCCGGTGCCGGTCGCGCCCTTGCTGTTGGCCGTGCCGCTGCCGTTGCCGCGGAAATCGGTCACGTACCAGCCCGCGCCCTTGAGCTGGAAGCCGGCCGCGGTGAGCTGTTTCCTGAAGCTATCCTGGTGGCAGGACGGGCAAACGGTCAACGCATCGTCGGAAATCTTCTGCAAGACATCCTTGGCAAAACCACACGCTTCGCAGCGATACGCGTAAATCGGCATGACTAACTCCGCAAAAAACTTCCAAAACCCTGAATTATAAAGGCTTTTGGCGTGTTTTTTGTGAACCGGGCGGCGACCTGCCTACATGCTGTGGTTTCCAGCGCGCTGCGGCCCGGCATGGTCATTTCGACAAGGGGCGGCAACATGCTTGCCGCCGGGCAAAAATCCTCGCCGGATCAGGCCTCGACCGGGGCCGGGCGGGCGCTGCGCAGGGTGTCCAGGAATTCCTTGCACCACCAGTGCACGTCGTATTCACGGATGTTTTCCATCAGCGCCGCATGGCGTTCGCGCCGCTCGGTCAGCGACATCTGCAAGGCCTGCTGGATCACCTGGGCGGTGCCGTGGGTATCGTAGGGATTGATGATCAGGGCCTGCTTCATCTGCTCGGCGGCGCCGGCAAAGCGCGACAGCACCAGCACGCCCGGATCGTCCTCGTCCTGGGCGGCGACGAATTCCTTGGCGACCAGATTCATGCCGTCGCGCAGCGGCGTCACCAGCGCCACGGCGCAGGCGCGATACAAACCCGGCAGGCGCTTGCGCGCCACCGTGCGGTGGATGTAGCGGATCGGCATCCAGTCGAAATCGCCGAAGTCTCCATTGATGGAGCCGCACAGGCTCTCCAGTTCGCGCTGGATGTCGCCGTAGGCTTCCACGTCCTCGCGGCTGGGCGAGGCGATCTGCAGCAGCGTGGCGCTGTGGCGGTTTTCCGGATACAGGCGCAGCAGCTCGCGGAAGGCGCGGATACGCTGCGGCAGGCCCTTGGAATAATCTAGCCGGTCCACGCCGATCAGCAGACGGCGACGCGAATATTCGGCCTTGGTGCTTTCATAGGTGTCGCGCGCCTCCTTGGCCCGGCCCAGGCGCTGGAAATCGGCGACGTCGATGCCGATCGGGAAGGCGCCCGCATGCACCGTGCTGTTGAAGGCGCGGTACTGGTTCACGCCGACCGGCTCGGCGGTGGCCTCGGCCTGCACGTACTGCGCGAAGTGATGCAGGTCGGCATGGTTCTGGAAACCCACCAGATCGTAGGCAAACAACGCGCGCATCAGCCACTCGTGCGACGGAATGGCGGTCAGGATGGGTGGCGGCGGCAGCGGAATGTGCAGGAAGAAGCCGATGCGCGCCTCGCAACCCATGGCGCGCAGCTCGGCGGCCAGGGGGATCAGGTGATAGTCGTGGATCCAGACGATGTCGTCGCGCTTGAGCAGCGGAAACAGCTTGCGCGCGAATAGCTGGTTCACGCGGCGGTAGCCGCCCAGGTGGCCGGATTCGAAATGCGCCAGGTCCAGCCGGTAATGGAACACCGGCCACAGCACGCCGTTGGCGTAGCCGCGATAGTAGGCGTCATGGTCATCCTGGCACAGGTCGAGTTCAGCCAGCGTGACGCTGCCGGCCTGATGTACGCGCAGCTCGCCTTCACCGGGCGTGCCGTCTTCCGCTACCTTGCCGCTCCAGCCGAACCACAGGCCGCCGGTCTTTTTCAATGTCTCGCCCAACGCCACCGCAAGGCCGCCCGCCGCGGGCTTGCGCGGATCGGCCAAACGGTTGGATACCACGACCAATCTACCCATCAGATCACCGCCTCCCAGGATGCGGACAAGCGCATCGCACAGTTGATAATGCCCACCATCGAATAGGTCTGCGGGAAGTTGCCCCACATCTGGCGCGTGACCGGATGCGTGTCTTCGGACAGCAGGCCGAGGTGGTTGCGCGCATCCAGCATGGCCTTGAAGATGTCGCGCGCCTGCTCCTTGCGGCCGATGCGGGCCAGCGCATCGATGCGCCAGAAGGTGCAGATGTTGAAGGCCGTCTCGGGCCGGCCGAAGTCGTCCGGCGCCTCGTAGCGGCGCATGTAGGGACCGTCGCACAGCGACTTTTCCAGCGCATCGACGGTGGCGATGAAGCGCTTGTCGGTCGGCGCGATCAGGCCCACTTCCACCATCAGCAGCACGCTGGCGTCGAGGTCGCGCCCGCCGAAGCTCTCGGCATAGGCCTGGCGCTGTTCGTTCCAGGCTTCGTTGAGGATGCGCTCGCCGATTTCCTTGGCGCGCTCGCCCCAATACGTGGCGCGCTCCGGCAGATCCAGCCGCGCGGCGATCTTGGCCAGGCGGTCGCAGGCGGCCCAGCTCATCAGCGCCGACGAGGTATGGATGCGCGAACGCGTGCGCAACTCCCACATGCCGGCGTCGGGCTGGTTATAGACCTCGTAGGCGCGTTCACCCACCGCCTCCAGGTGCTGGAAGTGCTCCGCGCCGGCGCGGTGATGCAGGCGCATGTCGTGGAAGGCCTGCGCCGCGCCGAGCACGATGTTGCCGTAGACGTCGTGCTGAAAGTGTTCGTAGGCCTGGTTGCCCACGCGCACCGGCCCGAAGTTCTGGTAGCCGGGCAGGTGGTCGAGGATCTGTTCCGGCAGCGCCTCTTCCAGCCCGATGCCATACAGCGGCTGCACGTGGCCGCCGCCGGAACGCACCACCACGTTGGTCATCCAGCGCAGGTAGTCTTCCATGGTGCCCAGCTCGGACAGGCTGTTGAGCGCGCGCACCACGAAGAAGGCATCGCGCAGCCAGCAGTAGCGGTAATCCCAGTTGCGCTGGCTGCCCGGCGCTTCCGGCACGCTGGTGGTCATGGCGGCGATGATGGCGCCGGTGTCTTCATAGACCGAGAGCTTGAGCGTGATGGCGGCGCGGATCACCGCATCCTGCCACTCCAGCGGCGTGGCCAGCGCGCGGCTCCAGTTACGCCAGTAGGCGGTGGTCTCCTGCTCGAAATCGCGCGCCGTGTCGTTGATGCCGGCGTGCAGGGTTTCGTCGGGGCCGAGGATGAAGTTGTACGGACGGCTCACCACGAAGGCGGTCTCGCCCACGATGTAGCTGATCGGCGCGTCGGTGTTCAGGCGCAGGGTCTGCTCATCGCCCACATAGCGGATATGGTTGCTGCCGCGCGTCTCCAGCGGTTCTTCGCGGCCCCAGTTGAATTTGGGCCGCAGCAGCACGCGCATGCGCGGCGCGCCCGACAGCGGATGCACGCGGCGCACCAGCTGCAGCGGACGGAAGAAGCGGCCGCGGCTCTGGAAGCGCGGCGCCAGGTCGGTGATCTCGATGCCCTGTCCCAGCGTGTCGTACAGGCGGGTGCGCAGCACCGCGGTATTGGGCTCGTACCATTGCTCGCTGTGCGAGAAGTTTTCCAGCTGGAAGCCCCACATGCTGCCGTTGTCGCTGGGGTCCAGCAAGGCATTGAAGACCGGGTCGCCGTCGAAGCGCGGCAGGCAGCACCAGACGATGCGCCCCATCTTGTCCACCAGCGCCGAGAAGGCGCAATTGCCGATCACGCCCAGATCGAGCGAGGACGTGGATGGATTGTCATGCGCCTGGGCGGCGACATGCGGTTGTTCGGATTGCTGCGTCTGGGAATGCGGCTGTGGCTGCGGTTCCTGTTGCGGATCGGTGCTGGGCTGGCTCATGGTTCCCTCGTTCTGTTTCTCAGATTTCTTGGCGGAAGGTGACGTGCGGCTTGAAAAGAAAACGGGGCGACATCAACCGGCGGACGCCGCCTGCGCGCGGGCGTCCAGCGCCTGGCGCAACAGGCCGAGCACGGCGGCCGGATCAGCCACGCGGTGGATCGCTTGCGATGGCCCCGTGCCCACCTTGATGCCGAGACCGTGCATGGCCTCGGCCTGAGCCACGGCGAAGCCGGCCTCGTCGGTGACGTCGTCGCCGATGAAGACCGGGCGGCGTCCGCGGAACGGCGCTTCGCGCAGGAAGGCGGCGACGGCATCGCCCTTGTTGATGTGCGGCTTGGCTTCCACCACCATCTTTCCGTGCAGCATGGTGAAACCGGGCTCGTGCTTCAAGGCATCCATCATGGTATCGATGCAGCGCTGTTCCAGATGGGGCGCGTGGCGATAGTGCAGCGCCAGCGCGCCGCGCTTGATCTCCAGCTGCAGGTCGGGATGGGCGTTGAGCAGCGGCAGCAGGCGCTCGCGCAGGTGATGCACGTCCGGCACCGGCTGCTGGATGATGCGACCGTCGGCGGTGCGCCGCTCGGCGCCGTGCACGCCGGCCGCGGGCAGCCGCAGCGGCGCCAGGAAGAAGTCGAGCTGGTCCAGGGGGCGGCCGCTGACGATGGCCAGCGCGCCGTCGGATTCTTGTTGTATCCGCTGCAGCAGCGTGATCAGTTCCGGTGGCACCACAATCTCTTCGGGTTGCGGCGCGAGTTCGACCAGGGTGCCGTCGAAGTCCAGAAATAACGCATCGGCAGCAAAATCGTAGTGTCGAGTTTGCTCAGTCATGGTATTTCAGGTTGATGAAAAGCAAATAAGTTCCAGTTGACTATCGGACAACTTGGCGGCTTGCTATCAAATAAATGCGAAAAACACGGCTTACGGATTGGCTTTGACAGCGCCTGGCCCATCAGTTTCTGGCCATTTGCAAGAATCCTGCCGGAACATGGGTGCAGCCGGCGCGAACGCTTGCAGGCGCATCGGTCGCACCAGGAAAAAAGGCCGCGCGGCAATGCCGGGCGGCCTTTCGGGAAGTGCGGGAGCCTCAGGACTGCGGGCTGCCTTCGGCGGCGCCGGCCAGGATGGGCGGCACCGGGGCCAGCACCTGAGGCATCAGCGAACCGACCACCATGCCGCCGATGGAGAACAGCAGGCCGGCCAGCTGCGGCGGCCACAGGCCGTCCGGCGCGGTGTATTCCAGCGTGATCCACGACACCAGGCCCAGCACCATGGCCATCAGCGCGCCCTGGCGGCTGGCGCGCTTCCAGTACACGCCAAAGGCCAGCGGCACGAAGGCGGCCACCAGGGTCACCTTGTAGGCGTTCTCGACCATTTCATAGATGCTGGACTGGCTGTTCAGGGCCAGCGAAGTCACGCCGACGGTGAACACCAGCACCACGGCGCGCATCGAGAACAGGAATTCGCGGTCGTTCTTCCAGGGGCGGATTTCCTTGAGCACGTTCTCGGTGAAGGTCACCGACGGCGCCAGCAGCGTGGCGCTGGCGCAGCTCTTGATGGCGGAAAGCAGCGCGCCGAAGAACATCACCTGGGCGAACACCGGCATCTTTTCCATGATCAGGGTCGGCAGCACCAGCTGCGAATCGGTTTCCAGCAGCCTGGACACCATGGCCGGGTCGATCAGCGTGGCCGAATAGGCCAGGAAGATGGGAATGAAGACGAAGAAGAAGTAGATCACGCCGCCCAGCACGGAGGCATTGCGGGCAACGTTTTCATTCTTGGAAGACATCACGCGCTGGAACACGTCCTGCTGCGGGATGGAGCCCAGCATCATGGTGATCCAGGCGGCAAAGAACCAGAGCACTTCCTTGATGTTGGGCGAGGGCCAGAAATTGAACTTGCCGGCATCGACCGCATGCTGGATCACCACGCCGGGGCCGCCGACCATGCCCGAAACCTCGTAGCCGATATAGAGCATGCCGACCACCACGATGATCATCTGCAGGAAGTCGGTGATGGCCACCGCCCACATGCCGCCCATCAGCGTATAGATCAGCACGCTGCCGGCGCCGATGATCATGCCCCAGTGCATCGGGATATAGCCGCCCGAGACGACGTTGAACACCAGGCCCAGCGCCTTGATCTGCGCCGCCACCCAGCCCAGGTAGGAAATCACGATACAGATGGTGACCAGCATTTCGGCGGCGCGGCCGAAGCGCTTCTTGTAATAGTCGCCGATGGTCAGCAGGTTCATCCGATACAGGCGCTTGGCGAAGAACAAGCCGACCAGGATCAAGCACAGCGAGGAACCGAAGGGATCGGCCACGATGCCGCCCAGGCCCTCTTTCAGGAAGGTGGACGACACCCCCAGCACCGCCTCGGAACCGAACCAGGTGGCGAACACCGTGGCCGTCACCACCGACATCGGCAGCGCGCGGCCGGCGACGGCGTAGTCCCTCGAACTCTTGACGAACTTGGTGGCATACAGGCCGATGCCGACCGAGATGACCCAATAGAGGACGACGAACCAGAGGAGTGCATTCATGCCTTGTTCCTTGCAGTGAGGCCTTGGGGGTGGAAGAAAAACGCGCATTATAGCGGCAAGTTCGGCGCGCAAAGCCGCTTGCCGCAAGACTTTTCATGTGTGTCCCGCAGGCCACAACACGGCGCACCCGGCACGGCCGGGCAGTGGGAATTCAAGCAAGAAGCGCTCCCGCGACAAGGCGGAGAGGTCAGGAAATGCGGAGGGGAAATAATTGGCCTGCCATCCGGATGGACGGCAGGCGAAGAGACGGCTCAGGCGCCGTCGTTATTGCGTTCGTAGGCCGGGCAACCGTCCTTGCCCCACTTGCCGTTGCACAGTTTCCACAGGCAACCCTCGCGGGCGAACAAGGACAGGGCGCTGCATTGCTTGACCTGGTCGGCCAGCGACGGCGCGGCCGGGACTTCGACGATCTCGGGCGTTTCCAGCACCGCGCCCTGGGAGCGCTCGGCCTTGGCGCGGGCGGCAGCCAACTGGGCTTCGGCCTGGCGGCGGCGCAGTTCGCGCTGCGCCTGGGCGGCGTCTTCACGGCGATGACGTTCCTCGGCGGCGGCACGCTTTTGCGCCAGCAAACGGGTCTTTTCTTCAGCTTCCTGTTGCAGCAGGGCGATGGCGTCGCCGGCCGAGGCGGGTTCGGCGGCCGGTGCGACAACGACCGGCGCCACCACCGGCGCAGGCGCCGGGTTCCTCAAGGACGGCAGATGCTGGACCATGGGCTTCAAGGCGCGCTGCGGCCACTGCGCTTGCGCGCTCAGCCACAGGGCCATCGCAATGCCGAACACCGTCAGCAAGGAAACCAGCCAGACACCGCGGGTCGATGCGGTCGGAACCTGAGGTGCGCCAACATACTGCGCCGACTGGGCGCGCGCCGCAGTCTGTACCTGCGGTTCCGCGGCCGGGAATGGCGAGGATTCGGGCGAGGACTCGGGCTCGGGCGCCGGCGCGAAGGTCGGCAGCGGCTCAAGGGCGGTGTTGTGCAGGGCGACGGCGGGCTCGGCGGGCGCATCCGGGCGCGACGCCGGTTCGGCGGCCAAGGCTTGCGCCTCTGCGGCGGCGGTGACGACGGCAGCCGTCACGGACGCAGCGGCAACCGCGGCGGCGGTGATGTGCGACGCGCGGATTTCCAGCTCGTCGTCAACGATGATGTTGTCTTCCAGATCGGGGGGCGCGAGCGCGTTGGAGGCGGCATCCGATGCCGCGCGTTTATCGCGATCTTCCCCTGTGCGGTGCAGGACCTGCATGTACTTCCCCTGTATTCCACTGCTGACCGCCTTCCCGGCGGAAATGGATTCCTCCCGTCCAATCGGTTTGTGCTTCTGCCTGGTCTCCGTGGACGCCGTGGTACGGCCATCCCTCAAGCTTGTTTTTTTCGACGGATGACTATTTTGCTCCCAAATTTCCGAAAGGCAAATCAAAGAATGCAGTCTTGTCGAAAAATCTGCATCCCAGCACTGGCGCGTGTTGCCGGGCGATCAACAAAAACGAACGGCAGCCGCGTTTCCGGGGCTGCCGTCCTGCCAAAACGCTAACAGATCACATCAGCTGACGATGTTCTCCAGGGCGAACAGATCCGCCGGATTTTCACGCTTGCGGATCAAATAGGCACGGTCGCCATCCACCAGCACTTCGGCGGCGCGGCCGCGGGTGTTGTAGTTGGAGGCCATGGTCATGCCGTAGGCACCGGCCGACATCAGCGCCACCAGGTCGCCCTGTTCGATGGCCAGCTCGCGCGAGCGCGCCAGCCAGTCGCCCGATTCGCACACCGGGCCCACCACGTCATAGACCTTGGCATGGCCGGCGTTTTCCTTGACCGTCTTCACGCCATGCCAGGCTTCGTACATGGCCGGGCGCATCAGGTCGTTCATGGCGGCATCGACCACGGCAAAATTCTTGCCCTCGCCATGCTTCAGATATTGCACTTCGGTCAGCAGCAGGCCGGCGTTGCCGACCACCGAGCGGCCCGGCTCGAACATCACCTGGATCTGGCGGCCGCCATGCTTTTCCTTGCGCCAGGCATCGACGCGCGCGAACACGCGAGCCAGGTAATCGCCGACCACCACTGGCTGCTCGTCGTCATAGCGGATGCCGATACCGCCGCCGATGTCGAGGTGATGGATGGGAATCCCTTCGGCTTCGAGCGCATCGACCATGTCGATCACCTTGTCCAGCGCTTCCAGCAGCGGCGAGTCGTCCAGCAACTGCGAACCGATGTGGCAATCGATGCCGACCACTTCGATGTTGGGCAGCGCGGCGGCGGTGCGGTAGCAGTTCAGCGCGTCTTCATAGGCGACGCCGAACTTGTTTTCCTTCAGGCCGGTGGAAATATAGGGGTGGGTCTTGGCATCGACGTTGGGGTTCACGCGCAGCGAGATGCGCGCGCGCTTGCCCAGTTCACCGGCTACTTCGTTCAGGCGCGCCACTTCAGGGATGGATTCGACGTTGAAGCAGAGGATGTCGTGCTCCAGCGCCAGCCTCATCTCGTCGCGGCCCTTGCCCACGCCCGAGAAGATCACCTTCCGCGCGTCGCCGCCGGCGGCCACCACGCGCAGCAGCTCGCCGCCGGAGACGATGTCGAAGCCCGAGCCCAGCTTGCCCAGCAGGTTCAGCACCGCCAGGTTGGAGTTGGACTTGACCGAGTAGCACACCAGCGCGCCTTGCTCGCCGCGGCCGGCCAGGCGGCAGGCGTCGGCGTAGGACGAGTAGTTCTGGACCAGGGCGGCCTTGGAATAGACGTACAGCGGCGTGCCGAATTCAGCAGCCAGGGCTTGCAGCGACACTTGTTCGGCGTGCAGCTCGCCGTTGCGATAGGAGAAGTGGGACATGGAAGTCGAAGAAACAGGATCTGTTGGTCGGTCCGGCGCGGCCTTCCTGCTCTGGAGCGGGGCCACTGCCGGTTGACGGGGCTTACTTGGCGTTGGTGTTGGCGGTGGCAGCCGGTTTGGCATCGGCAGCCGATGCCGCGCTGCCTTCCTTGCCGGCGTCTTCGCTACCGGCGCCCGGCTTGGACGCCTCCGGTTTCGAGTTCGCCGGCCTGGATTGCACCGGTTTGGGCGGCGCGAACGGATCCGGCGGCACCACGGGCATGTAGAGCGGCCCTTTCTGGCCACAGCCGGCCAGGATCAGGAGCGAAGCGGCAGCCGCCAGAAACGCCGCACGGCGGCCAAGAGAATAAGGTGACTTCACGATAAAATGGCGGATTACATCGAAATCTTAGAATGGCTTGGAGTTTAGCATGACAGAATCGGAATTCCTGGACCTGGCGGACGCCACCTTGAACGCCATCGAAGGCGCACTGGAAAAGGCTTGCGACGACAGCGACCTGGACGTCGAATGCAGCCGCAGCGGCAACGTCCTGGAAATCGAATGCGTGGACAACGGCTCCAAGATCATCATCAACAGCCAGGCTCCGATGCAGGAAATGTGGCTGGCGGCGCGTTCGGGCGGCTTCCATTACAAATACGACGGTTCGCGCTGGCTCAATACCCGCGACGGCTCCGAGCTGTACGCCACCCTGTCGGACGTGGTCAGCAGCCAGGCCGGCGTGCCGGTCAGCCTGCAGCCCTGAAACGCCGGAAATCAATGCTGCGCCGCAACCGCCGCCTCGTCCTGATGCGGTGCGTGTCGCTTTTTGAGCGGCGCGGCGCTTATACTTGCGTGTTTTCCACCTCCACCAGCCGATTTGAAGCCAGCAGCATCCATGCGTCGCTCCCTCCTGCCCTCCAGGCGTCATCCCGCCTTCCTGTTCCTGCAGCGCGGACTGGCGCGCCTGCGCTGGATCCTCGTGCTGACGGTGCTGGCGGTAGCGGCCGCGCTGTTCCTGCCGCAACTGGTCACGCGCATCAGCCACGACCATAGTCCGCAGACCCAGGCGTCGGAAAAGGATCTGCAAGCCATCGCCGCCGGTCTGGAGCAATACCGCCAGGATAACGGCCGCTACCCCAGCACCCAGCAAGGCCTGCTGGCGCTGGTGATCAAGCCGGTGCGCGCGCCGGTTCCGACCGGCTGGCGGACCGGCGGCTACGTCGAACGCCTGCCGCGCGATCCCTGGGGCAATTCGTACCAGTATGGCGCCAGCGACGAAGGCGATAGCTTCCAGCTGTTCTCGTTCGGCGAAGCCGGTCCCGATGGTGGTGAAGACGATCCGCGCGCGATCCACCTGCACTGATCCGGCCTGACCGGCGGCGTCTCGCCGGCCGGCTTTCTCGCTTTCTCGCTTTCTCGCTTTCTCGCTTTCTCGCTTTCTCCCTTTCTCCCGGACGCCGGCCTTTCCGACGCCGATCTCCCGGGTCCAGGCTGGATTTTGCCGGCCGGATTCGCCTCCCCAGGCTTGCCTTTTTCTCTCCCCGCCTCCCGTTCCACGAGAAAAACCGGATTTTTACTCGCATCCCGATAAATTCGGAATCACCTACCTGTCATGGGCCGTAGCGCTAGCGGACTGTTGTTTTGGCACATGCACGCTCGCAAAGTGGTTACATAAATTTACAATTGGTGTTTAAATATAAATAATAACAATTCCTATTCCATCAATAACAACGAAAGCCTCTTCATGAAGTTTCGCCTCACGCCCGGCTGCCTCGCCGTGTTGACAGCCTTTTCGATTTCCCCCGCCGCCGTTTCCATCGCCTTCGCCCAGCAGAACGCCGACAGTCTGCCGCAGATCCAGGTGAGCGGCGCGCGCGCCAATGACGGCTACGTGGCCCCCACCGCCGTCAGCGGCACCAAGACCGAAGCACCGCTGCGCGATATCCCGCAGACCATCAACGTGGTGCCGGCGCAAGTCATCAAGGACCAGAACGCGACCTCGCTGCAGGACGTGCTGAAGAACGTGCCGGGCCTGGGCCTGTCCACCGGTGACGGCCAGCGCGACCAGGTATTCATCCGCGGCTTCACCGCCATCGGCGACCAGTTCGTGGACGGTTTCCGCGACGACGCGCTGTATTTCCGCGATCTGTCCAACATCGAATCGGTGGAAGTGATCAAGGGCCCTGCCGCCGTGCTGTACGGCCGAGGCTCCTCGGGCGGCCTGATCAACCGCGTGACCAAGAAGCCGGGCATCGACGTCACCGACGTCAGCTTCACCGCCAACAGTACCGCCGGCCGCCGCGCCGAGCTGGATCTCGGCCGCGGCGCCGGCGACGGCGTGGTGTCCTGGCGCCTGACCGGCGCCGTGGAACGCGGCGACAGCTTCCGCGCCCAGCAATTCATCGACCGCACCGCGATCGCGCCGTCGATGGAGCTGCGCTTCTCGGCTGATACCAAGCTGCTGCTGCAAGCCGACTATCTGGAAGACCGCCGCGTGATGGACTTCGGCATCCCCTCGTACAAGGGTCGCCCGGTCAGCGTCGATCCTGGCACCTACTACGGCGCCCGCAATGCGCGCGACGCCGACTTCGTGCAGTCGCGCGTGGTCTCGACGTCGGCGGTGTTCTCCCATCGCATCAACGAAACACTGTCGTTCCGCAACAACTTCCGCTATTACGACTACCACCTGAACCGCAACCCGACCAACATCAGCGGCAACGTCAACGAAGTCACCCGGACGATGACCCTGAACCACTCCAAGCTGGTGCGCGACGAGAACGGCTGGTTCAACCAGAGCGAACTGACGCAAAAGCTGCAACTGGGCGGCATCAAGCACGAAATTCTCTACGGCGTCGAATTCGGCAGCCAGAGCAAGGACGCCTTCACCTATAACGGCGTCCCCGTGGCCAGCAACGTGAGCATCTTCAACCCGGTGCTGCCGCTGGTGAACCCCAACGTGCTGGGCGCGTTGACCAGCACTTACGGCACCTACAACACCTTCGGCGGCTACCTGCAGGACAACATCACCTTCAGCGAGCAATGGAAGACCCTGGTCGGCCTGCGCTACGACAGCTTCGAACAGAAGGCGCGCATCGTCGGCGGCACCTCGCCGGGCAGCCTGGCGCGCACCGACACCGCCTTCAGCCCGCGCGTGGGCCTGGTGTGGCAACCGACCGAGACCCAGTCCTACTACGTCTCGATGAGCAAGTCCTTCCAGCCCTCCGGCGAGAACTTCGCGCTGGCCGTCAACAACGCCGACCTGTCGCCCGAGACCACCCGCAATACCGAAATCGGCGCCAAGTACGACCTGCTGGAGGGCCGCGCCAGCGCGACCGTCTCGCTGTTCCGCCTGCAACGCGACAACATCAAGACCGCCGACCCGACCAACAACAACCGCCTGATCCCGGTCGGCACCCAGCGCACCGACGGCGCCGAGTTCACCCTCAGCGCCGACCTCAAGGGCGGCTGGAAGGTGATGGCCGGCTATGCCTACCTGGACGCCGTCATCATCGACTCGACCGCCTTCGACACCAGCGCGCCGGGCACCGGCAACGTGCCGGTGAAGGGCAAGAACGCCACGCTCACGCCCAAGCACAGCGCCAACCTGTGGCTGACCAAGGACCTGGGCACCGGCTTCACCGTCGGCGGCGGCGCGAACGCCATCGCCGCGCGCGCGGCCAATCCGGGCAATACGGTGCTGCTGCCGGGCTATGTGACGGCCGATGCGATGGCGGCCTATCGCACCGCCAAGTACGACATCCAGCTCAACATCGGCAACATCTTCAACACCAGCTACATCATCTCCGGCCACGGTTCCAGCCCCAACCTGAGCCTGCCGGGCGCGCCGCGCAACGTGGCGCTGACCTTGCGTTATCACATGTAAGACGGCCTGTGCCCGGCGATCCGTCGTTACCCCGGCGGACGTCGATGCCGCAAAAAAAGCCCGCACGCGCGGGCTTTTTTCCTGGTGGACGCATTGACGCTGAACACATGCCAACTCAAGGCTGCCCGTCGCTCTTCTGCCGGGCAATCCACCACCGGTTCCGGACGACGCTAAATCGCGTCGGGAAACGCCGTCCGCAACCGATACTGCCGCTGCCGGTAATTCCCCTCCAGACCGCTGAAACCGCAATCGACGTCGCTGAACAGCCGGCTGATGCGATTGAGCACGGCGCGCTGCGCCTCCGTCCCGATGGCCACCAGCCGCCGCTTGCTGCGCGCATAGTGCTCGCAGATGTCGATCACCAGGCAATGGCCGTAGTCGGCGTTCTTGACGTCGATCAGCAGGGCTTCCGGCTTGGTCAGCCCGAAGGTCGCCGCCAGCTCCACCCGCGCGCTGAGGAAAGGGTTGGCGTTCTTCAGCTTGTCGCTCAGATGCTCCTTGGCATGCTCGGCCCAACCGTGGGGACTGGGATGCGCAGTGAACGGCTCCAGCGCCTCCGCGGCCGCTGCGCTGCCCTGCTCCGCCGCCTTTTGCCACCAGTACAGCGCCTTGACGTCGTTAAGCCGGTCATCGCGGCGATTGCGCCAGGAGTTCTGCGCGAATTCGCATTGCGCCTCCACCAGGCCCATGTCTGCCGCCTTCTCCAGATATTGCTGGGCGACGTCGAGATTGCGCTGCGAATAGATCGAGCGCGAATAGATCCTGGCCAGCGCATGCCAGGCCTCGGCGGAACCGCCTTCGCCGGCCAGCGGCAACCAATGCAGCGCCTTCTTGAAGTTCGCCAGTCCGTGTTCCATGAAGACCCGGTTGCCGTCGCGGTCGATCTTCGCGCACAGCAGGCCGAGCTCCAGCATGTGCTCGACCCCGGTGAGGTCAGGATGCTCCGTGCGCAGGCTCCACTGGCTATAGCGCAGCAGCAGCGTGGACTCCTCGGGAGCAAGGGACACCGCGGCAGTGACCTCGGCTTCTTTCTCGATCTGCGCCATGACAGCCGCATTGCGCGCGCACAGCTTCTCGACCAGCGCGGCGGCATCGCGCGCAAAGGTGACGAGATCGGCTCTCCGCCAAGCCTTGTCCAGCAACGCGTACTGCGCCTGTTCGATGCCGGCGTGGGCGGCTTCTTCCATCAGGTGTTCTTCGAACTTGAGCACATCGTCCGGCAGCGCCCGCAGGCCGGCATCGATGCCTTCGCGGTCGTCGCGGTCATGACCGTGCAACTGCATCTGCCTGGCCAACAGCCATTGCGCTTGGTGATCATCCTTGCTGGCCAGCACCGACAGTGCACCGATGGCGCGCGCGTGGCTGTTGCTGTCGAACTGTTCGGTGTTGTCCAGCACCACTTGGGCGAAGGTCAGGCCGGCGCGCGTGATGCCGGCGTCGAAGGCTTTCTCGTACCACACCGCAGCTTCGCGCGGGGACGAGAGATCCTTGACCTGCTCGTAGGAGAGATTGCGGCCCATCATCATCCACGCATCGTCCACGCCCTGCTGCGCGGCGCGCCTGAGCCAGTAGAACGCCGTGCCGTTGCTGCGCGGCAGGCCACTGCCGCCGTACAGGTAGCGGCTGCCCAGCGCCAGCTGGGCTTGCGATTCGCCGGCGCGCGCCGCCTTGATGACGGCCAGTTCTTCACGTGTCGCCATGATGATTACCTTTCTCCAGCGTGACGCTGGCCGGATGAAAGAAGGGTGATCTTGCCCCTGATTTACGGACACCTATCTAAGCGACATTGGCCAGCTCGTACTGCTCTGGGCTGAGGTAGCCCAGGGTCGAGTGCAGCCGGATCCGATTGTAGTCAACCTCAATGTAGTCAAACACATGAGCCTTGGCCTGCTCCCGTGTGGCGAGGTGTTCACCATGGATGGCCTCGACCTTCAGACTGTGGTTCCAACTCTCCATTGCTGCGTTGTCGTAGCAGTTGCCTCTGGCACTCATGCTGGCGATCAAAGCGTATTGCTCCAACAGGGCGCGGTGCTCGCGCGAGCAGTATTGGCTACCACGGTCA
>WNDX01000079.1 GCA_009914615.1 Herbaspirillum frisingense
GTTTGACTACATTGAGGTTGACTACAATCGGATCCGGCTGCACTCGACCCTGGGCTACCTCAGCCCAGAGCAGTACGAGCTGGCCAATGTCGCTTAGATAGGTGTCCGTAAATCAGGGGCAAGATCACCGGGGTGATATCGCTTATGCGCTGACCGCGAAATCTATTGGTCAACCGGTCACTGAACGCCTTTCTTAGGCGCCTGATAATGGCAATCTTCTGGCGGCGCTTGCTCATCTTGCGAAACTTGCTGGGCAGCCAGGCCGGCGGCCTCGCCGTGACGCGAGGCGGGATATCTGAGATGACGCTCACGCGGCCTCCAAAACCGGTGCCGCAGCCATGTCGGCATACAGCTTCGCCATATCCGTCATTCCGCCCGAGCGGTGCATGTCTCGCACACGGGCCACCGCGCGGTGCGCCTCGGCTTGGCTGCAGATTGCCAATTGGGACTCATAGATATCGCGCCCCAGGCGAATGGCATCCACTTCGCCCCCAGTCAGAATCGGGCCTTGGCCGGAAAGCATCCGCCTAGCAACTGCGTGCAATACATCGAGGCCGGCATTGATTTCATCTACCACGCTCGCACCAATCTTGAAGTAAGCCAGAGCGACGGAGATATTCATTCCGTTCGCAACGACGTTCCAATCGTCCCGTGTGGCCGTACCAGCGTAGAAACGTGCCAAGCTGCTATCGACATAGCCCACCAGTTCTCGCTGCTTCTCTAGCGGCAACGTGTACGCACCCGAGATTGCCCACTGGAAGGCATTCGCATTCTCCGCGCGAGGACGGTATGCCTTTTTTCGCTTCCTCTTTCCCATCAGAACTGCCCTCCCACTTCGATATGAATTGCACCGGGCTTCCGGCCAATGCGCCGCCGGAGCAGTACCGGTTCAAACTGGCTGTCATCTACTCCCAGTGATTCCGCCACCCCGTCTAATGCAGCTTTCATCGCCGCAAGTAAGTTGTCGCGATCGCGTGTGCGGCGATCCGGCATTTCAAACGTAATGCGGAGCGGAACATCCCCCTTGGGGGGCATCCAGGCCACCGCACGCGCCGCTTGCCGCGCCAGCACGAAACCCTCGCGGTGCGCCTTTTTGCGCAAACCCGATGTGGCTGTCCAGTGCATTCCATTGGCTTGATTCGGGTTCAACTTAGAGTCCGGGAACGGCAGCCTTACCGACAAAACACCGCCTGTCGGCTCGCCAACACGCTCTGTGAGCGACGCCGATAGATAAACGGGCATGTCGAGGGACCTCGCCAGCTGCACCTCTACGGCAGCACCACGGGACTCCGTGAAGCCTGGGAGGGCGGCAATGCCAGTGCACTCCATCAATGCGGCGATGTCCTTTCGCATGCACTCGTGCCATGTACCTCCCGCCGCGTTCAGTTCGGCCGGATTGACGATGGCGTAGCCCAATGCGCGCAAACGTGCCGCTTCCGCGTGAAATGCTGGGAAATTCAAATCAGGGATCCCCGTCATAGGACCGGCGACGTACAACTTCATCGTTTCTTCCTTTCGTTCAGAGGTGCTCCGCGATGCCGCGGCGACGGGGTTCTTCTTTCTTGGGCTGCGAGCGCTCCCAGCCATTTGCCAGGCTTTCGAAGCGGGTCTGCTCGCCGATGTATGCAAGGCCGGCAGTGCCAGGCTCGCCCTGGCGGCATAGCGCCACGTTCACCTCGCAGACGCCCTTATCGGGGCTGTCCGGGTGATAGACCTCATCGCGGTACAGGAACAGGACAGCATCGGCGTCCTGCTCAATGGCGCCGGAGTCGCGCAAGTCAGCCGGGATCGGGCGCTTGTTCGGGCGCTCCTCCAGCCTGCGATTCAGCTGGGAGAGCAGAACGATGCCGATGTCCAGTTCCTTGGCCAGGCTCTTGAGGCCTCGCGTGATGCCCTCGATCTGGCTGTTCCGGTTGTCGCCCTCGCCCTCCATCAGCTGCAGGTAGTCGATCACCAGCAGATCCAGGCCATGGCGGCGCTTCACCTGTTTGGCTTTCATGCGAACGTCCAGAAGGCGCAATGCCGGTTGATCGTCCACGTACAGGTTCATGTCGGTCAGCTTCTGGATGGCGTGCGTGATGCCGGTCCAGTCGTTGTTCTCCAAGTCGGCGGGCTGCAGCAGGCGCGATAGAGGCACGCGCCCCAGCGAGGCGATATTTCGGTCATGTAGCTGCTTCTTCGGCATCTCCATCGACAGGAACAGCGACGAATGATCGAGAGACACGTTATTCGCCACGTTCTGGGCAAAAGCTGTCTTGCCCATCTTGGGACGCGCGGCCACCACAATCAGCTCACCGCGGCGCACGCCGCCCGACAGGCGCTTGTCCACATCGGGGAAGCCGGTGCTGATCGGCTTGGCGCCGGTGCCGTCGATACGGCGCTCCAGCTCCTCGACGTAGTCCGACATCTCATCGGATGCGCGCACCGGCTCTTGGCGCACCTTGGCCTCGGCCAGCTTCTCCAGCATGGAGCCAGCACGGTCAACAAGGACGCTGCCCTCTTCGATGCTGGTCTCGGCCATCTCCACGAACTGGCGGCCCGCGGCGACCAAGCCGCGCTTGAGCGCCTTGTCGCGCACAATCCCCGCGTAGCGGCCGATGTTGGCCGAGGATGGCGTGTTGCTTGCCAGCTGGTGGGCATAGGCCAGGCTCTCATCGACACGGGCACCCACACCCTCGTGCAGCGAAATGACGTCGCAGGCCTTGCCAGCGCCGATCTGGCGCATGATCTCGGCAAACATCGTGCGATGGTCACCGCGATAGAAGTGGTCGGCCTGGAGGTCGCCCATGCGGTCGATTGCATCGTTGTCGATCAGCAAAGCGCCCAGGACGGACTGCTCGGCCGAGATGTTGAACAGCTCCATGGTGCGCTCAGGAGTTCGCATACTTCCCCTCCCGAATCTTGGTGAAGTTGCCCGACTTCACGATCCACTCCAGATCGGCCATGAACGGGCGATCACCCTTGCACTTGCCGACAAGGAAATCGCATCCGGCGACGTATTCGAAAAAGCTCCGCCAATAGCCCAGGTTCTGGCGTCTCGGCTCCTCGTTCCACCTTGCTCGTAACTGCGTAGCTCTGGCAGGTGTCCAATCCCGTACTTGCGGACACATGGGTAAAACTTCGTGGTAGAGGGCGATGATGTCCTGATGTGGGCAATCCGGTTTCTTCGTCGGGTCGGCAGCACCGCTGGCGACGACTACCCCGTCAGGGGTAGTTAACTTCTGTTCCTGCTTCTGTTCCTGCTTCTGGTTAAGGAACCCTTCATCAACGGTTCGCGAAGGGTTTCCTTCAGACGGTGTCGAAATCTCCAGAATTTCCCCGCAAACCCGCATGAAGTCGGGCTTCCAGCTGGTGTCGGCGGGAATCGTCAGGGCGATCTTGCGAGCGCTCTTACGCTGATTGGGATTTTCAGGGGCATTCCACTTCAGATGCTCGTGAATCCAAACCCATTTCGACGTTTCGCAACGGTTTGCGAACCCTTTCTCAAGCAGGTTTGCGAACCCTTGCTTAACCCTTTCGATACCCCATCCAATGTCTTCACAAACGTATCCATCAGGGATGCGGAACACTCCCGCGATAGTGCTGTGCTCGCACGTCAACAGGTAAAGAGCGAGAGTGCGACCGTCTTCCGACAATGAGCGGATGGTATTGCTGGACCAGAACTTCGTATGCACCTTCCCGTAATCACGCACGACGGGCTCCCGACAGGCCGCACAGGCGATGCTGTTCCTCCAGGGCGCGCTGGCGGCGCTCTGCCTCCTCGTTCAGCCTGGCGGCCTGCTGTAGCGCTGCGCGCTCGTTCGGGCAGGGCATCACCACCGTGGGAATGCCGCAGCCGGGCGTCTCATAGACCACCTGGTACTGACCGTCGCTGAGCGGCCCTCTTACGGTGTGGGTCAGCATTTCATTCCTCCAGCAGGCCCATACGGGCCAAAATCGTATGCGTGCACCGGACGCCCTCTTCGAAGGCCTCCTGCATCGCTTCATAGGTGAATCCGTTCGGGCGCGGCGCGCGGCCGTCCAGAACGTCATGGCAGGCGCTGCAGCCATAGGCAGCGCGGGTATCCGGAGCCTTCAGGCCCATGCCCTTCCCGTCCTTCAGCTGGTTGCTGTGGCACAGCACGGTGGTGTCGGTGCGGTGGTTGCACACCAGCGGAAAGCGCAGCGTGCATTCCTGATCGCGCGCGGAGGAGCGAATCTTGGTCGTCTTGGGGCGTGAACGAACAGGCCGCCCTCTTTTCATGCCTGGCGGGGGCTGCAGCGCAGATTTACCCAAATTTGCGGTGCGCAGCAGGCCGGCTAAGGGCTTGGCTTGGGGAGCAAACCCGGTGCGCTTCATGGGCTTGGCGCCAGGCCTCAACGGGGTACGGCGCATCATGCCGCATCGTCCCGGAGCCCCAGCTGCGAGCACGATGCCATCACAGCCTCAGACGAGACCCCTTCTATCCGAGCATGAGCAATTTCGAGGTATCCCAAGGGATTCCCGCAGGCATCTTTATCGAGTTCGATGCCGATAAAATTGAACCCCTCCCGCACACAAGCCTTGCCGGTGCTTCCGCTCCCCATGAATGGGTCCAGCACCACGCCGCCCGGGGCAGTTACCAGGCGGCACAGGTATGCCATTAGGTCGGTAGGTTTGACGGTCGGATGGTTATTCTTGACCGGTGCCGGCATCCAGCCATCCCTGCGCGTGATGTGCTGGCCACTGGTGTTGCTGTTCATTCCACCGGCTTGATCCGGCAGCTCAGTGCAACCGGCATTGCGATCAGCACGACTGGCCTTGGCGCAATAAAAGAAGCGAGCAGCACTTCCGACATCGCCGCGAGGCTCGCATGACTGAGTGCGACCGATCATCCCGCCGAACTTCACAGCGCCGGAGAAGCCGTTCGATGTCGGCTCCCCGCCTGTGACGCGGGCCGATTGTCCAGGCGCGTCAGGGAAGGCCCCTAGCACCTCATCGCTGCCGTCGTGGATCACGTTGGCAGGCCAGCGGCCTTCCTGCCGCACTACCTGCGCGGCATCCCCGGAAATCGTAGACATACCCCAGCCGTCCGAGCTGGTGCGCACGTTCCGATTCATAGTACGCAGTTGCGATTTATCGGTGTCGAGATCAACAGGAACCCGGCAGCTAAATATGTTTATAGCCCCAGTTCCATGCGCCAGCAGGTTCTCTGCTACGGTTCCGATCAACGGCTTGCGCGCCATGCAAATGGGCTCATGCGCAGGTTTTAAAGCCGTCCCCCAGCCTTCCCATGCAGTCGCCTCGGGAGAGCCGGCCATATCCATCTTCGCCACATTGCGCGACTTGGGAAAGCCGCTACCATAAATCCACATGATCTGATCGCGAATCTCGAAACCAGCATCCTCGATGGCAACGGCCATGCGGTGATAGGTGCGAGAGCCTCCGAAGGCAAGCAGGTATCCGCCTGGCTTCAAGACGCGCAATGCCTCCTTCCAGACAGCAACACCAGGGACCTGATGGTCCCAATCCTTGCCCATGAAAGAAAGGCCGTAAGGGGGATCAGTCACCACCGAGTCCACGCTGGAATCATCCATATCACGCATGACCTCTAGGCAATCCCCCTGATAGAGGGAGAATCTTTCACCAGAAAATTTCAGCATCATTTACCAGCTTGAGCGCCGCCAGAATAGGTAAATCCCTGCGAGCCGCTCATCTTCTCGCCGACCCAGCGCAGAAATGCCTTTTCGCTGCAGGCCATGTTGCGACCATCGCCGCCGACCAAATAAACGACCTTGTTACTGATCAGGCCGATGATGCGGCGATGCGTATGGCGCGCGTTATCCCTAGCCGGAGCAAAGACGTCGCCCTCTTGCAATTCAATTTTTGGTGCCTTAGCCTTCTTCGACATAGCAATTCCTCAGTAGAAAGAGCGGATTTCGTTGAAGACGCTGCGCAACTTGCCCAGGCTGGGCGATTTCTGGTCTGCAGCTGCAATGGCCTTCGCCGCGACCTTCTTGTACTGGCGAACCAGATTCACGCTGCCCCCGCTCAGAAGACGAGGCGGAATCTTGGCTGTAAGCTCTTTGATCTCTGCGCAGATGCGCTCGGCTTCCAGGCGCTCCATGGCGGCTTGGTGCGGGTCTTTTTCATTCCTCATGGCAGGATCCTTTCGGTCTTGCGCTCGACCAGCTTTTTGAAATCTGCGACTGCTTCATCACCACGTCCCGTCGCGAACAGTTCGTAGAAGCGGCCCCAATTGGTCGGGTCGTAGATGTCGTCATCGTCCATCCCGAGTGCCTGCAGGAGTTGCTCATTGGTGAAGTCGTTGAGATCTGGCTCCGGCATGGCATCGCGCTTGTTCAGCTCGCGGATCATGTCGCAGCTCTCTACTTTGGTAAGATCGATACTCATGGGACGTCCTGCGGGTCAGCGGCGGCCAAGCTGCCAGTTCACATAAGGGATACGGATGCGGTCGTGGAAGCGCTCTGCCGCTTCGGCGTCGAGGTCAAAGCACTTTCGCGATTGCACCTCGCATTGCAGGCGCACGAATTCCGCTGCCTGGGCGGCGGTGTTGATGACGTCGGCATCGGGCCAACGGCGCATGAGGAAGGTGCGAAATTCAGACTGGTTGCACAAGATTCCGCACAGTTTCGCCAGCACACCGCCCTTTCCGGCAGCCTGGCTGGAGGTGCAATATTCCGCACTTTCAGCGGTATTTTTCTGATTTTTGCGCAAAATATCGCACTCCGACTTTGCTCGCGAGACGGCTCCGCCGGTCTGCGGCGGAATCGGTGAATCTGCTTGAATTGGCATAGCACTCCCCAGCGCTTGCTGGTACTGCGTTACTTGGGCATCCGTGCCGAGCAGCGGATGCAGATATCAGAGCCCCCGTTGAACTGCCCTACGCTCCGACTTCTTCGGCATGCCCCTCGGCATGTCTTCTTGGCGTGGTTCAGTTGCAAGCTCTTTCTGGTGGTTTCACGATATTGCGACTCGTGATCAGCGGCGGTTTTAAGAAGCAATCAAGCCGCCTGTGCATGCTGATGAGGCATCGCTGGTCCATCGGCGCCGAACATCAAATAGGTTCGATCCGGATGGTTTGCGATACGAGCAAAGGTGTCCGCCGCCATCTCCAGAGTGCGCGGATTCGCCGAAATGAAATGGTCGAATTCCACACGCAAACCCAGCGAAGCGAGCAACAAGCAGAAGTGCTCGGCCTGTTCGGTCTTCATTCGGCTCACCGTCGATTCCGAAACGCCCAGCACTTTCGCTGCCTTCTGCTGGCTTCCAACCTCTTGCAGCTGCTGCAAAATCTTTGCAAATGACTTGCGTGCAATTGCCTTGGCTTCGCTGGAAACTGCAGCTGTACCTTCTTCGGAGCTCACACTCATGGCTTATTCCTTCTTCTTTTCAAACCCAGTGGCTGGGACTTCTCTCTTAAGGGTGTGCGCCCCAGTTATGCGAGAATCAAGCTCTCTGACCTTCCCAACCCCTCACAAAAGGAGCGCACTTGAACGACAACGAATTACAACGAAACTTCGCTCGGCTTACGGCGGAAATCGACTTCCTTCGGGCGAGAAGCGACGCACTGTCAATTGCCTTGAAATACGCAATCATCAATGCGCCAAACGCGCCAGAGTTGTTGGCATTTATCAGCGAAAAACTCGACGCCACATCAGATCTAGCCATCTTTTCCAGCCAGCCTTCGGACGCTTACTTGGAGGCATTCCGAATCGCGAAAGACCGCATCGCTGGATGGCAAGACGCTCTGAACGACGCTGGATAAGACACTCTTTCCAGTCATTGGGACCATGCCGCCTAATCGGCATGGTTTTCTCCCCAAACGTCCGGGCGCGCTATGGCTGGCGCATAAATTTCGTCAAACGAAATCTGCAAACCACGATCTGCCGCGATCTGGATCAGTCGTCGAGCTACTTCTTGAGGGACGCCCTGCCCCTTTTCGTAGTGCGAAACGTTTCCCTGCGTAATCCGAAGCTCAGATGCCAGAGCAGCTTGTGTCATCCTCAGCCGTTCGCGAATTAGACGAATAGAGTTCATGGCCAAATAATAGTCCGACTATTTTTAAAAGTAAATAGTCGGACTATTTGAACCGTATTAGTATTTCTATTAAGTTTCGGTATGCCCGCCAAACCCCTCTCATCCGAACAGCTAGAAGATGCGGCCCGATTGGATCGGATCTTCCTGGCACGCAAAGAAGCCGATCCCAGCCTCACACAGGAGGCACTGGCACACGCCTGTGGCTGGAAAACACAGGGAAGCGTCAATCAGTACCTAAAGGGGAAGATTCCACTCAACCTCCCTGCCATTCTGAAGTTCGCGCACGCACTGGGCGTCCAGCCCCACGACATCAGCCCTTCCTTGGCTGGAATGCTTGGAGCTGGGGAGGACTCGCGCGCCGGCAAGAAGGCCACTCTTCAGAAAATTGTTGATTCGTTCAGTGTCAAACCGGTAGAAGGCGAGTTCATCCAGATCAGACGTGTTCGCCTGAAGCTTTCTGCCGGGATTACTGGATTTGTGACGGATGAAGTTCTGGACGACACTCGCCCAATCACCTATCGCAAAGAGTGGTTCATCGCTCACGGTTACACTGCCGAAAAGCTGATAGCGGTCGATGTTGGCGGAAAGAGTATGTGGCCCACAATCGACGACGGGGACACGGCTATCGTCAACACTGCCGACACCAAGCTCCGCAGCGGAAAAATCTACGCTGTGAACTTCAATGGAGAGGCGGTTATAAAGACGCTGGTGCGTCAAAACGGGATGTGGTTTCTCGCCTCGGATAACCCAGACAAGCGAACGTATCCAAACCAGATATGCAGTGACGGATCCTGCATTATCGTCGGCCGCGTAGTGCAGGCAATTAAAGAATTCTAGGAGGAGGCGACCGCGATGAAGATAGGAATTATGGCGTGCATCACAAGCCTGGCAACCGGCTTAGTCGGAACCTCTTATGCAGAGCAGTCGGTGGTCCCTTCGCTGCGAGCCCAAAAATCGGGCTGCACAGAGTGCGTTTTCTGCAGCGAGTGTAGAGTTGTATTCTGATGCCGCCCGAACAGGAGAATCAATATGAACGATCTCGTTAGCAAAGTTGGAGATATAGCTTTGGGCAGCTTACTGCGGGAAGTTGACTTGGTTTTGATCTTGCATGACGCTAAAATCATCGATAAAGATGTTGTAGCAAAACGCTGGAGAGACACTGCTGACCGCGCCGATCTTGAGTTGTCCGATTCTGTACGAGAGTTTTTGCGAATTTCCGCCACTGGGCTGGAAGCCGCAAGGAGTCAAAATTGACCGAAAATACAAAAATCGACAACAAGGTCGTTGATCTCTTCAAAGGAAAAACACCAAAGAGTGGATTTGACAACGGTGGCGACGGCCCCCATGATGGAGATATGGACGCCCGGGTTAAAAAGCTGGAAGAAGAAATGCTGACGATCAAAACTGACCTCGGCATTATCAAGGCTAACTACGCCACAAAGGCCGATATCGCGGCAATGGAAACATCCATCCATAAAGAGCTTCACAATCTGACGTGGAAACTCATAGGTGTTGCCGGCGCCCTAGTGGCCGCAGTCTACTTCGTAGCGACACACGCCAAATAAAGCTTCACCTCAATCTCAAGAAACCGCCTTCGGGCGGTTTTTTTTCATCAAACGTAAATATTTATTAGTCCGACTATTTACACTTAAAAATAGTCCGACTATTATTTATCCATCGACTTACCAAAAGCCTCAGCCGATCCCCCGCGGTGTCCCCCTCACCGATTTTTTAGGCTGAAAGCATCCTGCGCCGGTTGAGGGCTTCCCGGCAAGTTACTTGCAATGGAGATTGAGATGGCGCAATTCAAGTTGGTTGAGAGAGAAAACCACCTCCATTTGCATGCCGTGTTCGACACGAAAGAACGAGCCGAGCGCCACCTGCGAGAAGTAATTCCGGTGTACTGCGAGCGCGGCTATTTCATGGACAAAACGCTCATGCCGAATTCGTTCGAAATCATCGCCGCCTGACCGCCCCACCGACTACTACAGGGAGAAATGAGATGAAGACCCTATTTGACCAGACCACGCAGGACGAGCGTTACATGATTGCCTTGTTGATCGGGGCGGATTCGAATGGCGCGCATTTCAAAAACATGCTCCGCGAAATCCCGTCCCTCCCAGGCAGTTTCACGATTGGCGAAGCGGCCAAGGCTTATTGCAAACAGATCGTGAAGTTCTTGGAAAAGGAAACCACCGCCTAACCGCCCCGGCGGCCAAGCAATCGATAGGAAGCACTTTGAACGCACAAGTTAAGAAGGCGGCGCCGCGCAAAGCGCCAGCTCCCAAGAAGACCGTAGCCAAGCCCATTGACTTAGCCGAACTGCTGAAGCTGCCGGCCCAGTTGGAGGCCGGCTTCCAGCGGATCCTCGACAAGATGACGCAGCCGGCGCCGGCCCCGCTGCCCTCCTCGGTCGAAACCGGTACCGAGCATGCCGCGGCGCGTCTGGAGGCATTGCTTACGCTGTTCAGCGGGAAGCAGGCGCAGAACATCTTGCAAGACATGCTTGAAACCGGCCGTCCGCCGACGCGCGAACAACTGCTCCGCCAGGCCGACAAGCTTATTGCGGCCAGATAGAAACGCCCGGCGATGGCCTGTGCTGTTGAGCAGGGAAATCCTCGAACAGGCCTTTCGTGTGTCGATGTGTGGACGGTGGAGCCCTGCCAAACCCGTCCGCAGCATCGAAAGACCAGCCTGAAAAACTGGCAGCCCGGTGAAAGTCCGGGACCGACAAGCTCCCTGATGAGCCGGTGAAATCCCGGCGAAACCTGCAAGGGTAGGAGTTGCCGCAAAGACGAACTATGCGGTGTGACTAGCGGCTATATCACCGCCCTTGGGCCTCGGCTCATTGGACCCGTAGCGCGGCGGGAGCGCGTCCGCCAGGTGCGATGCCTGGCACTGAATTGAATTGTCGAAGCGGACGGCGGCAGGATCGCCGGGAGATGTGAAGCGCCCCCGCTGGGTGCCAACCCTAATGCGGCACGGGAATCGAAATGGCTGTGGTAAGCCATGAGCAGCCGCCTTGAAATCGCCCGACTGACCGCCGTAAGCGGTCACCAATTTGGCATTGCCCATGCGACGCGTAAGACGGGCTCCCGTGTAGGTCGCTACAAGCGGGCGTGAAGTGCGGATCTTAGTAATCGCGCTATGAGAACGTCTGGAAGCAGAAGCCGCATAAGAACGACGTGACAGCCGGAGAGTACGGCGTGAATTGAAGCAGCGCAGATACCGAAGCCGCAGAGTAGCGCGGTGGAATCCAAGGCCCGATTGGTACGGGTATCTAGGCGGGAGATTAGAAACCGCTCGGTGATCCCGACAAGCCGTGCTTGCAGGGGGCGAATGCGAATCTGAGCCATACGGAGAGGGCGATGGACAGCCATAAGTCCCACGGGGCGGCGTGTAATCCGCCCAAGAATGTGCGCTAGCCATGTAAGTGAAAAACCGAAACCAAACCGGATAGTGCGGCGGTTGAACGCCAAGAATTGGGATCGCACGACTGGCCGCCGTTAGCGGCCACCCCGAAAGCGCATTCGCCGAGTGCCTTTTCGGGGTCTGGATGACGTTTCTGTTCAAGACGGACCCATTAAATGTCCACGAACAGTCCTCGGGCATGCCGAGTGTGTAAACCGCATGCCGTCCGCGCTGGCGACGTTAAAGGCCAGCGCCAACATCAGAGCGGCAGCGTGGATTGACACGCAAAGATCGAAAGACTTGGGTGCGACGATAGAGAGGCTCGTCGTTAAACGAGGCGTAAATGAGGAACTAGCGGCCCTTGCCGGTATCCAGCCCGGCCCGCTCTGATGTTGGCGTTTAGAGCAGCAATGCAACCACCGCCGCAAGTAGTAGCGCGGCGCCGGACACGTAACCGGCCGCCAATGAGAACAATCAGTCCGCGCTTCCGAGTGGCATCGGTTGCGTAGCCCAGTGATACCGCGATAGCCCTCCACGGTGGACGTGTGGACGCGGAGAGAAAGTGGTCAGCGGCCGGATGCCAACCGGCGCTGTCAGGTGGAGCCTGGCGGCACGCTCGGAAGCGGAGCACGAATTCATCACCTGGCCGGTGGGATCCGGCGGACTCCAGAGGGAATTATGAAGAAAACTACTCACCACAACGTCAGGTACGGCCACGGCACCTATAACGCCGACATCCATGTTATGGCCTATGTGAGCAAAGTCGACGGGGAGCCAGATTGCGTCAATTTGGGCATCACCAAGGGCGGGTTTAGCCTAGGCGAAGGACTCACGCCTGCTGTTGCTCGCGATCTCGCCGCTGCCCTTCTCAAGGCGGCCGACCAGGTAGATGCATGGCTCGCTCAGCCTGCCGAACTGGAGCCGCAATGAACTGCCGCTATCGCTATGTCTTTCCCGACGGATCCGCTCGTGTCGGCGAGAAGACAGGCACGCCATCACTCATCGAAGCTGCCGGCTATTTGGCCGGAGCAATCGGCGTCACCGTCGTGGTGCTCGCATGAAGAACTTCTGCCTCGGCTTCGCCTGCGGCGCCGGCTTCATCACGGCCGCCGTCTTCTTCCTCGCTTGGATGCACAGCGCGCAGGGCGCGCCCGTCAAAGTCGCCTGCTATCGGAGCACCACATGAAGACCATCAGCGCTCTCTTCGTGTTCTTCCGCCTCTATGGCTTCCATCGCCGTGGCGGTAAACAGAGGCTAATTTCAGCAAGGATGGCCGCCCGAGCATTTGACGATAAGTGGAACAGCCAATGAAAAGCGCTCGCCGATCAAAGATGGGAAAGCTTGACCTTAATCTTTTCGCAATTTGCAACAAGTGCGTTGTATCGCTCAATTGCCTGTATGGCCAAGTGTTGCAACCGAGGTTGGTATTCATCCTTCAGATAGGGCGGTATGTACCTCATATTGTCAGCCCTCGTGAGGGCCGCAACTTCCTTCACCAGATCATTGTTCATGGAGATCAACACGAGAACACCTCGGGCCAAGATGTAGCTGCTGATAATCAGCTCGCGGACTTCGTCATTGCGGATCAATCCAATATGGGCAGCCGAACTCTCAAAAATAACGAACGGACGCTCAGGAAACTCGTATGTGCTCCAGAAACAATCACCAGGCACTGCCTTCCGAAGCGCCAGGTTCGTGGTTTGATCGAACGCTGCCAGCGAGAGAAGCATCTCCGAACGAAGGCTAACCAGCAGCCTACGCTCCTGCTCGTCTCGTTCTTCTTTTTGGCTCTGAGATTGCCGGCGATGCTGTTCGGACATTACCCAAATCGCAGCGCCGATCGCGCCAATCGATCCGATCGCCTGGACCCAAGCAGCCAAGTCGCCTTTCGAAAAATCAAGAGCAATAGCCCAAGAAGTTAAAGCAATGGTTCCAACGGCTGCGGCAAACGCTATGTCGCCAACGCCAATCCGGTCGCCTGTCATTACTCCCCCCAGCATATTTATGTTTAAGAACGCAATTATCTACCGACTCCCAGCCCAATGGGGAATGACCGCAGAGCAGCTGAGCCTGCACCTGGCCTCACAAAGCTTCGCCGCACCGGCCGCTCTCGAAATGCAGCGTCAAGGCTGGGTGCCGCCGCGCGAGAACGGCCCGCTGGTGCATGCCGTGAACCGCCAGATGCTGCTCAAGCTGTCCTCCGAGAAAAAGCTGCTGCCCTCCAGCGTGATCAACCAGGTCACCAAGGCGCGCGCCGCCGAGCTGGAAGAACAACAAGGCTTCCCGCCGGGCCGCAAACAGACCAAGGAGTTGAAGGAACAGGTTACCGACGAGCTGCTGCCGCGCGCCTTCAGCGTGGTGCGCAGCACCTGGGTGTGGATCGATCCGGTCAACGGCTGGCTGCTGGTCGACGCCGGTAGCCCGAGCAAGGCTGAAGATGTCCTGAAGCTGCTCTTCAAGGCCGTTCCGAAATTTCCACTCGAAACCCTGCGCACCACCATGTCGCCAGTCGCTGCGATGACCGACTGGCTGGCAAGCGATGAGGCGCCGGAAGGGTTCACCGTGGATCAGGATACCGAACTGCGCTCCACGGCCGAGAGCAAGGCGACCGTGCGCTACGTGCGCCACTCCCTGGAAGCGTCCGACGTAGGGCGTCACATTGAGGCCGGCAAGCAGTGCACACGCCTGGCACTCACCTGGGCGGACAAGATTTCGTTCACGCTGACTGCAGCACTCACCCTGAAGAAGATCGCACTGCTGGATGTACTAAAGGAAGATGCGGACAAAATCGGGAAGAACGACGACGAGCGCTTCGACGGCAATTTCCTGCTTTTCGCTGGCGAAGTGGACAAGCTCCTCGCCTGCCTCGTGGAAGCACTGGGCGGCAAACTGACTGAGGAGGCCGCTTGATGAGCGCGGCATTCAAAGTCGTGGATCTGTTCGCCGGCGCCGGCGGCTTCACGAAAGGCGCGCTCATGGCCGGCTGCGAGGTTAAGTGGGCGGCAAACCACTGGCCGCAAGCAGTGAGCATCCACGCTGCCAACCACCCTCTCACGGCACATGCATGCCAAGACCTGCACCAGGCTGACTGGCGCACGGTGCCGGCACATGACCTGTTGCTTGCCTCTCCCGCCTGCCAAGGCCATACGCCGGCGCGCGGCAAGGAAAAGCCACATCACGATGCTCAGCGCAGCACAGCATGGGCGGTCGTATCTAGTATGGAATACCACCGACCTGCCTTCGGCCTCGTAGAAAACGTCACGAACTTTGCCAATTGGGCGCTGTTCCCTGCCTGGTGTGCGGCCCTCCACGCTTTGGGCTATGCCGTTTCGCCGCATCTGATCGATTCGGCCGATCATGGCGTCGCGCAACACCGCCTGCGCCTGTTCGTGGTGCTCAGCAAAAGCAAGAACCCTGTCAAGCTTTCGCTAGAAAAACGTCCTCGCGTAGCGGCGGCGGACATTATCGACTTCCGTGCCGGCCGGTGGAGTCCGATAGAACGCCCAGGACGCGCCGCAGCAACGCTTCGCCGTATTGCCTCTGGCCGAGCAGGATTCGGGGATCGCTTCGTCATGCCGTACTACGGAAATGGCTCCGGCCTGACTGGCCGAGATATCGGCCGACCGCTGGGAACAATCACCACCCGCGCACGATGGGGGATCGTGGATGGTGATCATATGCGAATGCTGTCTCGCGCAGAAAACATCGCTGCCATGGGCTTCCCAGCGAACTACATCTTGCCCGCCAGCGACCGCGAAGCCCAACACATGCTCGGCAATGCAGTCGTCCCGCAGGTCGCATGCGATCTAATCACCGCTCTTGCGAAGGCAGCATGATGCACTCCGAGCAGTCCTTGCCGCCAGCAACGGCGACGGAAGGCCAAACCCAAACCGAGCTACAGCAGCGCCTTGCACCGCTCATGAATTCCACCAAGATGGAGATTGCAAATGTCCACTAAACCTAGCTGGCGCCAGCTGATTGCGGCCGGCCTCGTCAAACGCACCGATTCCGGCATGTGGGTGCGGCCCTCCGCTATCCGCATCCGTGATGGCTTCAACGTCCGGGATATGTCCGACCCGGATTTTCAGGCCGGCATTGAAGAACTGAAAGCATTCAAGCGCGGTGGCGGTAAGGTGCCAGCGCTGGAAGTGGCACTGTCGTCGGACGGTAAAGGGGTGGATGTCATTGAGGGCCATCGCCGGACGATCGCCGACACGCAACTGATTGCCGAAGGCGTCGACATCGAGTGGGTGCGTATCGAGCCCTTCGAAGGCAGCGATATCGACCAGGCCATGCGCCCATTCACCAGCCAGGACAACGCGAAGCTGAAACCGATGGAGATCGCTACTGGCTACAAGACCCGCAAGTCCCTCTTCGGCCTGACCAACGAGGAACTGGCGACGCGGGTGAACAAGTCGCGCGAATGGGTCCGTCAGATGCTGCTTCTGGCAGATGCCCCGTACTCGATCCAGAAGCTGGTTCGCTCTGGCGAGCTGCCCGTGTCCGCCGCGATCGCGACCCTGAGCGAGCATGGTGAAGGCGCTGCCAAGGTGATCGGCGACGCCAAGATAGCGGCGGCTGCCGCTGGCAAGACGAAACTCACGGCGGCCGCACTGCGCCCCTGGATGCCTCCGGCTCGCGCAGTGCGCCCCATGATGCACGCGGTCGGCGCCGTGGTCGACGCCATCCCCGAAGACGTCCGCAAGGCGTTTGCCGCGAAGGATGCCAAACCCGCTGAAGGCGAAACCATCACCCTCCCCGCTTCTGTCGTCTATGAGCTGTTGGCGCAACAAGGCGCGATCCAGGCTCTGCGCGACAAGTCGGAAAAGAAGGCTGCAGGCAAAGGAGGTAAAAATGTCGCATGAGCATGCTCCAATGGACCATGACATCGATTTCGCGATTGATGTCCTGAAGAAGTCGAACACGGCCGGTGCTGAGACCGCGATAGCCTGGCTCCAGTGCCTGGAGCGTGACGTGATCCGCCGCTGCAATAAATCGTGGGGCACGGGCCACAAGGATGGCCGCGAATTGGAGCGCCTTTCCAGCGGCTCGACGTCAATCGCAGCAGACGGTGGGCAGTTCCAACGGCGGGTGCAGCCGTGGATGATGGAATGCTTTGGCGAGGCCATCAGCAACGACCTGGGCGAGCGCAATCATCGGTTCTTCGAAGAATCGACTGAACTGGTGCAATCCACTGGCATGACCCGTAGCGAGGCGCACCAGCTTGTTGACTACGTGTTCGACCGCCCCATCGGCGAGCCAGTACAGGAAGTCGGCGGCGTCATGGTCACCCTGGCTGCTCTGTGCCTCGCTGCCAAGATGGATATGCACGTCGCCGGCGAGATGGAGCTTGCACGCATCTGGACGAAAGTTGAGGTGATCCGAGCGAAGCAGGCGGCCAAGCCGAAACATTCGCCACTGCCGCAGCACGTCGCTCCCCACCCCTGCGCCGCTATTCGCAATGCGGCGCTGGACGTCGATGGTCTTGCCAACGAAATCCGCCGCGTTGATGGTAACCACTCTCTCGGGGCCGGCGCACTTGCGGAAGCATTGCTACCGTTCCTGCAATCCTCTCCGGCTCCGAAGCAGGATGTGGCCGATCAATGGTATTTGCAGGACACGCGCAGCTACGTCGGCAACGATGTCATGTGGTGGGCGAAAGACGGCAACGGCTACACCACCGACGTGAGCAAGGCGCATGTCTATGACCGCGCTTCAGCTTTCCGTCAAGTGGCAATGCGTGGCACTGACCGCGCTTGGCCGAAGGCATACATCGACGGCAAAACTCGCCCTGCCGTGGACATGCAATACATCAACCACGCCGAAGCTATTGCCGCCCAGCCCTCACCATCCGTCAGCGACGGTAAGGAGGAAAAATGCTGATCGCGATCCTTGGGTGGCTGATCTTGGTCGGCCTTGGCCTGTACTGCATCGTTGCAGGGTTCATGGCGTTTTTCGTCGCATCGATATTCTCCGAGGGAGTTAAGTGGGTCTTCCTGGTATTCATTGTGGCTGGCATTGCGCTCCTGGCAATCGCCTACTGGCAATGTCCATTTTCAATTAGCTTCGGCAGGGAGGGAGCGTGAGCGAATTTGACGACTGCGAGTATTGCTCGCACTGCCAAACAGTCAATGACGATATGGACAGCTTTTGCCACAAGAAGCAGGCAATCGTCCACTCGACATGCGAACACTTCCTGCACTTCGAAGGAAAGAAGCCGAACGATGCAGGTACGAAAGGAACCCCGCAATGACCGCCGAGCTGAAACCCGATCTGGTGGAGCTGAAGCCTTGTCCGTTTTGCGGTGAGCGTCCTGTATTTTCACAGTGGTCTGGCCGCGCGTTGCTTGTCTTGAATCACTCCTGCCCTGCTATCGTCATGCGAGAGGCTACAGGTTTTCCTTATGAAAAAGCACGGATGGCTTCCGTCTGGAACCGCCGCACCCAACTGGAAGCCAAGGAAGCGCCTGCTGTGGTGGATGGACTGCCGCCGCTGCCGGAGCCTCATTGGGTCAAGACGCAATCCTTTATCGACGACCAGATGTACGCCTACGGCCGCCAGTGCGCAGCGCAGGCTATCAGCCAGGAACGCGCGAGCAACGCAGTGGATGGGCAGAACCCGATGGATGTAACGGTCGATACCCTGGAAAAACTTCGCCACGCAATGATGCGCTACGGAATTTCACCCGGCGAAGGTGGCCTGGAATCGTTCAACGCACGCTTCGAAAGTCATTTGCTGACGTACATCTCGGACACTCTGCGATTTCTCGAAAAGCAGCGAGACACCGCCGCGCCGGCAGCCGTAGCGCAGGAGCCGGTGGCCTTCCGTGAAGTTGCAGCGGGCGGCAAACCCATTACGGATTGGATTGACGGTTCATTGCCGAAGGGCATTTCACCGCTGCATCCGGGCGCAACCATTCAATTCGCCTACGGCAGTCCGCCGACGGCTGGAGAGGATGAAAAGGATGCCGAAATCGCACGTCTGAACCAGATCATCAATAACCCGCAGTCCGGCGACTTCCTTCGCGCGGTCAGTACTGAAGGTGAGCACCAGCGCCAGCGCTGGGGCAGCAGTCACGACGCTGGCAAGGCGCCGGCTGACTGGTTCTGGCTCGTCGGCTATCTCGCAGGCAAGGCCTTGCACGCCCATTCTGGCGGTGACATGCAGAAGGCCGAGCACCACGTTATAACCGCGGCGGCGGCGTTGCTCAACTGGCACATGGCGATGTTCGGCAAGACCGGCATGCGCCCCGGCATCGGTGAGGCCGCCATCGGCGCAGCAAAGGAGTAGTAATGGGCTGGAGCATTGGATACGACAAGAAGCGCGGCCGCGACATCGGCTACGGCGTACCGGCCTATTGCGATCATCCCGGCTGCAAGACCGAGATCGACCGCGGCCTCGGCTATGTCTGCGGTGGCGAGCCCTTCGGCGGTGAACATGGCTGCGGCCTCTTCATCTGCGGCGAACACACGCATGCGAGCGAAGAGTGCCTCCAGCTGTGCCAGCACTGTGCCGGTAAGCGCGCTGATGAGCTAACGCCCTCCCCTGATCATCCGGATTGGATGGAATGGAAGCTCACCGATGAAAGCTGGCAACCGTGGCGCGACGAAAATCCTGACGAAGTCACCAAGATCCGGGTTGCCATCAGCTCGGCGAAGGAGCGTGATTGTTAGTCCCTATCGGCAACAACGCTCATATCGGTCAGGCGGCGTCCTTCAATGTCCTCGGCAAGCTCAATGGTTTCAACACCACCGGCAAGAACCTTGCGCTGAAACTCGGGGCCGAGAACACGGTGGCCGCCGACCGAAAACGTCGATTGGACAATGTCACCGCCAAGCAAAAGGTCGACGATCTGATGCGCCTCGAACCATTGTGGCGCGCCGAACTGCTGGGGGTTGTCAGTGTTCACCCATTGGAGCATCGCTCCCGTGACATTGCCAGCGTCGGACATTTGGACATGCGTAACACAGTAGACCGCCATCATTTCCCCCATGTTTTTGTTGGAAGGGCATCCTAGCATGAAAGAGAACCCTACCCGTTCGGCGCCGCTCCTTAAAGCGAACGCTTCAGTCCGCGTCATCTCGCCGCTGTTGGCCGCCGCGCCGGCAAATCAGAATTCCGTGGTGTGCCTAGCCTGCGGCGCGCGCACGACACCAGGCAACCCGCCGCCCTGCGGCCACTGAGCCACCAGGCTCCTCGCAAACCCGCGATCATAGGAAGTAGAAAAATGAAAGCATTCGTTGTTTCCCTGACCATGGTGATGTCGGCTACCGCCTTCGCCGGTTCGATCAGCCGCGGCGGCTCCAGCTTCAGCGCCAGCCGCGCCTCGTCTTCCCCGGCGCGCTCGATGGGAGCCGTCCGACCCAGCGTCGTCCCGAGCACGCCGAAGCCGACCAATACGCCCCCGGCGCGCCCCGTCCCAAGCACCTCACCACGCTACGCCCGGACGCCCACCCCGCGCGCGTCGCCGCCGGAGCACATTTCCGCCCCAGCCGCCGCTGCACCCTCCTCCGGCGGCACGTTCCTGTCGTCGTTCGGCGGTTCATTCCTCGGCTCGATGCTGGGCTCCAATCTAGGAAGCCACGGCGGCGGATCCACGGTCGTGAACAACAATGGCGGCGTACCGGCCTCTGCAGGCGCAGCGGGAAATGACGGTGGCTACTCCGGGGCCGCGTCGTCCTATGCGCAGGCATCGGGAGAAAGCACCCTGTCGCGCGTCTTCGCCTGGATCCTTGGCGCCGCCGTGGTCGCCGCAGGACTGGTCGCCCTGACGCTCGGCCTCGTCCACCTCCGCCGCCGCCAGAAAGCGGCTGAAGAAGCGGCCCAAGAGGAAGCCGATCGCATGCCCTTCAGCCCAGTGGGCCTCTTCAACCAGCTGCAACGCGCATTCGCCGGCAAGGATGAGCCCGCCCTGCGCCGTCTGCTCGGCCCCGACATGGTCGACCAGCTCCTGGCGAACCTGCCGGAAGAAAAATCGGTGGAAAAGCTGGCAAACATTACGTCCGAAGTACTGGACCGCTCGCCGAACGTGATCTCGGTTCACTTCACCGCCGACGACCTGGCCGACAATACCAAGCTGAACGAGGTGTGGCACTTCCGGCGCTTCGGCACGGCATGGCAGCTGAACGGCATCAACGTTCTGCCGGCTGCATAAGAGGTAAGTCCACGCACGATGAATTTGGGAATCGAGACATGAACGTACCGTCCCCCTTCCTCTCGGATGAGGAAATTCTCACAATTGCCGAACCGTTGGTCCAATCCGCTGCGATCATGCGGTGGTTCAGGAAAAACGGCTTCGTGGACCTGCCTCGAAGGCCAAACGGAATGCCGTTGGTTGCTCGCGCCTACTTTGATGCCGTCGTCACCTCCGGCTTGCAAAAGCCGGCGGCGCCAGAAGCCAAGCGCGCACAACCGAACGAGGAAGCGTTGCGCCAACGGTTCGGCGGGCGGCTCCGAGTAGCCAAGTAGTCGTGTAAAGTCGGAAAATCATGGGCAGAAGAAGAAAAGACAATCCGTTTGGGCTCGATCCCAAGAAGCACGCCAGGCTGACATTCAAGCATGGCGCCTTCTACTTCATGCATCGGGATGAGCGCGGCTGGGAGCGCCTGGGAACCGATATCCGCGAGGCCAAGATAAAGGCCGAGCACTACAACGACGCCGGCAACACATACGGCACGATGGCCTACTGGCTGGACGAGTTCGTACTGAATTGCGAGAAACGCGTAGGCCTGTCCCGTGCGCAGCGCGGCATGGCCAAGCGCACCTATGAGGATTACAAAAAGGACGTGGAGCCGCTGAAGATATTCTTCGGCCACATGCTCCCCTATGAGGTTGAGCCACACCACGTTGGGGCCTATCTCGACCTTGGCGCCGAGACAGGAAGGCCAGTGCGCGCAAACCGCGAGAAATCATGTCTTTCAACCGCATTTACTTGGATGATTCGACAGTCGTCCGCCGGCGTGAAGGTCAACCCATGTGATCTTGCCCCCGTTTCACGGACACCCCTATAAGCGATTAACTATCGCAATAGGAGGTGGACGATGACCAAGAGCAAGGCAGGCAGAAAGGGGCAGGAGTTCAGCCTGGAGTTCAGGCAGCAGGCACTGTTGCGAGCGGCCACAGAAGGGGTAACCACGGTGGCTCGTGATCTGGGGTTGCAGCCTGCCCAGCTGTACAGTTGGCGCGCCCAGGCGCGGCGGCACGACCAGGACGATCAGGCACAACGCTTGGAGTTGGCCGAACATGCACGGCTCAAACGTGAAGTGGCGCGGCTGGAGGAGGAGAACGCTTTCCTAAAAA
>WNDX01000008.1 GCA_009914615.1 Herbaspirillum frisingense
GCCTACTTCGACCGGCTTGGGGTACCTCGGCTCTGTTGACCTCAACGACTCGAACCGCCCGGTGCGGACCCGCACGCCGGGTGGTGTGGGAGGGGATCGGCCAGGTTCTGGCCGCCCCTATCCCGATGCCGATTGTTGACGTTCAGCCTGCCGTCGCCGGCGCGGTAGGCTTCAGCGCCAGGAACCGGTCGGTTCCAGGAAGGGCGACAGGGCCGCTTCGCCCCAGCGCAGCGGCAGCGCATTCTCCAGCAGCCGCGCCGACTGCACCGTGAAGCGCATCAGGCGCTGCGCCCCGGCGAAGGCCTCGACTTCCGGTCCGTCCCAGATCACCTCTCCCGTCACCGCCAGATAGAGCAGGGCGCCGCGCTCGAAATCCGCGAACAGCAAGCCCGCGCGCGGCTGCACCAGCAGATTGCCGATGGTGTTGAAAAAGGCGTTGCCGATGAAGTCCGGCACGGTCAGCGTATCGGCGCCCTCCACCCTGACGAAGCCGGGTTTGCCGCCGCGATGCGAGACGTCGGCGCCATGCCGATGGCCTTCGCCCGCCGCCTCGGTATCGTCGCCGGCCAGCGCCGTGGCGATATAGAAGGTATCGGCGCGGCGGATCATCTCTATCATCTTCGGCGCGAGCGTGTCGGCATCGGTCGCGATGGCGGCCGGCAGCGCACGCGCATCCAGCAGCTCCGGCTTGCGGGCCTGGATGTACTTGGGGCAGTTGCCGAAGCTTTGCTCGATCGCGATTTCCATGCCCCGTTCCGATAGCCCGCGCACCACGCCGTTGGCGCGGTTGCGCCGACGCGTGTGCGGCTCGATGCCGAGCAGGCCGAGCTTGGCGCCGTCACGCAGGTTGGCGCGCAGCGGATCGCCCTGCGCGATATGCAGGTCGCGTACGTGCAGGCTGTGCTCGTCGGGCGACCGCACGAAGCCCGGCGCGCCCGTCATGATGGACGCCCATGGCTGGCTCGCTGCATCCACCGAACCCACCACCATGAAGGGCAGTTGTTCGAAGAATTGGCGATGCTGGTCGGGCATGAAATCGCGGATCACGCGCGGACCCAGCGCCGCCATCTTTTCCAGCATGCCGGCCTGCTGCTGCGCATGCAGTTCGCCGCGATGGAATGCCTGATGCGGCGCCCCGGCGGCGGGGGCGGGCAGGGTTGGAAGCGATGGCATGGCGGTCTCCCGATGGCGCGAGGTTCAGGCGGCGAGGGCGTGCGGCGACGCCTTCATCGGCACGAAGCCGGGCAACTGCTCGACGCGTGCGATCCACGAACGCACGTTGACGTAAGGCGCCAGATCGACACCGCCTTCCGGCACGTGGGCCACATAGGTGTAGCAGGCCAGGTCGGCGATGGTGGCATGCGCGGCGGCGAGGAAATCGCGGTCGGCCAGATGCGCCTCCAGCTGGCCCAGCACCGCCTGCGTCTTTTGCAGCGCCAGCGCGTAGTCGATGCCCTGCTTGAACAGCTTGACCAGGCGCACGCGGTTGGGGCCTTCGAAGATTTCGCCTGACGCCAGCGACAGGAACTGCTGCACATGCGCCGCGCCCAGCGGATCGGCGGGCAGCCATTGCTCGCTGCCGTAGCGCTTGGCCAGATAGACCAGGATCGCGGTCGAGTCATGCAAGGTGACGTCGCCATCGACGATCACCGGGATCTGGCCGCGCGGATTGAGCTTGATGAAATCGGGCTGCTTGTGCTGGCCGCCGGCGATATCGACGTCGATCACTTCGTGCGGCAGGTCCAGCATGGACAGCAGCAGCTTCACGCGATGCACGTGGCCGGACAAGGGGAAGCTGTAGAGGCGGATGGATTCTTGCGTTGACATGTTTTCTCCCGTTGGATGTTGAAATCCGGCAAGCGGGTTTGCGGGCCGGACAGGCTTGTGTGATACGTTTTGAACCGAACGATCGGTACAATAGACTTTGCGACCCATGCTTGTCAACGCCTGTTGCAGAAAATATTTTTTATCCCGTTGCGCGGGAAGCGCGGGCGCGTCCGCCGCTGGCGGTCTTATAATCGGTTGAAATCCTGAGCTCCGGCGGCATCTGGACCCTGTTCATGCCCACGCATGAATGTCGATGAATGCTGATGTCCGCGCCTTCACGAGCTTTAAGTACAGATAGAAAACACCATGCCCGCACCCAGCCTCTCGCGCGAAGAAGTCGCGCAAATCCTGCTCGCCGAATTCCGCCGCTCCGGTTATGAAGGGGCCAGCCTGTCCAGCCTGTCGGCCGCCACTGGTCTGGGAAAATCCAGCCTGTACCACTACTTCCCCAACGGCAAGGCCGACATGGGCCGCGCCGCCATGGAGGTGGTTGGCGCCTGGATGCAGGAGAAGGTGATACCGCTATTGACCTCCGGCGCCGAGCCGGAAAAACGGCTCAAGCGCTACTTCGCCGCCCTCAGCGATTTCTACGCCAAGGGCACGCTGCCCTGCCTGACCGACCTGTTCACCATCGGCGAGGCGGCCACCTATTTCCAGCAACAGTTCAAGCAGAACATCGGCAATAACATCAAGCTGATTTCCGCGGTGCTGGAAGATGCCGGTTTCGCGCCTGCCGAAGCCGCGCGCCGTGCCGAGGACGGCCTGGTGATGCTGCACGGTGCGCTGGTGGTGGCGCGCGCGCAAGGCAATACCGCCGTGTTCGTGCGCGTGGTGCGCGGCATTCCCGACATGCTGCTGGCGCCATGATCCGCCGCCGAGGATAACCCTCTCCTCTCTTGCTTCCGCAGGGGCCGCGCCGCGAGGCAGCGGCCCTTGTTTCCTTGACGGCAACGATTTCCGCATTGCCCCTCCCTGTTGCGAACCCGCACGGCAACGATCCTGTGCGCTTGACAGTCGTCAAGTTACTTTTATAATGCAAGTAACTATCTTCATGAAAGTTAGTCGTCAAGGCAGGCATCGGCTTCGACACCCGCCGCGACGCCTGCAAACGGACAAGTCCTCCATCTATAACGGATACAAGGAACAGCAATGAACACCAAGGCAAACCAGGGCAAGGCCCTCATCACCGGCGCTTCCACCGGCATCGGCGCCACCTACGCGGATCGCCTGGCGGCGCGCGGACACGACCTGATCCTGGTCGCGCGCGACGTCGCCCGGCTGGACAAGGTCGCCGCCGACGTCAAGGCGAAATACGGCGTCCAGGTCGATGTGTTGCCGGCCGACCTGACCAACAAATATGAACTGCTGCGCGTGGAACAGCGCCTGCGTGGCGACGCCGACATCACGGTGCTGGTCAATAACGCCGGCATGGCGGTGCAGGGCAAGCTGATCGAGGCCGACATCGACCGCTACGAGACCATGATCCAGCTCAACGTGATCTCCGTGACCCGCCTGGCTGCGGCGGCTGCCGCCAACTTCGGCAAGCGCGGCAGCGGTGTCATCATCAACGTCGCCTCGGTGCTGGCGCTGGCGCCCGAGCTGTTCAACGGTACCTACAGCGGCACCAAGGCCTATGTGCTGAACCTGTCGCAATCGATGCAGACCGAACTCGGCCCGCTGGGCGTGCGTGTGCAAGCCGTCCTGCCGGGCGCCACCCGCACCGAGATCTGGGAACGCTCCGGCGGCAGCATCGAGCATTTGCCGGCCGAGATGTTGATGGAAGTCGGCGACATGGTCGATGCCGCGCTGGCCGGGCTGGATCTGGGAGAAGCCGTCACCATTCCCTCCTTGCCCGAGATCGCCGACTGGAATGCCTTCGCCGCCGCGCGCCAGGCGCTGGGTCCCAACTTGTCGCGCAACAAGCCGGCCGGGCGCTACCTCAACAATGCCGGCTGAGCAAGCATCCGGGCGCCGCGCCGCCTCCGGCGTGCGCGCGCCGCGCAAGGCCTCGCTGCAGGAATGCCCGGTCGCCCGCACGCTGCAACTGATCGGCGAGTGGTGGACCGTGCTGATCGTGCGTGATGCCTTCGCCGGGCTCACGCGCTTCGATCAGTTCCGGCGCAGCCTGGACATCTCTCCCGCCATCCTTGCCAAGCGCCTGCAAGCCATGGTCGATGCCGGCATCATGGAGCGCCGACGCTATAACGAGCACCCGCCGCGCGACGAATATCTCCTGACCGACTCCGGCCGCGCCCTGCGCCCGGTGATCGCCGCGCTGCGCGACTGGGGCGAGCAGCATTTCGGTCGCGACCAGATCGAAGCGGAGGAGCAGGAGCACGCCGCCGCCTGCGGCGCCGCCGGAAAGAAAAGCGGAAAGCGTGCACAATAGGTTCCCCGAAAAGAGATATCGCCCACGCCAAAGGGCGCAAAGCATAAGGAGAACAAGATGAAGATACTGATCGTAGGCGCCGGCGCTGGCGGCGGATACTTCGGCGCGCGCCTGCAGGACGCCGGCCGCGACGTCACCTTCCTGGTGCGCGAAAGGCGCGCCGCCCTGCTGCGCGAACACGGCCTGCGCGTGAAAAGCCCGGCCGGCGATCTCACGCTGCGCGACCTGAAGCTGGTGCAGAGCAGCCAACTGTTGCCGCAGTACGATCTGGTCATCCTGAGCTGCAAGGCCTACGACCTGGACGACGCGATAGCGTCCGTGGCGCCGGCCATCGGCGGCAACGCCGTGATCCTGCCGCTGCTCAACGGCATGCAGCATCTCGACCTGCTGGATCAGCGCTTCGGCGCCGAGCGTGTGCTGGGTGGCCAATGCGTGGTGGCCAGCACGCTGGATGCGGAAGGCGTAATCCGTCATCTCAACAGCTTCCACGGCATGACCTTCGGCGAGCGCGCCGGCGGCGTGTCGGCGCGCTCGCGCGCGATCCACGAAACGCTGTCCGGCGCCGCCTTCGACGTCAACCTCAGCGAGAATATTCTGCAATCAATGTGGGAGAAGTGGACCATGCTGGCGACGCTGGCCAGCTGCACCTCGCTCATGCGCGCCTCGATCGGCGACATCCTGCAAGGACCGGGCGGCCTGCAATTCCTGGAAGGCGTGCTGGCCGAATGCGCGGGCATCGCCGAGCTGCAGGGCTACAAGCCGGGCGAAGCGTTCTACAACCGCACGCGCGGCATGCTGGCCGAACACGGCTCGGCGCTGACGGCTCCGATGTTCCGCGATATCAGCGCCAATGCGCGCATCGAGGCGGATCACATCGTTGGCGATCTCATCAAGCGCGGCGATGCCAAGGGCGCGAAGACCACGCTGCTGCAATTGGCGTATCTGCACCTGAAATCATATGAGGCATATCGGGCGCGGGTGTCGGGTGAGTGACGCATCGTCGATGCGCAACGCAAGCAATCCTGATTGCCAAGACCTTCGCTGCCCATACACACCTCCGCCGTCCTGACGAAGGTCAGCATCCATCGTCGTTCGTCGCATACAGTCGGTGCCGTTCAAGCGCGGAGAACGACACTGGATCCCGGCCTGCGCCGGGATGACGGAGGTGGGGGTGAGCGCAGGCGCGTATTCGCCGCATCCTCGATGCTTCCGACACTGGCAATTCCAATTCCCTAACATTGCCATCATCGCCGTCATCCTGACGAAGGTCAGGCCCCAGCGTCGTGGGTCGTATACCGCCGGCACCGTTCAAGTGCGGAGAACGACACTGGATCCCGGCCTGCTCAGGGATGGCAAAGAAGGCGTGGTGGCATACGTATAGGCATAGGCGCGCTACCGCCAATCACGTACAGCCCGCCGCACAGACGACCGCCGCAACTGTGCGCCGCAAAAAATCCACGCACGGCCACGACATCACCATCCACCCCCCCAGTGCCCTGAACACCGACACCGCCGCTCGCGCATTGTCGGCATGCACCTGCGCCATCTCATCCTGTGCGGCCAGCAGCAGCCGGTCTTGCGTCAACACTTCCGCCAGGCTCAGTACACCGCCCTTGTAGGCTTCCTCGGCATTGCTGCGCGCCAGTTGCTGCGCGTCCACTTCCGCGTTGAGGTCGCGCGATTGCTGTTCCAGTTGCACCAGCGCCATGATGGCGTTTTCCACATCCTCGGCCGCTTGCAGCATGCTCTTGCGATAGACGGCCAGCGCTTCCGCGTGGGCGCCTTTGGCGCGGTCGATCTCGGCATCGATGCGGCCGAAGTCGAACAGGCGCCAGCGCAGCCCGAGGCCGCCTTGCGCCTGCAGGCTGTCGGCGCTGAGGAAGCCGGCCGCGCCCAGGCTCTGGAAGCCGACCAGCGCCGATAGCGACAAATCCGGATACCACGCCGCCATCGCCTGGCCGATGCGTTCATTGGAAGCGGCCAGCTTGCGCTCGGCCGCGATCACGTCGGGCCGGCGGCGCATCAGTTCCACGCTGCTTTGCGATACGCTGATGGCCGGTACCTGGCTGGCGTCGGCGCCTTGCGCCAGTTGCCCAGCATAGGTGCCGGGAGCGGTGCCCATCAGAACGTCGAGACGGTTCAAATGGCGTTCCAGTTCGGTACGCAGCGGCGGCAACGCCGCGCGCGATTGCGCCAGGCGGGCATCGGCCTGCGCCGTCTCGGCCACGCTGGCCAGGCCGTCCTTCAGGCGCAGCCGCACGATCTCGCCGAGATCCGCGCTGGCCTTGACCTGGTGTTCGGCCAGTGCGATGCGGGCTTGCGCGCCGCGGATGCGGAAGTAGGCATCGGCCGCTTCCGCCGCGACCGATATGCGCACGCCGGCATGTTGCGCTTCGGCCGCTTCGAGCTCGGCATCGGCCGCCTGCGCGCCGCGCTTCAGGGCGCCGGCCAGATCCAGTTCCCAGCTTGCGCCACCGTCCAGCTCAAACAGATTTTGCGTGCGCTGGTAACCGGGAAAGGTGCGTGCGATTTCGCCCAGCGGACTTTGCAGCGATTGCCTGGCGCGCGCGGCCTGTCCGCTCAGATCGCCTTCCGGCAGGCGGCGCGCGCCGGCCACGCGAGCCGCCGCGCGCGCCTGCTCGACGCGTGCCAGCGCCGCCGACAGATCCAGGTTTTGCGCCAGCACGCGCCGGATGATCTCGCTCAGCGCCGGATCGTTGAAGCCATCCCACCAGTGATCCAGCGCCGGCATCGGTGCGCCCGCCGTGCGCTGTTGCAACAGGCCGACGTTGTGCAAGGGCACGTCTTGATAGGCGGGGCGCTGGTAATCGGGGCCGGCGGTGCAGGCCGAGAGGAGCAGCGCGGCGGCCAAGGCGCCGCACAGCGTGCTCAGCGCCGGCAGACGGCGGGCGCGGGGAAGGGAGAATGGAGTCATGCTTCTGGCCTTTTCATCAGTTTCCGTTGCCGGAAAGCGGCATGCGGAAGGTGGGCGACGGCGATTTTCGAAAGTGACTTGCAAAATGATAGTCGCAAGTTTAAACTCACTATCGTTTTGAAAGCAACTGCTATTTGAAGCCTGTCGCATCCAGCGTGAAACCTGGGCGGCGGCGCGGGACAACGGCAGGGCTCCGTTCACATTCCACCGCCATCGAGGCCATCATGACTACTCAGAGCACCACCAGCGCGCCCGCGCAGCCGGCCGGGACCGCCCCCGCCGTCAGGAAGAAAACCGGTCTGCTGAAATACGCGATCCTCGTCATCGTCGCCGTGGCGGCCATCGCCTGGCTAGCCCATTGGCTGACCGTCGGCCGCTATATCGAAAGCACCGACGACGCCTACGTCGGCGGCGACATCACCGTGATCGCCCCCAAGGTCGCCGGCAATATCGAGACCGTGCTGGTCAAGGACAACCAGGCCGTGCATGCCGGCGAATTGCTGGTGAAACTGGATGATCGCGATTACCAGGCCGCGCTGGCCAAGGCCCGGGCTGCGGTAGCGGCGCAGGAAGCCGCGTTGGCCAATCTGGAGGCCGAACGCCGCCTGCAGGAATCGGTGATCGATCAGGGTCGCGCCGGCGTCAGCGCCACTGCCGCCGAAACTGCCCGCGCCCGCGATGACCAGGCGCGCTATCAGAGTCTGTCGGCCAAGTCCGCCGTCTCGCTGCAAAGCGCGCAAAAGGCCGACGCCGATTACAAGCAGGCGCAGGCCAACGGCCAGAAGGCGCAAGCCGCGCTGAACGCCGCGCAACGCCAGCTGGACGTGATCGCCACGCAGAAGCAGCGCGTGCAGGCCGCCTTGCAGCAGGCGCAGGCGGAAAAAAACCTGGCCGAGTTGAACCTGGCCTATACCGAACTGCGCGCCCCGGTGGACGGCGTCATCGGCAATCGGCGCGCGCGCGTCGGCGCTTACGCCACCATTGGCGCGCAACTGCTGTCGGTGGTGCCGGCGCAAGGCCTGTGGGTGGATGCCAACTTCAAGGAAAGCCAGATCGCCCACCTGAAGGAAGGCCAGACCGTCATCATCAAGGCCGACGTATTGCCGGGCGAAGAATTCCGCGGCCACGTGCTGAGTCTGGCGCCGGCCACCGGCGCACAGTTCAGCGTGCTACCGGCGGAGAACGCCACCGGCAACTTCACCAAGATCGTCCAGCGCGTGCCGGTGCGCGTGGCGCTTGACGGCGAAGCCGCGCGCCTGGGCAAGCTGCGCCCGGGCCTGTCGGTGACGGCCGAAGTGGATCAGCGCAACGGCCGGAGCTGATCATGACGGCCGCCACCGCCACTGCCGCTGGGTCGCTGGCGCCAAGGCCCGCGCCCGTCGCCATCACGGGGCCGGGCGAACTCACCACGCGCCAGCGCGTGTTCGCCTTCGCCACCATGTGCGTGGGCATGTTCATCGCGCTGCTCGACATCCAGATCGTCTCGGCCTCGCTGGCTGACATCGGCGGCGGACTGTCGGCGGGCGCCGACGAGACGGCCTGGGTGCAGTCCAGTTATCTGATCGCGGAGATCATTGTCATCCCGCTGTCGGGCTGGCTGGCGCGCGTGATGTCCACGCGCTGGCTGTTCTCCGCCTCGGCGGTCGGCTTCACCGCCGCCAGCCTGCTATGCGGCCTGGCCTGGGATATCAACAGCATGATCGCCTTCCGCGCCATCCAGGGTTTCCTGGGCGGATCGATGATCCCGATGGTGTTCACCTCGGCCTTCTTCTACTTCCAGGGCAACCAGCGCGTGCTGGCGGCCGCCACGGTCGGTGCGCTGGCGTCGCTGGCGCCCACCATGGGGCCGACCATCGGCGGCTGGATCACCAGCAATTATTCCTGGCACTGGCTGTTCTTCATCAATCTCGCGCCGGGCGCCTTCGTCGCCATCGTGGTGCCGATGATGGTGAAGATCGACAAGCCTGATCTGTCGCTGCTGCGCGGCGCGGATTACGTCGGGATGATCCTGCTGGCGCTCTCGCTGGGTTGCCTGGAATACGCACTGGAAGAAGGTCCGCGCTACGGCTGGATGGGCGACGACGTGATCCGCGCCACCGCCTGGGTATCGGCCATCACCGGCATCGCCTTCGTCTGGCGCAGCCTGACCTATGCGCATCCGGTGGTCGATCTGCGCGCGTTGAAGAAACTCAATTTTGCGCTGGGCTGTTTCTTTTCCTTCGTCACCGGCATCGGCCTGTTCTCGACGATCTACCTGACGCCGGTATTCCTGGCGCGGGTGCGCGGTTTCTCGGCACTGGACATCGGCCTGGCTATCTTTTCCACAGGCATCTTCCAGATCATGGCCATCCCCTTCTATACGATGGTGGCGCGCAAGATCGACCTGCGCTGGTTGATGATGTTCGGGTTGGCCTGCTTCACGCTGTCGATGTGGCAATTCACGCCGATCACGCATGACTGGGGCTGGCGCGAGCTGCTGTTGCCGCAGGCGTTGCGCGGCTTCTCGCAGCAGTTTGCGGTGGCGCCGGTGGTGACGCTGACCCTGGGTTCGATTCCGCCGGAACGGCTGAAGCTGGCCTCCGGCCTGTTCAACCTGATGCGCAACCTGGGCGGCGCGATCGGCATCGCGGTGTGCGGCACCATCCTGAACGACCGCACCAACCTGCATTTCCTGCGCATGGCGGAGCATCTGAACGCCGGCAATGAAGCGATGCAAGACATGTTGCGCAACGGCGCCGGTAACCTGCTGGCCGCCGGCATCGACATGGGCGCCAACAGCGCCGGCGCGCTGCGCAACCTGGCGCGGCTGACCATGCGCGAAGCGCAGACCCAGGCCTGCGCCGATGCCTTCTTCGTCATCATGCTGTGCCTGCTGGTCGCCACCCTGATGGTGCCGCTGATGCGCAAGGTGGAAGCGCCCAAGGCGCCGCCGCCGGACGCGCACTGACACGCGCCGGTCATCGCGCTGACACGCAAACGGGATGGCCAAGGCCATCCCGTTTTGCTGGTTCTATCTGAACGCGAAGGTCTTACGCCAGCGCCTCCAGACACAAGGCAATCCCTTGCCCGCCGCCGATGCACAGCGACACCACGGCGCGCTTGCCGCCGGTGCGGCGCAGCGCATGGGCCGCCTTAGTGATCAGCACCGCGCCCGTGGCGCCGATGGGATGGCCGTGGGCAATGGCGCCGCCGTCGATGTTGTAGCGCGCATCGTCGATCTTCAGTTCGGCCTGCACGGCCAGCGCGATGGCGGCAAAGGCTTCGTTGACTTCGAAGCGATCGACCGAGTGGATGTCCCAGCCGGCGCGCTCCAGGGCGGTGCGGATGGCGGGAATCGGACCGAGGCCGAAGAAGCCGGGTTCCACCCCGGCCACCGCCACGCCGCGGATGGCCACCATCGCATCCAGTCCGAGCCGGTCGGCGGTGCCGCGCGTGCTGACGAACATCGCCGCCGCGCCCGCGTTCACGCCCGGCGCATTGCCGGCGGTGATACTGCCCTCGGGGCGGAAGGCCGGCTTCAGGCGCGCCAGCGTTTCCACCGTGGTGTCGGGCCGTACCGATTCATCGCGCGCGAAGGAGACCTCGCCCTTCTTGCTCTTGAGCAGCAGCGGTGCGATCTCGCCATCGAAGTGGCCGGCTGCCTGGGCCGCCGCGAAGCGTTGCTGGCTGCGCGCTGCGTAGGCATCCTGGTCACCGCGGCTGAGGCCGTACTTCGCAGCCAGGTCTTCGGTATGCCAGCCGGAATGCTTGCCGGAGAAAGCGTCGTTGAGCCCGTCCAGCAAGATGGCATCGAGCACCGGCGCGTCACCCATGCGCGAACCGGCGCGCAGGGTGGGCAACAGGTAGGGCGCGCGTTCCATGTTTTCCATGCCGCCCGCCACCACCAGCGAGGCCAGGCCGGCGCGAATGTCGGCGAAGGCATTGAGCACCGCTTGCGCGCCCGAGCCGCACACGCGGTTCACCGTCAGCGCCGGTACCCCGACCGCCAGGCCGCCGTGGATGGCCGCCTGGCGCGCCGGGTTCATGGCGTTGCCGGCTTGTATCACGTTGCCCAGTACCACGTTATCGACGTGGGCAGCCGCGGCGCCGCCGCGTTCCAGCAGGGATTTGACCGCATGCGCGCCCAGCGCGGTGGCCGGCGTGTCTTTCAGGCTGCCGCCGAAGGCGCCGATGGCGGTGCGCACCGGCGAGCTGATGACGATGTCCTGTTCCATGATGATCCTTTCGTTGAAGTCGCCGCCGCGGCGGCGTGGAGCTTGCCACGCCAGCTTAGGCAGTTAACTTGCGTAATGCAAGTTAGTATTTCTACTGCATCGGGATCACGAACATCACCGCGCGCACGGCCTCGTTTCAGCGCAACCGTTGCGCCAGCCAACGATCCATCGACCACGCGCCGCCGCCGCGCACGGCGAAGAACAGCGCCAGCAAAAGCATCAATACCGGGTACTCGATGCCGCGGTCTATCCAGGGCCAGGTCGGCCCCAGGATGTAGCTGATCGCTGCCATCTGCAACGCCATCAGCGCTGCCACCGGGCGCGCCAGCAATCCGGCCGCCAGCATCAGCCCGCCGCCACCTTCCAGCAGTGCCACCAGCAAGCCCAGCAGTGGCGCCGCCGGCAAGTGCAGCACGCTGTCGATGAGCTTGATGGAGGCGGCCATCGGATCGACCATGGAACCGTGCGACGCCCCCATCAACTTGGGCAGGCCATGGGTCACCATGATCAGGCCGAAGCCGATGCGCAGCAGCGCCGCGGCGCCCGCTTCCAGCCGCGGCGAGTGGCCCGCCAGGACGGCCGCCAGCGCGGCGCGCTCAGACATAGCCGCCATTGGCGCGCAGCACCTGCGAGTTGACCCAGGCGCCGTCCGGGCCGGCCAGGAAGGACACCACGCGCGCGATATCTTCCGGCTCGCCCAGGCGCTCCAGCGGCGCCAGCTTGCGCAGGTGCTCGACCTGGGCGTCGCTCTTGCCGTTGAAGAACAGCTCGGTCGCCACCGGTCCCGGCGCCACCGCATTGACGGTGATCTGGCGTCCGCGCAGCTCGGCCGCGGTGATCTTGACCAGCGCTTCGACGCCGGCCTTGGAGGCGACGTACGGGCCATAGGTCGGGAAGGCCATGCCCAGCACCGAGGTCGAGACCGCGATGATGCGGCCGCCCGTCTCCAGTTGCGCCTTGGCCTGGGCCAGCACGTTGAAGGTGCCGCGCAGGTTGACGGCGATGGTCTTGTCGAAGACCGCCAGCGAGTCGGTCGCGATGGGCGCGTTGACCATCACGCCGGCGCTGTTGACCACCACATCGATGCGTCCGAACGCCTTTTTCGCGCCCTCGAACATGCGCGCCACGTCTTCGGGCTCGGCCACGTCGCCGCGGATCGCTTCGGCGGTGCCGCCGGCGCGGCGGATCTCGGCCACCAGTTCTTCGGCCTGCTGATGATTGCTGGCGTAATTGACAACAATGGCGAAGCCGTCTTCGGCCAGGCGCAGGGCGATGGCGCGTCCGATGCCGCGCGATGCGCCTGTCACGATGGCGCTTTTTCGTATATCGTTCATGGCAGTTTCCTTTCGTTCCGTTTAGGTTTGCCGCAGCGCGAAGCGAGCGGCGACAGGGAAATTATCGGATCCGGAAGGTCCCGGCGGAAGGCCGGGCATGGCCAAAACAGTATTCAACCAGGCACAACAATCCTCATGGACAGACTGGAGTCATACCGGCTATTCACGCTGATCGTCAATCTTGGCAGCTTCACCAAGGCGGCCGGGATCCTGAACATTCCGCGCGCCTCCGCCACGCATGTGATGAAGGCGCTGGAAGAACGGCTCGGCACGCGCCTCTTGGAGCGCACCACGCGCAACGTGCAGCCCACGCCGGACGGCCGCAAGTTCTACGAGCGCTGTTGCCGCATCCTGGCCGAGGTGGAAGACGCGGAAGCCGCCATGGACAGCAGCGCCGCCGCGCTGGCCGGCTCCCTGCGCATCGGCCTGCACGGCACGCACGCGCGCCTGGTGATCCTGCCGCGGCTGGCGCAATTCCATGCGCGTCATCCCAACATCGAGGTCAACATCAGCGCCGGCGACCGGCTGGTGGATCTGGTGGGGGAGGGCATCGATTGCGTCGTGCGCATCGGCGTGCCACGCGATTCGTCGCTGGTGGCGCGTCCGCTGGCGGTGGTCAGCGACATCGTCGCCGCCAGTCCAGCCTACCTGGAACGCTTCGGCACGCCGAAGCGGCTGGAGGACCTGGAGCATCACCTGTCGGTCGGCTTCTTCTCGCGCAACCACGACATCCGTTATCCCTTCGTTTTCGCCGAAGGCAATCAGACGCGCGAGATCAAGGTGCCGAGCTGGATCGCGGTCGATACCGCCGATTGCTACAAGGAATGCGCCCTGCAAGGTTTCGGCCTGATCCAGGTGCCGCGCTTCGGCATCGCCGAGTATCTGGAGCGCGGCGAGCTGGTGCAGGTGCTGTCCAACTTTTCCGCGCCCCGGGTGCCGGTGCTGGCGCTGTATCCCCAGCATAACCAGCAGCCGCCGCGCGTGCGCTTGTTCATCGACTGGCTGGCGGAGATCTATGCGCAGTATTTCGGCGACGGGCGCCAGACATGACGATGAAACGATCATTCCTCTCGGCGCTGGTCGCTCCACTTTTCTTGTTTGGCGCGGCATCGTCATGGGCGGCAGGGGATGTGGCGGCCGGCCGCGCGGCCTTTGCCAAGTGCGCCAGTTGCCACCAGGTCGGTCCCTCGGCGCGCGGTGGCTTCGGGCCGCAGTTGAGCGGCGTGATCGGGCGTAAGGCCGGTTCGACCACCGATTTCAAGTATTCGCCGGCCATGGCCGGTGCGGGTTTCGTGTGGACCGAAGACAAGCTGCGCGCCTTTCTCAAGGCGCCCGGCGACGTGGTGCCGGGCAACAAGATGCGTTTCTGGGGTATCGGCAGCGACCGCCAGATCGACAACATCCTGGCCTATCTGCGAACTTTCAAGTAGCGGCGCCGGTCTGTAAGCGCGAGGGTGCACGCGCCCCGCCGTGACAGAACGACAACAATAACCTCCCGCGCCATGTCCGAGCTGTTCGTCATCACTACCTATTTCAATCCGGTCGGCTATGCCAGCCGGCGTCGCAACTACGACCTGTTCATGACCGGCATGCGCGCCGCGCGCGTGCCCTGCCTGACCGTGGAATGCGCCTTCGGCGAGGAAGACTTCGACCTGCCGCCCAGCCTGGACGTGATTCAGGTGCGCGCCGGCGCTCTGCTGTGGCAGAAGGAGCGCCTGCTCAACCTGGCCGCCTCCTGGCTGCCGGACAGTTGTCGCTACGTGGCCTGGATCGACTGCGACATCTTGTTCGACAATCTCGGCTGGCCCGCCGACCTGGTGCGCGTGCTGCAGTCGCATCGCGTGGCCCAGGTGTTCGAGACCTGCACCCGCCTGAATCGCGACGGCGAGGCCGGGGAGACGCCCGATGTGTGCCGCTCCTTCGCCTCCGTGGTCACTTCCGATCGCGCCACGCTGGACGCCGGCCGCTATGACCTGCACGGCCACACCGGCTACGGCTGGGCCATGCATCGCGAGATCTTCGACCAGGTCGGCCTCTATGAATGCGCCATCTCCGGCAGCGCCGATCACTTCATGGCGCATGCCATCTTCGGCGACTATAACTTTTGCATCCGCAACGCCTTGAAGCACGACCGTCGCCAGATCGGCCATCTGCGCGAATGGGGTGAACGCTTCCATGCGCTGGTGCGCGGCAGCCTGGGCGTGACGCCCGGACACGTGCGCCACCTGTGGCACGGCGACGCCATCAACCGCCGCTACTTCCTGCGCATGCACGACATCACCGACCTCGGTTTCGATCCCTGGACCGACCTTGAGATCCGTCCCGGCCAGCCCATCGAATGGGCAGCCGGCATGGGCAAGACCGGCTTGCGCGATTACTTCGCGCGCTATTTTTCCAGCCGCATGGAAGACGGCATGGAACTCGCCACATGACAACGCGCAAAGCCAAATTCGCCCGCCGCGCCGAGCTGGAATCGGCGCTGACCACCCTCACCGATGCGGCGACCGTGCTCAATCGCCGCATCGTCACGCTGCGCGCCGCCATCGAAGCGGCCGATCAGCGCCGCCGCCGCTACCGTACCCGGCTGGTGGAAAAGCAGCTGCTGCCGGCGATCTCGCCCGCGGTCCTGCAACGGCTGGAGCAGGAAGCGCCCAGCTTCGTCGATGGCCTGATCCGCGAGACCTTCGCGCAGCATCAGCGGCGCATCGCCTGGTTCGCCGGCGAGCCTTACCGCGAGGCGCTGACGCTGATGCGCGTGCGCTTGACGCGCTACATCGACCGCAACCGCTACGGTGAACTGGATGCCATCCGCACCGAGCTGGATGGATTGGAGAGCGACAAGCGCGGCCTGCTCGACGGCAGCCGCCAGTTCGACGCCATGATCAAGCACATCAAGCAGGCGCTGCGGCGCGGCGAGGATTTGTCGGAAGCCCTGTGGGAGCAGTTGCGCGCCCTGCTGGCGCAATTGCCGCGCGTGCAGTCACCGGCGCCGCGCCGCTTGCGTCGCGCCGACGATGACGACGACAGCACCGCGCTGTTCGCATTCACGCTCTCGGACAGCGGCAACAGCATGCTGCGCGACGTGGGCAGCAACATGGCCGACGCCAGCGCCTTCCAGGGCACGTTCGACGGCGGCGGCGCCAGCGGTGATTGGGACAACGGGAAGGACAGCGCCGGCGACACCGGCGGCGCGGATGGCCGCAGCAGTGACGCCGGCCGCGGCCGCGACGACGGCAGCACGACGATGGCCGCCGCCGCGGGCGCGGGGGCCGTCGCGATCGCTACCGACGACAGCCTGGGCCTGTTCTCTTGAGAGGAAAGCGGATCAGCCGAACGGCGGCAACCCCATGCGCCGGCGCGCCAGGTGGATGGAGCCGTTGCGCATCGCCCAGTGTATCGGCCGGGCCGCGATCGTGACCGAGCGGCGCAGGAAGGCGCTGCGCGCGGGAGAACGCCGGGTCACGCCCAGCATGTCCTGTGCCCAGTCGGGCAGCAGATCGATGCCGCCGCGCATCATCAATCGCGTCCACGGCAGCGCCAGCAGATTGGGCGCGGGCGCATTCAACACCAACTCCAGTGTCTTGCGCGTGCGTTCGTCGCAGGTCAGTTGCGCGCGCATGGTCTCGATATAGGCATCCAGCGCGGCGCGCGAACGCGGCACATCTTGCGCACCGAGCGCCTGCGCGATGCGCGCCATTTCATCCACGTAGCGATCTTGCATCGCCGCCGGGAAATCCGGATCGCGGTAACGCACATAGCCGCGCAGGAAGCAACTCACTTCAGCCGCATGCACCCAGGTCAGCAGCGCCGGATCGCTGGCCGAATACGGCTGGCCGTTGGGCGCCACGCCGCTGATGCCGAGGCGGATGCGCTTGACGTGGGCGATGAAGCGCTCGGCGTCGGCGCTTGCACCATAGGTGGTGCCGGCGATGAATTGCGCGGTGCGGCGCAAGCGGCCCAGCATGTCGGCCTGGAAATTGGAGTGATCCCACACGCCGGCCAGCGGCAGCGGATGCAGCATCTGCAACAGCAGCGCGGCCACGCCGCCCGTGAGCATCGCGGTGAAATCGCTATGCACTTGCCAGGCCGCGGAGTCGGGGCCGAACAGGCCAGGATCGCCGGGCGGATGGAGGAAGTCGGCGCTGCCGGGCGGACGGCTGATGGCGAGCACGTTGGCTTCGATGCGGGTGCGCAGGAATTCCATGTCGGGGAGCATACGGAGGAGGACTGCCGGCAGTGTGCCACAGCCTCGCCGATCGCGTCCGGCGACGCCCTGGCCGGTGTTCAGGCGGGCGTGAGTTCGCTGCGCAGGCGATCCAGTTCCGACGCCAGGACCTTGCGCAGCGTGTCGCGTGCAATCGCGTGGATGATCATCTCGGGACTGCCATAGTCGGCGGCGGAGATGGCGAGATAAACGCCGTTGCAGACATAGCTGCCTTCGACGAAGGTGCCGCGTTCCTGCACCGGTTGCGCGTGGCCGTCCTGCGTTTCCGCGTGGGCCAGCAAGGTGGCCGCGGATTGCTCGAAGCCGCCCCGGCCGGATTGGCTCAGGTGCTCTCCGAGCCGCAAGTCGAGCCGCAACTTCGCCTGCCGCAGCGGATCGGGATAAGCCTGCAGCAGCCAGCGCGGCGCGAGCGTGTCGAGTTCAAGGTAGACCTCCTCGTCGGACCATCCCGCGCGCCGCGCGCCCGCCGCCATCAGGCGCTCGACCAGCGGCTGCTGGTCGATGGGAACCTCGATGCCGACCCCGATGTTGACCTTGAAGCGAGGCACCGTCGGCACGTGGACCAGCACCTGCTCTGCCTGCGGCGAGGCCGGTTCACCGTCGTCCGCATTCGTATCGGCATTCGTATCGGCATGGGCCAGCCCCTGGTGGACGGCGGCGCGCAGTTGCTCCAGCGTGGCGACGTTGACCAGCAAGGCCCTGCCGCCGCGTGCGTCGTCGGGCAGCACGTGCAGGCAGGCGCCGTCACGTACATAGCGCGCTTCGGTGACCTGCCCGTCGCGCATGCATGGCGCATCCGGCGCATCGGGCTCAAGCGCCGCCAGCAGTTGCCGTTCAAGCTCGGCGGGCGCGCCGCGCGCTTGCAGCAGCACGTGGCCGTCGCCGTAGCGCAGCGTGGCTTGCATGTCCGATGCCGGATCACCGTCGCGCAGGTGGATGGACAGCCGAAGGTCGCGCATCGCGCCGACGAGGGGTTCATTGTCCAGCAGATGGCGTCCGCCGGCGTGGCGCCTGGGGGCCGGGGCTGGAGCCGATGTAGTGGCGGGTTCGTCATCGCCCAGTTTGCGATTGATCCATGCCAGGATCCAGATCATCACGTCCAATATCCCCAGGATGAGCAGGTAGGGCAGGCGCAGCACGGCGCGGGCAAGCTGGATAGGCAGGCGCAGCAGTTTCATCGGCGGGGCAGGATGGCAGGAGGTGACGGATACGACCTGCAGCTCATCGGCAGGTTCCAGTTGTCAATCTTCGCACAGGATGAGAATGGTCTAACTGACATTTCTGTCAGAAAAAATTCCTCCGGACAAGCCGTCGCGCGGGGTTGTGCGCCGCTACAATAACCGACGCCGGATGGCCGTCCACGAAGAAAAACAGGCAAGGCCGCCGCGCGCAGCATCGAGCATCACCAGATTCAGGGAGCGCGGCCAGGCGCCCGGGGAAGTCGCGAGGGGCCGTGCATGGCAGAAAAATGCAAAGCGGGAGAGGGCGGCCGGGAGCCGCGTGCGCGGCGCCGGCCACGGGGTCCGTGCCTTCGCCATCCTGCCTCACAGGGATAGCAGTTCATGAACATGGTCGCGCTGGCCTTGCGCCGCCCGTACACCTTCATCGTCATGGCGATGCTGATCGTGCTCGCCACGCCGTTGACGCTGCTCAACATGGCGACCGACATCTTCCCCGAGATCAATATCCCGGTGGTCAGCATCATCTGGAACTACAACGGCCTGTCGGCGCAGGAGATGGGTGTGCGCATCGCCGCCCAGAACGAGCGCGGCCTGACCACGGTGGTGAGCGACATCGAGCATATCGAATCGCAGTCGCTGGCCGGGGTGTCGGTGATCAAGGTGTTCTTCCAGCCCAAGGCCAACATCCAGCAGGCGATCGCCCAGGTGGTGGCCTCGGTGCAGTCGCAGATCCGCCAGCTGCCGCCGGGCATCACGCCGCCGCTGGTGATCAAGTATTCCGCCTCCAGCATCCCGGTGATGCAGTTGGCGCTGTCCTCGCCCACGCTGCCCGAGCAGGCCGTGTTCGACGCCGCCGTGCAGACGCTGCGCCCGCAGCTCATCACCATCCCCGGCGTGGCCGTGCCCTATCCCTACGGCGGCAAGACCCGCCTGATCTCGGTGGATCTCGATACCCAGGCCATGCAGGCGCGCGGCCTGGCGCCGATCGACGTGGTCAACGCGGTCAACACGCAAAACCTGATCCTGCCCTCGGGCACCGCCAAGTTCGGCGCCACCGAATACACGGTCAAGATGAACGGTTCGCCGGAAGCGGTGGCCGGCCTGAATGAATTGCCGGTGCGCACCGCCAACGGCGCCACCATCTATCTCAAGGACGTGGCCAACGTGCGCGACGGTTTCTCGCCGCAGACCAACGTGGTGCGCCAGGACGGCGCGCGCGGCGTGCTGCTGTCGATCCTGAAGAACGGCGGCGCCTCCACCCTGGACATCGTCTCCAATCTGCGCAAGATGCTGCCGCAGGCGCAGCAGACCCTGCCGGAAGACGTCAAGATCACGCCGCTGTTCGACCAGTCGCTGTTCGTGAAGGCGGCGGTGGCCGGCGTGATCAGCGAGGCGCTCATCGCCGCCGGCCTGACCGCGGCCATGGTGCTGCTGTTCCTGGGCAACTGGCGCAGCACGCTGATCATCGCGCTGACCATCCCGCTGTCCATCATGGCCGCCATCCTGGTGCTGGCCGCCATGGGCGAGACGCTCAACCTGATGACGCTGGGCGGACTGGCGCTCTCGGTGGGTATCCTGGTGGACCAGGCCATCGTCACCATCGAGAACATCGAACGCCATATGCACCTCGGCAAGCCGCTGCACGACGCCATCATCGTCGGCGCCGGCGAAATCGGCGTGCCGGCCTTCGTCTCGACGCTGTGCATCTGCATCGTGTTCGTGCCGATGTTCTTCCTCTCCGGCGTGGCGCGCTTCCTGTTCGTGCCGCTGGCCGAGGCGGTGGTGTTCGCGATGGCGGCGTCCTACCTGCTCTCGCGCACCCTGGTGCCGACCCTGGTGATGCTGCTCATGGGCAGCCACGGCCAGGTCGATGGCGCCAAGAAGAGCCTCTTGCAGCGCGTCTATCTGGCCTTCGACAACCGCTTTGAACACGTGCGCCGCGGCTATACCCTGGTGCTGTCCTCGCTGCTGTCGCACCGGCGCCGCTTCGCGCTGGGCTTCCTCGGGTTCTGCCTGCTGTCGTGTCTGCTGTATCCCTTCCTCGGACGCGACTTCTTCCCCAACGTCGATGCCGGCCAGATCCGCCTGCACATGCGCACGCCGACCGGCACCCGCATCGAGGAAACCGCGCGTGCGGCCGACGAGGTGGAGCGCTTCATCCGCACCCTGATCCCGGAACACGAACTCGACACCATCCTCGACAACCTGGGCGTGCCCAACTCCGGCATCAACCTTTCCTACAGCAACGCCGGCACCATCGGCACGCTGGACGGCGAGATCCTGATGGCGCTCAAGGAGGGGCACCGCCCCACCGAGGAACTGGTGGCGCTGCTGCGCGCCGAACTGCCCAAGCGCTTCCCCGGCATCGAGTTCTTCTTCCAGCCGGCCGACATCGTTACCCAGATCCTCAACTTCGGCCTGCCCGCCGCGATCGACGTCCAGTTCACCGGCCCCAACATGGAAGCCAATGCCCAACTGGCGGCGGAGCTGACCAAGAAGATCCGCCAGGTGCCCGGCGCGGTGGATGCTCACGTGCACCAGCGCCTGGACGGCCCGGCGCTGGATCTGCGCATAGATCGCACGCGCCTGCAGCAGTTCGGCCTGTCCGCCTCCAACGTCGGCCAGAACCTGCTGATCGCGCTGTCCGGCAGTTCGCAGACGCAGCCGGCGTTCTGGCTCAATCCGAACAACGGCGTGGTCTATAACATCGCGGTGCAGTCGCCGCAGTACAACGTCGATTCGCTCGACGCCCTGCTCAACATCCCGGTCGGCGCCGGCGCCAATGCGGCGGCCAATGCCTCGCTGGCCAACGCCAATACCCAGTTGCTGGGCAACCTGGTGGACGTGCGCGCCGGACGCCAGATGGCGATCGCCTCGCGCTACAACATCTCGCCGGCGGTGGACGTGTTCGTCAGCGTGCAGGGCACCGACCTGGCCACCGTGGCTGGCAAGGTGGAGAAGCTGGTGGAGGAATTGAAACCCAAACTGCCGCGCGGCAGCCAGGTGGTGATCCGCGGCCAGGTGGAAACCATGAAGTCGTCCTTCATCGGCCTGGGTGTCGGCCTGGCGATGGCTATCGTGCTGGTGTATCTGCTGGTGGTGGTCAACTTCCAGTCGTGGGTCGATGCCGCCATCATCATCGCCGCGCTGCCCGCGGCGCTGGCCGGCATCGCCTGGATGCTGTTCATCACCGGCACCACATTGTCGGTGCCGGCGCTGACCGGGGCCATCATGACCATGGGCGTGGCCACGGCCAACAGTATCCTGATCGTCGCCTTCGCGCGCCAGCGCAGGGAAGAAGGCGCCACGCCGCTGGCGGCCGCGCTGGAATCGGGCTCCACCCGTATCCGACCGGTGCTGATGACGGCGCTGGCGATGATCATCGGCATGATCCCCATGGCGCTGGGCCTGGGCGAGGGCGCCGAACAGAATGCGCCGCTGGGGCGCGCGGTGATCGGCGGCCTGCTGTTCGCCACCGTATCCACGCTGTTTTTCGTGCCGGTGGTGTTCGCCGGCGTGCATCAGAGATTGGCCCGCCGGGCAGAGAAGCGCAACAACCATGCGCCGCGCATTCCGCCTGCCGGACCTGTGCATCAGGAGAGTTAAGTCATGTCGCAAGAACGCCATTCCGAACTCGGCATCCACCCCCTGGCCGATGAAGCCGACCTGGCCAAGCGCCAGCAGATGGTCAAGCGCGCCAGGCTGGTGGTGATCGTGGTCATGCTGGTGCTGGCCGCGGGCGCCGCGCGCACCGTGATCAGCCGCGTCGCCAACGCCCGCGAATTGCAGGCCGGCACCACCGAACGCGCCAAGGTGTTCGTGCGCGTGACCGCCGCGCGCAGCAGCGCCGAAGGCCAGACGCTGGCGCTGCCGGGCACGCTGCAGGGCTTCGTGCAATCGCCGATCTCGGCGCGCTCGGGCGGTTACCTGAAGCGCTGGTACAAGGACATCGGCAGCGAGGTGAAGAAGGGCGATCTGCTGGCCGAACTGGATACGCCGGAAATCGACCAGCAACTGTCGCAGGCAGTGGCCGCGCGTCAGCAGGCGGTCTCCAGCATGGAACTGGCCAAGAGCTCGATGGCCCGCTGGGAGGCGCTTCGCAAGAAGGACGCGGTGTCCCAGCAGGAACTCGATGAACGTCGCAGCGCCTACGCCCAGGCCAATTCCAACCTCGCCGCCGCCGAAGCCAACGTCGAGCGCCTGCGCCAGGTGGAAGGCTTCAAGCGCATCGTCGCGCCGTTCTCCGGCATCATCACGCGGCGCAACGTCGATGTCGGCGACCTGATCGATCCGGGCGCCGGCCGCGCGCTGTTCGTGCTGTCGCAGACCGATCCGCTGCGCGTGTACGTCAACGTGCCGCAGTCCTATGCCAACCTGGTCAAGGCCGGCCAGCAAGTGGTCGTGACCCAGGCCGAGCTGCGCGGCCGCAAGTTCGAGGGCAAGGTGGCGCGCACCGCGGGTTCCATCGATCCGTCCACGCGCTCGATGCAGATCGAAGTCAGCCTGCCCAACACCGACAACGCGCTGCTGCCCGGCGCCTTCGTGCAGGTGGAACTGCCGCTCAAGCCCAGCGGCGCGCTCCTGGTGTCGGCCGATACGCTGATGTTCCGCCGCGATGGTTCCCTGGTGGCGACGGTCGATGAGCAGAACAAGGTGCGCCTGAAGAAGGTGCGCGTGGGCCGCAACTTCGGTCTCACGGTGGAAGTGCTGGAGGGCTTGTCGGGCGATGAAAAGCTGATCCTCAATCCTTCCGATTCGCTGGCCGACGGCGACCAGGTCGAGCCGACCATGGACAAGAAAGAGGGCGGCAAGAAGGATGCCGCGGCCGACGCCGACAAGAAGAAGGCCGCATCGTGAACAGCCGCCGCACGCTGATGGCGCTGGCCTGCGCGCTCGCCCTGGCGGGCTGCGCGGCCGGTCCCGATTACCGGAAACCGCAGGTGGACATGCCTGCCGCCTGGACGCCGGAGGCGCCCTGGCGTCCGATGCAGCCGCAGGACAGCGCTGCGCGCGGCCCGTGGTGGGAACGCTTCGGCGATGCGCAACTGAACGCGCTGCAGCAGCAGGCGCTGGCCGGCAACCAGACCCTGGCGATCGCCGCCGCGCGGCTGTCGCAGGCGCGCGCCCAGCTCAACGTTGCCTCGGCCGGACAGTATCCGCAGGTTGGCATCAATGCGCGCGCCGCGCGTTCGCGCATTTCAGCCAACCGGCCGCTGACCAATTACAACTCGCCCAACTTCAGCACGGTGCAAAGCGATTTTGCGCTGGGCCTGAACGTCAACTATGAGCTTGACCTGTTCGGTCGCGTGCAGCGTTCGGTGGAAGGCGCGGCAGCCTCTGCCCAGCAGTCGGCGGCCGACTTCGAAAACACGCGCCTGTTGCTGACGGCGGAACTGGCCAGCAATTACTTCAACCTGCGCGAGCTGGATATCGAACTGGACGTCGTCACGCGCGCCATCGCCTTGCAACGCAAGGCGCTGGAACTGGCGACCTCGCGCCACGACCTGGGCGCCACCTCCGGGCTCGACGTCGCCCAGCAGCAAGCCTTGCTGGATAACACGCTGACCCAGGTGGACGTGCTGGGCAAGCAGCGCGCGCAATATGAGCACGCGATCGCCACGCTGACCGGCACCCCGGCGCCGAGCTTCTCCATCGCGCCATCGACGGCGCCGATCGGTTTCCCGGCGATTCCGCTGGGCGTGCCTTCCGACGTGCTGGAACGCCGGCCCGACATCGCCTCCGCCGAACGCGCGATGGCCGCCGCCAACGCCCAGATCGGCGTGGCCAGTGCGGCCTTCTATCCCAGCTTCATGCTGCAGCCTTCCTACGGCGTGGACAGCCGCAACTGGGGCGCGCTGTTCAATGCGCCCAGCGTGCTGTGGTCGCTCGGCGTGTCGGCCACGCAAAGCCTGTTCGACGCCGGCCGCCTGCGCGCCGGCGTGGACTTCACCAAGGCCGGCTACGAAGCTACCGTTGCCACCTACAAGCGCACCGTGCTGACCGCGATGCAGGAAGTCGAAGACGGCATCACCGGCATCGCCTCGCTGGATCGCGCCTACCAGCAATCGCAATCGGCCATCGCCAGCGCGCGCCGCGTGCTGGACCTGGCCAACAGCCGCTACGACGGCGGCGTCACGCCCTATCTGGACGTGATCACGGCGCAACAGTCGCAGCTCAACAGCGAACGTCAGGCGGCGCAATTGATGGGGCAGCGCCTGCAGACCTCGGTGTTCCTGATCAAGGCGCTGGGCGGCGATTGGCACGAACGCAACGAAGCGCGACCGCAAGCGGAATCGGACAAGAAACCCGACGCCAGCTGAGCGCTTGACAGCTTGCCGGCTTGACTGACAGTCAAGCTTTGTTGTCTGCCGGAAAATTTCGTACAGACTCGCAAGCCTGTGTGATGACCTGACCTTGCACGCGCCGATTCTGACGCGCCGGACAGCAAGCTGTCAGCCAGCTTTCAATCTTCCCCGCCAAGGGGGCAATTGCCGCGTAAACCCCCGCATGCTCAACAATATGGGCCGCAAGACGGCTGCCTACAATGTTGCCTGATCCATCACCATGCAACAAAAAACGAGGCAGCCATGAACTGGTTTTACAATCTGAAGATAGCCAGAAAGTTAATTCTTTCCTTCGCCGCCGTCATCATCCTGACGGTGATCCTGGGCGTGTTTGCCATCCGCCAGCTCAAGGAGGTCAACCAGGCCTCGACCGATATCGCCACCAACTGGCTGCCGACCATCAAGGCAGCCGAAGCCATCCAGGCCTCGCTGCCGCGCATGCGCATTTCCGAGCTGCAGATGCTGACCGCGGCGGCGCCGACCGATCGCGAGGATGCGCTCAAGGCGATCAAGTCGCGCCTGGACATCCTGGCCAAGCAGCGCCGCGCCTACGAAGACCAGATCTCGGAGCCGGAAGAGAAGGCCATCTACGAGAAGTTCACCAAGAACTTCAACACCTACCTGGACATCGACAAGAAGCTGACCCAGCTCTCCGGCGACGGCCAGCACGAGGAAGCGCGTGCGCTGTTCAAGGGCGACTCCAACAAGATGTTCCGCAGCATGCTGGAAAACATGGATGAGATCGTCAAGGTCAACGACGCCGGCAGCGCGCGTTCCGACCAGGCGGCGGAAGATATGTACCAGGCGGCCCGCCTGTGGATCTCGGTGCTGCTGGCGGCCATCGTGGTGATCGCCTTCGGCCTGGCCATCGCGGTGGCGCGCATCGTGTCGCGTCCGCTGAACGACGCCGTGGCGATCGCGCAGCGCGTGGCCGAGGGCGACCTGACCGTGGAGATCCGCGCCACCAGCAATGACGAGACCGGCATGCTGATGCATTCGCTGCGCGCCATGAACGACAGCCTGCAACGCATCGTCGGCGAAGTGCGCACCGGCACCGACACCATTTCCACCGCCTCGCAGGAAATCGCCACCGGCAACCTCGACCTGTCCTCGCGCACCGAGCAGCAGGCCGGCTCGCTGGAAGAGACCGCCTCGGCGATGGAAGAACTAACTTCCACCGTCAAGCAGAACGCCGACAACGCGCGCCAGGCCAACCAGCTTGCCGTATCCGCGTCCGAGATCGCCAGCCAGGGCGGCGACGTGGTGGGCCAGGTGGTGCAGACCATGGAAGGCATCACCGAGAGCTCGCGCAAGATCGCCGACATCATCAGCGTGATCGACGGCATTGCCTTCCAGACCAACATCCTGGCGCTGAATGCGGCAGTGGAAGCGGCGCGTGCGGGCGAGCAGGGCCGCGGCTTCGCCGTGGTCGCTTCCGAAGTGCGCTCGCTGGCGCAGCGTTCGGCGGCGGCCGCCAAGGAGATCAAGGAACTGATCGACGATTCGGTGGAGAAGGTCGGCGCCGGCAGTCAGCTGGTGGAGCGCGCCGGTTCGACCATGACCGAAGTGGTGGCCAGCGTGAAGCGCGTGACCGACATCGTCGGCGAGATCACCGCCGCCAGCCACGAGCAGAGCACCGGCATCGAAGAAATCAACCGCGCCATCACCCAGATGGACGAGGTCACGCAGCAGAACGCCGCGCTGGTGGAAGAAGCCGCCGCCGCCGCGCAATCGCTGCAGGATCAGGCCGGACGCCTGTCGGAAGTGGTCGGCGTGTTCAAGATCAGGCGCTGATCCGCTGCGCCGGAAAAAGGAAGCCCGCACCGGCAACGGCGCGGGCTTTTTTTATCGCCTTCTCGACACGCTCAGCTTTGCGCGATGCGCGCCGGGATGTCTTCCGGCCGGATCGCGAGGAAGGGGTTCGCCGAGCGATTCGATCATGTCTTGCGGCAGGTGGGGAATGCTCTCTTTCTGTCCGATTACCAGCGCGTTTTCGCCGGGCCAGAACACGGCCGAGGTGGCGCCTTGCAGGAGCCGGATCAGCGATGCGTAGAAGGCCGGATGATCCGGCGCGCCGGAGAAGGTCAGACCGTTGCACATCGGCGGCACGGTGCCTTCGGTGATGGCGCCATAGACGTCGGCGCTGGTCCAGGCATCGGCGGAGGTGAGCTCCTCATCTCGCGGCGCCGAGGTCTTCCATTCGGGGCCGGGCATCGCGTATTCGAGGCGCCAGAAGAATTCATCGCCTTCGGTTTCCCGGTGGACGATGGCGTCCGCGAATGCGGCGTCCAGATCGGCCAGCGGCATCTGGCCCGGTTCGCCCTTCTCCCAGACGTTGAAGTACAGCTCCATTCCCATTGCGCCTCCTCGTGAATTATTGGATGCCGCCGGCGCCCAAGCGCGGCAGTGAGGCTTGGAGGAGAGTGTCGGGGTTTTGTTCCTGCGCAATGAGAAAGATGGTGGATCCGGTGCGCCTGATGTCAAACCATCAAGCCGGCAGCTCGAAGCTGTAGCCCACGCCATACACGGCCTGGATCGCGTTGTGTCCGGGGAAGCAGGGTTCCAGCTTGCGCCGCAGGTTCTTGATGTGGGTGTCGATGGCGCGGTCGGTGACCGAGCGGTATTCGTCGTGCAGGTGATTGAGCAACTGTTCGCGTGAAAACACCTGGCCCGGCGCGGTGGCGAAGGTCTTGAGCAGGCGGAACTCCAGCGGCGTCAGGTTGAGGGTTTCGCCGCGCACGCTGGCCTGCCGGCGCACTTCGTCGATGACCAGCGGCGCGCCGGAAGAAGGCGAGGCGGGCGCCGCTTCGACCGCGGCCGCGCGTTGCAGGTGGGTGTTCCGGCGCAGCATGGATTTCACGCGCGCCACGATCTCGCGCGGGGAAAACGGCGCCTTGCTGATGTAATCGTCGGCGCCCAGTTCCAGGCCGCGCAGGCGGTCTTCTTCTTCGGCGCGCGCGGTCAGCATCAGCACCGGTACGTCGGAGAAACCGCGCAGCGCGCGGCAGACTTCCCAGCCGTCCATGCCGGGCAGCATGATGTCCAGCAGCACCAGGTCGGGCATGCGGGCGCGCACCGCCGGTACCGCCTCGTCACCGCGCGCCACGTGACGCGAGGTGTAGCCGGCGGCGGCCAGGTATTTCTGCAGCAGCTCGGCCAGCTTGGGTTCGTCCTCGACGATCAGGATGTCGGCGCTGTCCGGCGCCTGGAACCGGAAATGCTCGCTCATGGCTGCCCCTTCTGGTCGGCGAAGCCGGCCGGCAGCGTGACCGTCACGCGCAGGCCGCCCAGCGGCGAAGCTTGCGCGGAGATCGTGCCCTGATGGGCTTCGACGATGCGGCGGCAGATCGCCAGGCCCAGGCCGGCGCCGCCGCTGGCCCGGTTGCGCGAAGCCTCGACCCGGAAGAAGCGTTCGAACAGGCGCGCCAGGGCCGCGGCATCGACGCCGGGTTCGCTGTCGTCGAAACGCAGTATCCATTGCTGCTGATCCAAGCGGCAGTGCAGTTCCATGCGGCCGTCGCGGTCGGTATAGCGCAGGCTGTTTTCGAACAGGTTGTTGAACAACTGTTGCAGGCGCGCGCCGTCGGCGTGGGCCGGCATCGTCCCCGGCAGGTGCGCGGTGAGCGCCAGGCCGCGCTTGCGGAAACGTTCTTCGTAGATCTGCACGGCATCGCGCAGCAGCGGCGCCAGGTCGATGTCGGCCTTGCGATAAGCCAGCGCGCCGGCGTCGGCCAACGACAGGTCGTACAGGTCGCCGACCAGCTTGTTGAGATGATCGACCTCGCTCTTGAGCGAGCGGATGGTTTGCTCGTCCGGTTGCAGCACGCCGTCTTCCAGCGCCTCCAACTGACCGTTGAGGATGCCCAGCGGCGTGCGCAACTCATGCGAGACGTCGGCCATGAACTCGCGCCGTAGTTTTTCGTTGCGCTCCAGCGTCATGGCCAGCTGGTTGAAGTCCTGCGCCAGCCGGCCCACCTCGTCGCCGGATTCCACCTCGACCCGGATCGCATAGTCGCCGCCGGCCAGGCGGTGGGTGGCGCGCGCCACCCGCGCCAGCGGCTTCATCAGCACGCCCGAGATGCGCACCACCATGAAGGCGGCCAGCATGATGGCCACCACCGCGATGATGATCTGCGCCAGGAACTGGCTCTGCTGGAAGCGCAGATCGACCGCGCCGATGACGTTTTCGAACGGGGTCTGCGCGATCCAGCCGACGATGGTGTCGTCCTGCAGCAGCGGACGCAGGCGCGCGTCGGGGCCGACGTTGGGGTAACCGATGACGAACTTGCGGTTGGCGTCCAGCAGCGAAAAGCGCAGCGTGGCGCCGGTCAGGTCGGAGGGGGTGAGGATGGGGCCCGGCGCGGGCGCGGCGCCGTTGTGTTCCACGATGGCCGGCTTCATCAGCTCGAACCAGGTGCGCGGATTGCCGCGGATGAATTCCCAGCTGCCGTGTTCGCGGTAAGCCTGCTCGACGCGCGGCACCATGTCTTCCATGCGCTGCTGCGCCTGTTCATTGAGATAGCCCAGAAAGTCGCGCGTGAAGATGTAATGCCCGGCGCCGTTGATGGCCACGATCAGCACCACGATCAGCGCCAGCATCGCGTAGAACAGCTTGAGGCGAATGTTGGCGCGGTAGAAGAAGCGGTCGGTGAGATCCGCGATCGGATTGGCGGGGAGCTTGGGCACGTCTGGGGGCAAGGCTAAGGCCGTCAATGAGGAAACAATGAATGAAAAACAGGGCTCCCGCACGCGCGGGATGCCGCCAGCTTAGCAAGATATGCCGCGCAGGTGGCGGCATCGGGCCGGCTTGTTGCAAATGAGGGTTTGCTCATTTTTCCTTCACATTTGCTTTTTATGATGGCCAGTCCGATAGCTCATTGCGCCCGGATCCCGCCAGAAACCAGGCGCGGAGCGGGCAGAAAGCCTCCCACGATGCCCAAGAAGAACATCCCGTCGCGTTCCCTTTCCTTTCCGGCGCCGGCCCGCCTGGTCGTCGCCCTGATGCTGGCGGCGGCGCTGGCCGCCTGCTCCAAGTCGGGCAACCAGCCGCAAGGCCAGAGCCAGGCCGAAGTCGGTTACGTGGTGGTCAAGGCACAGCGCCAGGCCGTCACCACCGAACTGCCGGGCCGCACCACCGCCTATCTGACGGCCGATATCCGTCCCCAGGTGGGCGGCATCATCCAGAAGCGCCTGTTCAAGGAAGGCGCCAACGTCAAGGCCGGCCAGCCGTTGTACCAGATCGATCCAGCCAGTTACCAGGCTGCCTATGACAGCGCCAAGGCGTCGCTGCTGAAGGCCGAGGCTACGCTGGCGTCGTCGAAACTGAAGGCCCAGCGCTATACCGAACTGGACAAGATCGACGCCGTCTCCAAGCAGGACAACGACGACGCCCAGAGCACCCTGCGCCAGAACCAGGCCGATGTGGAAGTGCAGAAGGCGGCCGTGAAGACGGCCGCCATCAATCTCGATTACACGCGCATCCTCTCGCCGATCTCCGGCCGTATCGAGAAATCGAGCGTGACGCCGGGCGCGCTGGTCACCGCCAGCCAGACCACCGCGCTGACCACGGTGCAGCAGATCGATCCCATCTATGTCGATGTCACCCAGTCCACCGTGGACCTGCTGCGCCTGCGCCGCGAACTGGCCAGCGGCCAGATCAAGAAGAGCGGCGAGAATTCGGCCCAGGTGAAGATCGTGCTGGAAGACGGCTCCACCTATGAGCGGCCGGGCAAGCTGGAATTCTCGGGCCTGTCGGTCGATACCGGCACCGGCATGATCACGCTGCGCGCGGTGGTGCCCAATCCGGACGGCGTGCTGCTGCCGGGCGCCTACGTGCGCGCGGTGCTGGAAGAGGGCGTGGACGACCATGCCCTGCTGGTGCCGCAGAAGGCCGTGAGCCGCGACCAGACCGGCGCCGCCACCGCGCTGGTGGTGGGCGAGGGCGGCAAGGTCGAACAGCGTCTGCTGACCGTGGCGCGCGCCGTGGGCAGCAACTGGTGGGTGACCAAGGGCTTGAAGGAAGGCGACAAGCTGATCGTGGATGGCCTGCAGAAGGTGCGCACCGGCGATGCGCCACGTGCCATCGACGTCACCGAGACGCTGAAGAAGGACCTGGCGCGCGAAGCCGCCGCCGCGGCGTCCGATCCCTCGCTGGGCGGCAGCGCCAAGAACGGCGATGACGCCAGCGACGACGCGGCCGGCAGCAGCGCCGCCGGCGCCAAGTAAGGAGCGCAGCGCACATGGCACGTTTCTTTATCGACCGGCCCATCTTCGCGTGGGTCATCGCCATCATCATCATGCTGGGCGGGATGATGTCCATCCGTTCGCTGTCGCTGGAGCAGTATCCCGACATCGCGCCGCCCAAGGTCAACATCAAGGCGACCTATACCGGCGCCTCGGCCAAGACCCTGGAAGACTCGGTCACCCAGGTGATCGAGCAGCAGATGAAGGGCCTGGACAACCTCCAATACATGTCGGCCAGTTCCAGTTCGGCCGGCACCGCCACCGTGGCGCTGACCTTCACCGCCGGCACCAATCCCGACGTGGCGCAGATGCAGGTGCAGAACAAGCTGCAGCAAGTCACGGCGCGCCTGCCGCAGGCGGTGCAGAACAACGGCGTGACGGTGACCAAGGCCTCCACCGATATCCTGATGGTGCTGTCGCTGACCTCGGATGATCCGCGCATCACCAACATCGACATCGGCAACTTCATCAGCAGCACGCTGACCGACCAGATCAGCCGCGTCGAAGGCGTGGGCGACGTCACCGCCTTCGGCACCAACTATGCGATGCGCATCTGGCTCGACCCGGCCAAGCTGCAGAAGTACGCGCTGATGCCTTCCGACGTCACCAGCGCGCTGGAAGCGCAGAACACCGAAGTCTCCGCCGGCGAGATCGGCGCGCTGCCGGCCGTTCCCGGTCAGCAGATCAACGCCACCATCACCGCGCGCAGCAAGCTGACCACCCCCGACGCGTTCCGCAACATCGTAGTCAAGTCGTCGGCCGACGGCTCGGTGGTCAAGCTGTCCGACGTGGCGCGCGTGGAACTGGGCGGCGAGACCTACCAGGTCGCCTCGCAGCAGAACGGCAAGCCGTCCTCGGCGCTGGCGATCCAGCTGGCCACTGGCGCCAACGCGCTGGCCACGGCCGATGCGGTCAAGAAGAAGATGGCCGAGCTGGAGCCGTATTTCCCGGCCTCGATGAAGCTCAAGACCAACATCGCCTACGACACCACGCCCTTCGTCAAGGTGTCCCTGGAAGAAGTGGTCAAGACCCTGATCGAAGCCATCGTGCTGGTGGTGCTGATCATGTATCTGTTCCTGCAGAACATCCGCGCCACCTTCATCCCGGCCATCACGGTGCCGGTGGTGCTGCTGGGCACCTTCGGCATCCTGGCCATGTTCGGCTACTCGATCAACACCCTGACCATGTTCGGCATGGTGCTGGCGATCGGCTTGCTGGTGGACGACGCCATCGTGGTGGTGGAAAACGTCGAGCGCCTGATGACCGAGGAAAAGCTCAGTCCCAAGGAAGCCACGCGCAAGTCGATGCAGGAAATCACCGGTGCGCTGGTGGGCATCGCCATGGTGCTGTCGGCGGTGTTCATCCCGATGGCTTTCTTCGGCGGCTCGACCGGTGTGATCTATCGCCAGTTCTCGATCACCATCGTCTCGGCCATGGCGCTGTCAGTGATGGTGGCGCTGACGCTGACGCCAGCGTTGTGCGCCACGCTGCTCAAGCCGCACGCCGGCGGCCACGTGCAGCATGGACGCTTCTTCACCTGGTTCAACAAGACCTTCGACCGCAGCGCCGCGCGCTACCAGGGCGGCGTGGGCGGCCTGTTGAAGCGCGGCAAGCGTGGCCTGCTGATGTATGCGCTGATCGTGGCGGCGATGGCGGTGCTGTTCGCGCGCCTGCCGACCTCCTTCCTGCCGGAAGAAGACCAGGGCGTGCTGATGGCGCAGATCCAGTTGCCCACCGGCGCCACCGCCGAGCAGACCACCGCGGTGGTGAAGACGGTGCAGGAATACTTCATGAACAAGCCGGAAGTGGTGGACTCGGTGCTGGCCATCGTCGGCGCCGGTGTCGGCGGCAACAGCCAGAACGGCGCGCGTGCCTTCATCCGCCTGAAGGATTGGGATGCGCGCCGCGGCCAGGGCCAGTCGGCCACCGAGCTGGTACGCCGCGCCAATGCCGATCTGGGCAAGATCCGCGGCGCCCGCGTGTTCCTGATGAATCCGCCGGCAGTGCGCGGCCTGGGCCAGAGCTCGGGCTTCGACCTGGAGTTGAAGGATGTCGGCGGCGTCGGCCACGATGCGCTGCTCAAGGCGCGCGACCAGTTCCTGCAACTGGCGCGTCAGAATCCGCGCCTGGCCAACGTGCGCGCCACCGGCCTGGACGACACGCCGCAATTGCGCGTGGCCATCGATGACCGCAAGGCCGATGCGCTATCGGTCTCGACCTCGGACATCAACGCCACCCTGGCCACCGCCATGGGCGGCACCTACGTGAACGACTTCCTCAGCAACGGCCGGGTGAAGAAGGTGTACGTGCAGGGCGATCGCCAGTTCCGCATGCAGACCGAAGACCTGAACCGCTGGTATGTGCGCAATTCGGCCAGCCAGATGGTGCCGTTCTCGGCCTTCATGAGCAGCAAGTGGACCTTCGGGCCGTCGCTGCTGGAGCGTTATAACGGCGTGTCTTCGTTCGAGATCGTGGGCGAGCCGGCGGCCGGCGTGAGCTCGGGCGACGCCATGTCGGAAGTCGAGAAACTGGTGGCGCAGCTGCCTTCGGGCATCGGCTTCGAATGGACCGGCGCGTCCTACCAGGAACGCCTGTCGGGCAACCAGGCGCCGATGCTGTATGCGATTTCCATCCTGTTCGTGTTCCTCTGCCTGGCCGCGCTGTACGAGAGTTGGTCGGTGCCGTTCGCGGTGATCCTGGCGGTGCCGCTGGGCATCGTCGGAACGGTGCTGCTGACGGGTTTGTTCGGCATGTCCAACGACGTGTACTTCCAGGTCGGCTTGCTGACCACGGTGGGCCTGTCGGCCAAGAACGCGATCCTGATCGTGGAATTCGCCAAGCAGTTGCACGAGTCCGGCAAGAGCCTGCGGGAGGCCACGCTGGAGGCGGTGCAGCTGCGCCTGCGGCCTATCCTGATGACTTCGCTGGCCTTCATGTTCGGCGTGCTGCCGCTGGCGGTCGCCGCCGGCGCCGGCTCGGCCAGCCGCCGCGCGATCGGCACCGGGGTGCTGGGCGGTTGCGCCAACCTGGCGCCGGATTACGCGCGGCCGGCGGCGCCGGTGCCGGCCGGCTGGTCGCAGCAGATCGATGGCAAGCAGATCGTGGCCGTGACCGGTGAGCAATCGGCGGCGAACGCCGATGCCGACAGCATAGGCTGGCGCCAGTTCTTCCTCGATCCGCGGCTGCAGGAAGTGATCGCCGCATCGCTGCAGAACAATCGCGACCTGCGCGTGGCCGCGCTCAACATCGAGAAGGCACGTGCGCAATACCGCATCACCGACGCCGACCGTTATCCGGCGATCTCGGCCACCGGCAGCAGCTCGGCCAGCCGCACGCCGGCCGAACTTGCCAATAGCGGTCGCGCCACGGTGTCGCACCAGCAAAGCGTGACGCTGGGCGTGAGCGCCTATGAGCTGGATTTCTTTGGCCGTCTGAAGAATCTCTCCGACGCCGCGCTCGAGACTTATCAGTATCAGGTCGAAACCCGGCGCAGCACCCATATCAGCCTGGTGGCCGAAGTCGCCACCGCGTGGCTGACGCTGGCCTCCGATCGCGAGCTGCTGAAGCTGGCCGAGGATACCTATGCCAGCCAGTCGCGCACCTTCGAGTTGAGCCGGCGCAGCCATGACATCGGCACCGTCTCCGGCGTCGATCTGGCCAGCCAGGAAGCCACCGTGGAGTCCGCGCGTGCCGACGTGGCGCGCTACACCAGCCAGGTGGCGCAGGACATCAATGCGTTGCGCCTGCTGGTGGGCGGCGACCTGGACGGGAAGCTGCTGCCGCAAGGTTTGCCCCAGACCGCCAGCGTGCTGCTGGCGACGCCGGCCGGCTTGCCGTCCGAAGTGTTGCTGCGCAGGCCCGACGTGTTGGCAGCCGAGCACACGCTGAAGTCAGCCAACGCCGACATCGGCGCGGCGCGCGCGGCCTTCTTCCCCAGCATCACGCTGACCGCCAGCGGCGGCACCGCGAGCCGCACGCTGGGCGGGCTGTTCAATGCCGGCAGCGGATCGTGGAACTTCGCGCCGTCGATCAACCTGCCGATCTTCAACGCCGGCAGCCTGCGCGCCAGCCTGGATTCGGCCAGGATCACGCGCGACATCGACGTGGCCAACTACGAGAAGGCGATCCAGACCGCCTTCCGTGAGGTGGCCGATGCGCTCGCGGTGCGCGCCACGCTGGATCAACGCCTGGACGCGCAGGGCAAGTCCACCGCTGCCAGCGAGAAGTCGTTCCGCCTGTCCGAGGCGCGCTACAAGAACGGCATCGACAGCTACCTGACCACGCTGGTGGCGCAGCGCTCGCTGTACTCGGCGCAGCAGACGCTGATCTCGCTGCGATTGACCGAGCAGAGCAACCGCATCACGCTGTATAAGGTGCTGGGCGGCGGCTGGAACGCGCAGACGCAGCAGGCCGCACAGGAAAGTGGCAAGGCGCCTTCCTGATTCGTCCCTTTCAAGGCAAAAAAAACGGCCCGCATGGCGGGCCGTTTTCATCTCTGGCGGAGACCCGCGGATCAGCGCATGCCGATGCGGTCCTGCGATGGCGTGATGTCGATCTCTTGCGAGGTATCGCCCTCCATCTGCGCCTGACTGAGCTTGAAGGCGCCCACCAGTTGCGTCAGGTGCGCGGCCTGCTGGCTCATCGACTGCGAGGCCGCGGCCGCTTCCTCGACCAGGGCGGCGTTCTGCTGGGTGTTTTCGTCCAGCAGCGAGATGGCGTCGTTCATGGCCTGGATGCCGTGCGTCTGCGCGTGGCTGGCGTCGGTGATCTCGGCCACGATGGCGGTCACGCGCTGCACGCTGGCCACCACTTCTTCCATGGTGCCGCCGGCTTCCTGCACCAGGCGGCTGCCGTCGGCCACGCTGGCCACCGAGCTGTCGATGAGGCTCTTGATTTCCTTGGCCGCCGCCGCCGAACGTTGCGCCAGCGAGCGCACTTCGGAGGCCACCACCGCGAAACCGCGGCCCTGTTCGCCGGCACGGGCAGCTTCGACCGCTGCATTCAGCGCGAGGATGTTGGTCTGGAACGCGATGCCGTCGATCACGCCGATGATGTCCACGATCTTGCGCGAGGAGTCGTCGATCACGCCCATGGTGGTCACCACCTGGTTCACCACTTCGCCGCCCTTGGTGGCGATGGCCGATGCCGAGTTGGCCAGCTGGTTGGCCTGCTGCGCGTTGTCGGCGTTGCGGCGCACCGCCAGGGTCAGGTCTTCCATCGCGGCGACGGTCTTTTCCAGCGTTTCGGCTTGCTGTTCGGTGCGCTCGGAGAGGTTCTGGTTGCCCATGGCGATCTCGGAGGAGGCGCCGGCGATGGTGTCGGTGCCGAAGCGCACCTGCTGCACCAGCGAAGCGAGCTTGTCGCGCATGATGCGGATTTCGTAGAGCAGGCTGGAGTTGTCGTCGCGGCGGGTATCGACCGGCGCCGACAGTTCGCCGTGGGCGATGCGGCCGGCGATTTCCACCGCGTAGCGCGGTTCGCCGCCGAGCTGGCCGAGCAGGCTCTTGCGGATCAGCCAGGCGGTGGCGATCGAGACCGCCAGGATCACCGCCGCCCACAGCATGATCAGCCGCAGCGAGCTGGAGAACAGGTTTTCGGCGAGGTCGCTGGCTTCTTCGTTTTCCTGCTGCACCGACTTCAGCAGCACGTCGATGTCTTGCACGATCTGACGGCGCAGCGGGCTGCATTCCTTGACCAGGAAGCTGCCGTACTCGGACATCTGGCCGGCTTCGCGGAATTTGCGGGGTTTGTTCAGTTCCTGGGCCATCGCCAGCAGACCGGCCTTGACCTTGTCGAACTGGGCGTTGCCGGCGAATTGCGGTTCCAGTTTTTTCAGGTCGGACAGATAGAGGGCGCGCTGTTCATCTAGGATGGATAGCTCCTTCATCGCATCCGCCTGGTCCTGGAAGATGAAGGCGTTGCGCGCCGCCAGCCCGGTCTGATCCAGCGCTTCGCGGGCGGAGTACAGCGGTTCCAGCTTGGTGGTGCGGACATCGTCCTGATACTTCACCGCTGCCGAGATGGAGTTCATGCGCGTGAGCGCAAAGGAAACCAGGATCAGCATCAGGACGATCACGATGCCGAAGCCGAGACGCAATTGCGTCCCGATCTTGAAGTTGCTCAGATAGTTCATGTCAGTTCCGCCACTTTTCGCACTGTTCGAGTTATTCGGAGAATTCAGTCCCGCATGTTCGGTAGGCATGCGGGTGCTCCTCTGTTTCCCCCAAGGCGGCATCCGGCTTTGGCAGCGGTTGTCCTCCCTGATGAGAGAGGATTCTAAAAGGGAACAGGTATCTGCCTATAGGAATTTTCCTGACTTGCGGCGTTTTTCAGCGTGGATGACGGGAAATGCCATCACGTTATTGTTAGAAGGGAATTTTCCGGTGAGGGTGCGAGAGGATTTCCTACGCATCGTTGTAGAGATCGCACAGGCCGGTGATGAAGGAAAGACGCAAAAAAAAGCGGACAGCCATGCTGTCCGCTTTCATCCGATGCGAAATGGACCGGACAGCAATCAGCTTGCCGCGCGCACTGCCTGGCGGGCCAGCAGCACCCAGTGGCCATGCTGCTTCTTCCACACTTGCAGGATCTTGATGGTGACGTGGCCCGGCTTGCCGGAGTCGTTGGTGTCGGCATCCAGCGTGTGGCGCACGATGGCGTTGTCGCCCACGACCTTCACGGTCTGGTCCAGCAGCTTGATGTTGACGAAGTCGGAGGCGCCGGTCTTCAGGTCGTCGATGAATTCCGCCTGGTTCTGCACCTTGCCGCCGGAGTGGCCGTAGCTCAGGTCCTTCGAGGTCAGTGCTTCCAGTTGCTTGAGGTCGGGATCGACCATGACCACGCGCAGCTTCTCGACGGCGGCTTCCACCGCCTGTTCTTCCTTGTCCGCGGCCGATGCGGGAGCGTGGGCCATCATCATGGTGCACGCCAGGGCGCCGCACAGCAGGGTCAGTTTCTTGAACATTTCAGTCTCCTAGGTGATTGATCGTGTGAGGCAGAGGGTGAATCGTGGATGAGGTATGTCGTCGTATGATTTGTCTGGCGAAAGTGCCGGCAGGTCTCCTGTGATCGTGGCGGTAGTGGGGGGGGGGGGAGAAGCTAGCTGGCTTCCTGCGCGCGGCGCAGGCGTTCACGGCTGTTGGTGAGGTGGATGCGCATGGCGGCGCGCGCGAAGTCGGTATCGCGGCGGGCGATGGCGTCGAAGATCTGTTCGTGCTCGCGGTTCACGCGCTGCAGGTATTGCGTGAGCTGGTCCGGCGGGATGCGGGTGGAAGGTAGCCGGGTACGCGGCAGGATGGTGGTGCCCAGGTAATTGATGATCTCGGCGAAGTAGCGGTTGCCGGTGGCTTCGGCGATCTCCTGGTGGAAGCGGAAGTCGGGCGCCACGGTGGTCTCGGAGCGCGCCACGTTGTCGGCGAAGTCGTCCAGCGCCTGGCGCATCACGGCCAGGTTGGCGTCGCTGCGGCGCGCCGCGGCCAGGCCGGCGGTCTCGGTCTCCAGGCTGATGCGCAGTTCCAGCACGGCCAGCACTTCGAACGAGGTTTCCAGGTCGGCCGGATCCAGCCTGAACATGGCCGCCGGGCGCGGCTCCAGCACGAAGGTGCCGATGCCGTGGCGCGTCGCGACCAACCCCCCGGCCTGCAGGCGAGACAGCGCTTCGCGCACCACCGTGCGGCTGACCTGGAACTGGCGTACGATCTCGGCCTCGGTCGGCAGCTTGTCGCCGGGGCGCCAGTGCTGCGTGGCGATCAGTTGTTCGAGCGCCTGCACCAGCTCGCGCGAAAGATTGCGCCGTCCCACCTGGGACGCACGTGTGGCCGGCTGGGCAAGTTCGCCGTTGGTCTCCGCGGCGGCCATCCCGGTGCGCTGCTCAGCCTGTGCAGCGTGGATATTTATCATTGTCGTGATCAAAGGTGGGGCCTGTTCTGACAGCGGCCCTTGTTGTTCGCAGAAGAGACTTCCCGAATGCTATTGACAAGCTCTGATGCGCCGATAATAATCCAGTCCAAGTGATATGACAACGTACAAGATTAAACTTGTGAAACGTTGAAAAATCGGCAATTGCTTGCAGAGATCACACAACAAGAATAATTAGAAACCATCAGGAGACAGCTCTTATGAGCGGAGAAAAAGATTCGGGCGCGTGGCAATCCGCGCGCTTTTCACGCCTCTTGCTGACCGGCGCCGCCGGCGGCGTGGGCAGGGCGTTGCGTCCCCGTCTGGCCGGCTTTGCCGATACCGTGCGCGTTTCCGACCTGGCGCGCGCCATGGAAGCGGCCGGCCCCGCCGCGGCCCATGAAGAAGCGCTGGGCTGCGACCTGGCCGATCGCGCCGCGGTCGATGCCATGGTGGCCGGCTGCGAGGCGATCATTCACCTGGGCGGCGTCTCGGTCGAGCGTCCCTTCGAGGAAATCCTCGATGCCAACATCAGGGGCGTGTTCCACATCTACGAAGCCGCGCGCCGCCACCAGGTCAAGCGCGTCATCTTCGCCAGCTCCAACCACGTCACCGGCTACTACCGCCAGGACCAGCGCATCGACGCCCATGACCCACGCCGTCCGGATGGCTATTACGGCCTGTCCAAGTCCTACGGCGAAGACATGGCGCAGTTCTACTTCGACCGCTATGGCGTGGAAACCGTGAGCATCCGCATCGGCTCGATCTTCCCGGAAGCCAAGGACCGTCGCATGATGGCCAGCTGGATGAGCCTGGACGACTTCGAGCAGTTGCTGCGCCGTGCCCTGTTCATCCCGGACGTCGGCCACACCGTGGTCTACGGCATGTCCGACAACGCCTATACCTGGTGGGACAACCGCCATGCGGCGCACCTGGGCTACACGCCCAAGGACAGCTCCGAGATCTTCCGCGCCAAGGTGGAAGCCCAGCCCAAGCCGGCGCCGGACGATCCGGTGGCGGTGCTGCAGGGCGGCGCCTTTACCACCGTCGGACCGTTCGATCCCCTGGCAGGCTGAACACGCGCGTGCCGCGGCGCGTGCAGAGGCCCTTGTTTTTTCTTGTTGAATCGTATGTTGTCATACATCGCCAAGCTGCAACGAAAACAACGGGCTTGTTCCACGCATCGGCCGCGGCATTGCCACTGAGTTCGCGCAGCACCCGACCCATGACCTGACGCATCCCGATTCAAGCAGCACCGCATCACCTGAAACGCAGCAAGGCAATACCCGGACACCCGGGCCGCCCGCACGCAGCAGGATCGCGCACGCGCCGCACGGATTTCCGGTTCCAAGGACCTTTGAACAACCGGCAGCCATGAACTTCACACTCGACTTCAGCAGTCTCGCGCCGTACTGGCCCGTGTTCCTGCGCGGCGCGTGGCTGACGCTGAAGATGACCACGGTCGCGGTCATCGTCGGTGTCGCCATCGGCGTCTTCGTCGCCTTCGCCAAGAGCAGCAAGAATCTCCTCGTGGCCCGCGCCTGCGGCGCCTACATCGAGGCGGTGCGCAATACGCCGTTCCTGGTGCAGATCTTCCTTCTCTACTTCGGCCTGGCCAGTCTCGGCATCCACATGCCGACCTTTGCCGCCGCCGTGCTGGCGATGATCATCAACATTGCGGCTTACGCCGCCGAGATCATCCGCGCCGGCATCGATTCGGTGCCGCGTGGCCAGATCGAGGCCGCCGAATGCCTGGGCCTGTCGGTCTGGCGCATCCGCTGGCACGTGATGCTGCAGCCGGCCATCGAGCGCGTCTATCCGGCGCTGACCAGCCAGTTCCTGCTGATGATGCAGGCCTCGGCGATGGCCTCGCAGATCTCGGCCGAAGAACTCACCGCGATCGCCAACACCGTGCAGTCCGACACCTTCCGCTCGCTGAAAACCTACATCGTCGTGGCCGCGCTGTATCTGGCGCTGTCGGTGCTGGTCAAGCTATTGGCGTATGCCTTCGGCGAATACGTCTTCAAGCGCCGTCGCACCATCCGCCGCGCCGCCGCCCTGGCGCGCCGCAGCCCGGTGTCGCGCATGCCGATGGCCAACGCCGCCGGCGCCGCGGCCGGCATGGTGCCGGTGGCGCATACCCCGTTTATCCATGGCGTCTCCCAGCCGCGTGACACCGTCGAAGGGAGCGCATCGTGATCGGATCATTTTCCTGGACCCACCTGATGTACCTGGTGCAGTCGATCGGCTGGACCCTGGTGCTCTCCGTGCTGGCGTTCGCGCTGGGCGGCATCGCCGGTTTCCTGGTGATGCTGGCGCGCATCTCGCCGCGCGGCTGGCTGCGCAACCCGGCCATCCTGTTCATCGAATGCATACAGGGCATCCCGCTGCTGATCCTGCTGTTCATCGTCTATTTCGGCCTGTCGGTCTATGGCTTCGCGCTGCCCGCGCTGGTGGCCGCCGGCATCGCCATGATGGTGTACACCAGCGCCTACCTGGGCGATATCTGGCGCGGTTGCGTGGAAGCCATGCCGCGTCCGCAATGGGAAGCCTCGGAGTGCCTGTCGCTGACGCGCTGGCAGACGCTGCGCCTGGTGATCATCCCGCAAGCCACGCGCCTGTCGCTGCCGCCCACCATCGGTTTCCTGGTGCAACTGATCAAGATGACCTCGCTGGCGTCGGTGATCGGTTTCGTCGAACTGACGCGCGCCGGCCAGATCATCAACAACTCGATCTTCCAGCCCTTCCTGGTGTTCACCCTGGTCGGGATCTTCTATTTCTTACTGTGCTACCCGCTGTCGCGCTGGAGCGCATCCATGGAGAGAAAGCTCAATGTCAGCAATCGCTAATCCCGAACCGGTGGTGCACGCGTCGGCTTCCCAGGGCGGCCAGCCCATCGTCAAGGTCGAAAAGATCTACAAGAGCTTCGGCGCCAACCAGGTGTTGAAGGGCGTCTCGTTCGAAGTGGCGCGCGGCGAGATGATCGCCATCATCGGCGCCTCCGGTTCCGGCAAGAGCACCGCGCTGCGTTGCATCGACCGCCTGGAAACCATCGACTCCGGCAGCATCGAAGTGGCCGGCATCCGGGTCGACGATCCCGGCGTCGATCTGCACAAGCTGCGCCGCGAAGTGGGCATCGTGTTCCAGAGCTACAACCTGTTCCCGCACCTGACCGTGCTGGAGAACGTGATGCTGGCGCTGCGCCACGTCAAGATGCAAAGCAAGGGCGAAGCGCAGAAGGTGGCGCTGGCGGCGCTGGCGCAGGTGGGACTGGACGAGAAGGCGGGCGCTTATCCCGAGCAGCTCTCCGGCGGCCAGCAGCAACGCGTGGCCATCGCCCGCTCGCTGGCCATGGCGCCCAAGGTCATGCTGTTCGACGAAGTGACCTCGGCACTCGACCCGCAACTGACCGGCGAAGTGCTGCGCGTGATGGAAGACCTCGCCGCCGGCGGCATGACGATGATCCTGGTCACGCACGAAATGAACTTCGCCAAGCGCGTGGCCGACCGCATCATCTACATGCACCAGGGCCGCGTCTGGGAAGTCGGCCCGGGCGAGATGCTGGACAACCCGCACACGCCGGAACTGCAGGCGTTCCTGGCGGCCGATCTGTAATCGGCAATTGGCAGCATTGCAGCACCGTAGTACATGCAGGTCCTCGGAGAAAATCCTGCATGCATGAACAACAAGAACCACCCATCGACACGAGAACGGAGACCTATCATGCCATTGAAGAAAGCTTTCACCCGCACCTGTATCGCCGCCCTGATGTTCGGCGCCTTCGCGCACGCCGCCATGGCCGACCAATTGGATGACATCAAGAAGGCCGGCAAGATCCGTGTGGCCATCGCCATGGGCACCCCGCTGTTCAGCTACGCCGACGACAAGCTGCAACCCACCGGTTCCGACGTCGATACCGCCAAGCAGTTGGCGCAAGACCTGGGCGTGCAGCTGGAAATCGTCTCGGTGACCAACGCCGCGCGCGTGCCGACCCTGCAGGCCAACCGCGCCGACGTCGTGGTGGCCGACCTGTCGATCACACCCGAGCGCCAGAAGGTGATCGACTTCTCGATCCCCTACGCCGTCATCAGCATCATCGTCGGCGGCCCCAAGAGCATGCAGATCAAGGACTATCCTGATCTGAACGGCAAGCGCATCGGCCTGACCCGCGCCACCGTCAACGACACCCCGACCACCCAGTTGGCCAAGGGTGCCGAGATCGTGCGTTATGAAGACGATGCGACCCTGATCACCTCGATGGTGACCGGCCAGGTGGAAGTGTTCTCCAGCACGCCATCCAACCTGCAGGAAATGCAGAAGAAGGCGCCCGGCAAGAATCTGGAATTGAAGTTCGAGCAAAAGGTCTTCGACCTCGGCATCGCGCTCAACAAGAACCAGCCGCGCCTGAAGGACTGGATCGACAACTGGGTCAAGACCAACATGAAGAACGGCAAGCTCAACACGATCTACAAGAAGTACCACGGCCGCGACCTGCCGGCCAGCGTGCAGAACGTGCAATAAGCATTTGCGCGCAGTGCCCCGGATCCGCGAGTGGTCCGGGTTTGCGTGTTTCCTCTCCTCCCACCCGATTGCCGGCCGATGATTCAGCCGGTTTTTTTTTGGTGACGGCGGATCCGGGGGCGGCATTCGGGCCTTGCCAGGCCCTCAAGAGCGGCCGCTTCAGCCGCCTTCGAAGATGCGCAGTCGGGCGCTTTCGATGTGATGGCGCATCGCGCGACCGGCGCCTTCGTGCGCGCCTTGTTCGATGGCTTCCACGATGGCCAGGTGCTCGTCGTCGATGGTCTTGATGCGCTCGACGCCCTGCGGGCGCCCCAGGTTTTGCGCCAGCTCCATGCATTGGCGGATCGGGCTGAGCGCATATTCGATGGTCGAGATGAAGAAGGGATTATGGGAGGCGCGCGCGATCGCCATGTGCAGCGCCAGATCCTCGTCCACACCGGTGGCGCCCCTGCGCTGGGCCTGGTGCAAGGCCTGGTAGGCTGCGCGCATGACGGCGATGTCTTCCTGCGTGCGCGCCTGGCTGGCGATCTCGGCCGCGCCCACTTCCACGCACAGGCGGAAGGCGTAGTAGCGCTCGATGTCGTGGATGCTCTCTATCTGCGGCGACGCGCGCGTCTGCAGCGATGGCACCCGCTGCACGTAATTGCCCGAGCCCCGGCGCGAGACCACGATGCCTTCGGAGCGCAAGCGCGACAGCGCCTCGCGTATCGTGGTGCGCGAGGCGGCATAGCGCGCCGCCAGTTCCACCTCGGTTGGCAGCTTGCGGTTTTCCGCCAGTTCGCCGCGCAGGATGGAGGCGATGATCAGCTTGCATATCTGCTCGGAGCGGCTGAGCGCATCCGCCGGCGCCGCGCCGCTATCTTCGGCTGGGATGTCTGACATGTACGATGACTTCCGCTATTGAATTTGTTGGCAACACTATGAAGGACTCTCCGCGCAGGCGCAAGCCTGCCCGCCGGCAGTTGCGGCGGGAGGGCGGATGATCTGATCACACAAGGCTTTCCCGGCGGCAAACGGACGCGAATTCGATTGACTTCCCGCCCGCCGGTCATTAGAGTTGTCCACCTGCATTGGAAATTAGTCGGACTAATTTATCCTAACTTATACGACATCGTACAAATAAAACCGCAGCGAAAAATTACAATGAAGAAATATCGGAGACAGCTTTGAACCACATTGCGCCACGCGGCGCGTCTCTCCGCGTCACATCCACCCTGGATGCGGAAGACAGCGCGAGCCGGCATTCCCGCTCCCGGCCAGACATCCGCCGGACTGCCCGCAACCCGGCAGGCAGGACATGCGCTCGCCACGCCGCCTCAATACAAGCCAGAAGACCTCGAATGGAGACGCCATGAAGTACGTGAAAGGAATCCGCTGGTACATGGTGACGCTGGTCACCCTGGGCCTGATCATCAATTACCTGGCCCGCAATACCCTGTCCGTGGCCGCGCCGACCATGATGTCGGAGCTGCAGATGTCCACGCAGGAATATTCATACATCGTGGTCGCCTGGCAGATCTGCTATGCGCTGATGCAGCCGGTGGCCGGCTTCGTGCTGGACGTGGTGGGCACCAAGATCGGCTTCGGCGCGTTCGCGCTGGCGTGGTCGCTGGTGTGCGCGGCGGCGGCGCTGGCCACCGGCTGGCAAAGCATGGCGATCTTCCGCGGCCTGCTGGGCATGACCGAGGCCGCCGGCATTCCCGGCGGCGTGAAGGCGGCGACCGAGTGGTTTCCGGCCAAGGAACGCTCGGTGGCGATCGGCTGGTTCAACATCGGCGCCTCGATCGGCGCCCTGTGCGCGCCGCCGCTGGTGGTGTGGACCATCCTGCACGGCGGCTGGAAGCTGTCCTTCGTGGTGGTCGGCATCCTGGGCGTGCTGTGGTTCGTGCTGTGGTCACTGTTCTACAAGAGCCCGCAGGACCAGAAGAAGCTCTCGCCGGAAGAACGCGACTACATCCTGGACGGCAAGGCGCCGCATCAGCAGGAACGTCCACGCAAGGAAAGCTGGATCAAGATCGTCCGCAGCCTGAACTTCTGGTCGATCGCCATCCCGCGCTTCCTGTCGGAACCGGCCTGGCAAACCTTCAACGCCTGGATTCCGCTGTACATGGCCACCGAGCGCCACATGAACATCAAGGAAATCGCGATGTTCGCCTGGCTGCCCTTCCTGGCCGCCGACATCGGTTGCGTGCTGGGCGGCTACATGAGCCCGTGGTTCCACAAGCATCTGAAGGTGTCGCTGTTCACCTCGCGCAAGCTGGTCATGCTGGTGGGCAGCCTGTCCATGATCGGCCCGGCCTGCGTGGGCTTCGTCGATAGTCCTTACGTGGCGATTGCCCTGCTGTCCATCGGCGGCTTCGCGCACCAGACCCTGTCCGGCGCGCTGTATTCGATCACCTCGGATGTGTTCAGCAACAACCAGGTGGCGACCGCCACCGGCCTGACCGGCATGAGCGGCTATCTGGGCGCGACGCTGTTCACTTTGCTGTTCGGTTTTCTCGTGACGCAGATCGGCTATGGCCCCTTGTTCATCGTGCTCGCCGTGTTCGACCTGGTGGCCGTCGCCGTGGTGTTCGCGATCGCGCGCCAACGGCCGGAAGCGATGGCCTGAGCATAGGACGCGCTTTCCGGCCTTTTGCAGCGGCCCCGGCCTGATGCCCATGCCCGATCGTTCCCGATCATTTCCGATGACGGGAAGGCGGCATCGGCCGGAGCAATCCCGGCCTTATAGCGGCGGACGCGCCAGTGCCAGCCACTTGCGCACGGACGGCCGTTCCCACTGCGCACGCGCGTAGGCGGCCAGCCGTTGCGGCACGACATCTCCATGCAACGCCAAGCGGTTGAGCATCAGCGCCAGATCCGTATCGGCGATGCTCCACTCGCTGAACAGATGATCGGCGCCGGGCGCAAGCAGCCGCTCGGCGAACGCGAACAGCCTGTGCGTCGAGGCGATGGCCGTGGTCGATAGCGTCGCCTTCTTTGCACCATAAAACACCACCTGCGTATTGCGCTCTTCGCGTATCGGCATCAGGTCGCTGCGCAGCCAGGCCTGTACCTGCCTTGCGCGCGCCCGTTGCGCAGGATCGGCGGGATACAGGCGGCGGCCGGGGAAGACGTCGTCCAGATACTCGGTGATCGCCGAGGATTCCGACAGCGCCAGGCCGCCATGACGCAGCGTGGGCACGCGCGCCGTCAGCGACAGGTCTGCGTAATCGGCTTCCTTGTTGGCACCGGCGTCCAGGTCCAGTGTGCTCATGTCGAAGGCCAGTTTCTTTTCGGTCAGCGCGACGAAGACCGACATGGCATAAGGGCTGGCGAATTGTGCATCCACGTAGAGATGCAATGCTGCTTGGTTCATCGAGACTCCATGAAGAATTGAGAGGGGGGGCCGCGCCGTTCAGAAGGATTGCGCCTGCAGGCGGCTCCAGTGCTGCTCCAGGCGATCGCGCAAGCCTTCGCTGGCCGGCACGAAAGGTAGGCGCAGCGTGGGCGAACACCAGCCCTGGCCGGCCAGCAAGGCCTTCAGCGGCGCCGGGCTGGGTTCGGCGAACAGGTCGCCGACCAGCGGTTGCAGCGTCGCGGCGATGCGCCGGGCCTCGGCCACACGGCCTTCTCGGATCAGCGTTTGCATGCGCACATGCCATTCGGCGCGCACGTGCGCCGAGGCCGCGATCACGCCGTGCGCGCCCAGGCATAGCGCGGCGAAATTCTGGCTGTCATCGCCCGACAGTACGCTCAGCGGTGTCTCCTCGACCAGCCGCAGCATGCGCTCATTGCTGCCGCCGCATTCCTTGATGCCGACCACGCGCGGGTCGCGCGCGAGTTGCTGCAGGGTTTCCACTTCCACGTTGGCGCCGGTGCGGTAGGGGATGTTATAGACCAGCACCGGCAAGCCGGCGGCTTCGACCACGGCTTCGATGTGGCGGCGTATGCCTTCCTGCGAGGGACGCACATACAGCGGCGGCGTTACCAGCAAGCCGGTCGGATGCAGGCCCGCCACTTCGCGCGCCCGGCTCACTGCGGCGGCGGTGGCCGACGTCGAGATGCCCAGTACCAGCGGCAGTCCGGGTACCGCCTCGCTCAGGGTGGCGAACAGCGCCTCTTGCTCGCCGGCTTGCAGCAGCGCGCCCTCGCCGGTGGTGGCGCCGACCACCAGGCCGGCAACGCCTTGCAACGCGAGATGGCGCGCCAGGCGGGCCAGCGCGGGATGGTCGATCTGCTCACCCAGGAAGGGCGTGATGATGGGGACCCAGACGCCAGTGAAACATGTTTGCATGATTACCTCGTAAAGAACGGATTGAAGGAGCCGTTCCGTCGGCATGGCGCCGGACGAGGTCTGAACAGAAAGAGAGCAAGCGATTCAGTCCCGTCAGGCGATCCGCCGGACGGGACGCGACATCCCCGTCAGCGGAGAAGCCGTTTTTTGGTTTTCAGCCCGGACATGCCGACGCACGCCGCCACGAGGGCAGAGACGATCAGGATGTCGGATTGCTTGCTGTGCATGGTGATGAAGAGAGCGGGCTGAGCCACGATATTAATCCAGGTCGCGCCAAAAGTTCAAAGGCGCTGTGGCAAGCGCGCGTCACTGCGCCCTCATCGCATCCCTTTGCCGCTCCTTATTGTCCACGCGGGCGCAGGATGAATTCGGTGATCGCCGGGACGATGCGTCCTTCCAACGGCAGATCGGTCGCGCCATAGGTGGCGAAGTTTTCCCTGGGATCATCCGAATCGACCTTCTTCAAGACATGATTGGCATCCGGGATCAGCACCATCTCCGCATCCGGATTGGCCGCCTTGAGCCGTTCCGCATCCTGCCGGCGCACCTGCAGATCCTTCAGGCCCTGCACGATCAGCACCGGCTTGTCATAGCCGGCGATCAGCGCCGCCGGATCCAGCGCCATCTCGCTCATGAGAAAGCGCTGCACCTTGGGATGGAACAGCGGCATCAGCGGCGCATCGATCCTGTCGGCGGGGATGACATGCCCGGCCTCCAGTTCGCGCAGCGCAGCCAGCGCCTTGTCCAGCAGCGGCGCATTGGCGAGATTGGCGCGCAGCTGTTCTTCGAGGAGTTGCCCCAGCGGGCGTCCAGCCGCGGCGACCAATATCAGACCGCAGATGTCGCCCGGCGTGCGCGCCGCCGCCAGGCCGATCAGGCCGCCTTCGCTGTGGCCCAGCACCCAGACGCAGGAGGCGTTGGTCTGCCTGCGGATGCTGGCGATCCAGGCATGCACGTCGCCGGCGTAGTCGGCGATGGTGACGTCATCCGCGCTGGTCGCCGCCGCGGCGCTGCCGAACAGGCCGCGCTTGTCGATGCGCACCGAGGCGATGCCGCGTTCGGCCAGGCCCTGCGCCAGCAGGCGGTAGGTCGCGCCGCGTATGCCGTAGCGATTGTTGCCGTCGCGGTCGGTCGGGCCGGAGCCCGGCACGATCAGCACCACCGGCGCCTGCGGCGTCGTCGCCGGCGACAGCAGGGTGCCGCGCAATGGGCCCAGCGGTCCGGGCGCGGTGATTTCGGTCTGTGTCATCTCGGCCGCGGCGCCGGTGCTGATGGCGAGCGCGGCGGTGAGGCTGGCGATACGTTTGATGGAATCGGCCCGGGCGTTGGTTGAGTGTGATATCGGGGAGGACGGGGTCGCGCCGTGCATCTTAGCGCGGCGCCGGCAGGCTTGCTTCGGACAGCAGATCCGCCGTTGCCTCTTCAAAGCGCACGATCAGGAAGTCCAGCAAGGCGCGTACGCGCGGCGGCATGTAGCGCGTGCCATGGAAGACAGCGTGCACGCCGGCCTCGCTGATGCAGTCGTCCGACAGCACGGGCTTGAGCGTGCCGGCGCGGATATCGTCGATCACGTCCCAGATGACCTTGCGCGCAATGCCCCGGCCGGCCAGCGCCCAGTCCCGCGCCAGGGCGCCATCGCTGGTTTCCCACGCGCGCTCCAAAGCGACCGTATGGCGCTGGCGGCGGCCGTTCTTTTCGAAATGGAAGACATTGAGCGGGCCGGTCGCGGTGACCAGCACGATGAAATCATGACTGGCCAGATCGGCCACCGACTGCGGCGCGCCATGCCGGGCCAGATACGCAGGCGCCGCACACAGCACGCGCCAGTTCGGCGCCAGCCGCCGGGCCACCAGGGTGCCGTCGGCGGGCGCACCGAAGCGGATGGCAAGATCGATATCGTCATGCAGCAGATCGGAGAGCGAGTCGGACAAGGTCAGCGCGATCTTCACCTCGGGATGCCGTGCGCAGAATTCGCCCAGCCAATCGTTGAGCAGGCGGCGTCCGAAATCCGCGGAGGCGGAAAGACGGATCTTGCCGCGGATCGCCTCCTTGCCCGATTGCAGCGCGGCTTCCGCATCGTCGATGGCGCGCAGCGCGACCAGGCAGTGGTGCAGATAGCGCTGTCCCTCCTCGGTCAGCCGGAGCTGGCGCGTGTTGCGATCGAAAAGGCGGGTTTGCAGCGCCGTCTCCAGCTTGGACAGCCTGGCGCTGGCCGCGGCCGGCGAGAGCTGCAGTTTGCGCCCGGCGGCGGATAGGCTGCCCAGGGCGGCAGTCTCGGCAAACAAGCGCATGTCTCCTAGTCTGTCGGTCGCCATTTTTCATCTGGATTTGAAAGTGATTCAAATTCTAGACCAATTATCAAACCTGCCTCGCCTGCCTAAGCTGCGCATCCCGGCTCCTTCTTCGTGGAGCCCGTCACCAAAGGAATGACCATGATGGAACAACCAGGCTCGATCCCCGCCGTGCCTCCGCCGTCGGCCGCTGCGCGCTTGCCGGTGGCCGCCTTGCTGGCCCTGGCCATGGCCAGCTTCATCGCCACCGCCAACGAGACCGCTCCGGCCGGCCTGCTGCCGCAGATCGCGCGTGACTTCGGCATCCCGGAAGCGGGCGCCGGCCAGCTCGTGACCTGTTGCGCGCTCGGTTCGGGCCTGGCCGCGATTCCGCTGACCGCCGCCAGCGCCGGATGGCGGCGGCGCGGGGTGCTGCTGGCAGCGCTGGCGACCTTCCTGGTCGGCAATGTCGTCACCGCTTTCTCGCCCGGCTACGCGCTGACGTTGGCAGCGCGCTTCGCCATCGGCCTGGCTACCGGCGTCGCCTGGAGCCTGCTGGCCGGCTATGCCCGGCGCATGGCGCCCGCCGCGCAGCAGGGGCGGGCGCTGGCATTGGCCATGGCCGGCATCCCGATGGCGCTGGCGCTGGGCATGCCGCTGGCCAGTTGGTTCGGCGCCCTGGCCGGATGGCGCAGCGTCTTCAGCGGCCTGGCGTTGATGTCGGCGGTGCTCTGCTGCTGGGTGTGGATCGCGGTGCCGGATTTCCCCGGCGAGGCGGCCGGCGCGCGTCCGCGGATCGGCCAGGTGCTGGCGCTGCCGGGCATACGCGCCATCCTGGCCGTGATCATGCTATGGATCCTGGCGCACTACATGCTCTACACCTACATCGCGCCCTTCCTGGCGCAGCTTGGGCTGGCGGGTCTGCTGGAGCGCATGCTGCTGGTCTTCGGACTCAGCGCCATGGCCGGGAACTGGCTGGCGGGGGCGCTCATTGACCGTCGTTTGCGCGGACTGGCGCTGGCCTATCTCGGCGCGTTCGCGGCGGTGGCCCTGATGTTCGGCCTGGGCGCGGCGCGGCCGGCGCTGGTGTATGCCGGTGTGGCGGCCTGGGGGATCAGTTTCGGCGGCGCGCCCACCTTGCTGCAGACCGCGCTGGCCGATGCCGCCGGCGAGCATGCGGACGCCGCGCAGGCCATGCTGGTGACCAGCTTCAATCTGGCATTCGCCGGCAGCGGCGCGCTGGGTGGAGTGTTATTGCAGACGGCGGGCGCGGGCGCGATTCCACGCGTGCTGGTGGCGTTGCTGATGGCCGCTTGCTGGATCGTCTGGCGATCGGACAAGCACGGCTTTCCGGCCGGCCATCGCCGGGCGCGGGAGCAATGAAGAGAGGAGGAAGCCAACGAGAGTGGCCGCCCACCAACAGGATTTAGCGTATCTCCGCGCTATACCGGAACTTGCTCGCCGCGCCACGCGACTGGCGCCATTCCAGCGGTTCGCCATCCGAGCCGAAGGCGATGCGCTCGATGACCACCACCGGCGTGTTCTCCTTCAAGCCCAGCAGCCTGGCCTGTGCCGCGGTCACCGTTTCCACGGTCAGCGTCTCGCGCGCCGAGGCCACGATCTGGCCGCATTCGCGCTCGTAGAGCGGATACAGCAGGTCGCCGAATTGCGCCGGTTCCATGCCGGCCAGCGCCTTGAAGCGCTGTTCGCACAGATAGATGTTTTCGGCCAGCACCGGCTGCTCATCGACCGTCCGCAAACGCAGCAGTTCGATGACCTTGGCCTGCGGCTTCAGGCGCAGCACTTCGGCGGCGCGCGGCGGCGCGCTGATGGTCTTGCGGCTGACGATCACGCTGCGCGGCGCCAGCGGCCGGCCGTCGGCCGATTCGAAACGGAAGAAGCGGAACAGCGAATTGTCGAAGCGCGCCTTGCGCACGAAGGTGCCCTTGCCGTGCGTGCGTTCGACCAGACCCTCGGCCACCAGCGTTTCGATGGCGCGGCGCACCGTGCCGATGGCGACCTGATAGGTATTGCGCAGTTCGGTCTCGGAGGGAATGGGCTGGCCGGGTTGCCAGATCTGCGCGCGGATCTGGGCGGCGAGCTGGTCACGCAACTGGAGGTATAGCGGCAGTCGCGAATCTACGCCGGTCTGGTCGAGCATGGGGAAATGAACCGTTGCATTGGAAAGGGCCAAGTGTAACCGCCGCGTGTCCGGCTCACAACGCCATGGTGAACAGTCGGCGGAACGTCGTATGAGTACAGAGCGCGATCGATTGCCCGTGGGGGGCGAGGGCGGCGATGATGCGCTCATTTAGCGGCATTTGCGGCAGAGTTGCCGAATGAACTACAACGGGCGAGGATTGTTGAGGGCGTGTGGCTGTGTTATCTTGATGCAACTCATATATATGTCTGCATGAGCAATCATCAAGATAAATCAATCAGATCAGCGTGCATTCAGGGGTGAAGCGCGCGCCTTCATAGAGGACGAGACAATGTTTTCATGGTATCGGCAGGTCACTGCCAAAGAACGAAAGACCTTCTGGGCGTGCTTCAGCGGCTGGGCGCTGGATGCGCTGGACGTGCAGATGTTCAGTCTGGCCATCCCGGCGCTGATCGCCGCCTTCAGCCTGAGCAAGGCCGACGCCGGCCTGATCAGCGGCGTGACCCTGGTGGCTTCGGCCATCGGCGGCTGGTTCGCCGGCGCGTTGTCGGATCGCTACGGCCGTGTCAAGACGCTGCAGATCACCATCCTGTGGTTCTCGCTGTTCACCTTCTTCAGCGCCTTCGCGCAAAGCTATCCGCAACTGCTGGTGCTCAAGGCCTTGCAAGGCTTCGGCTTCGGCGGCGAATGGGCGGCCGGCGCCGTGCTGATGGCCGAGACCGTGCGCGCGGAACACCGCGGCAAGGCCATGGGCACCGTGCAAAGCGCCTGGGCCGTGGGCTGGGGCGCGGCGGTGCTGCTGTTCACCATCCTGTTCTCGGTCATGCCGCAGGAAACCGCATGGCGCGCGATGTTCGTCATCGGCTTGCTGCCGGCGCTGCTGGTGGTGTACGTGCGCCGTTCGGTGCCGGAGACCGACGCCTTCCTGGCCGGTAAAAAGGCCGCCGCCGGCAAGCCGGCCAGCAACCCGCTGCTAGGCATCTTCCGCCCCGACGTGCTGCGCCTGACCATCATCGGCAGCCTGCTGGGCGTGGGCGCGCACGGCGGTTACTACGCGTTGATGACCTGGCTGCCGACTTATCTGAAGACCGAAAAGCATCTGTCCGTGCTGGGCACCGGCGGTTACCTGGCGGTGATCATCGTGGCCTTCTGGTGTGGCTGCATCGCCAGCGCGCAATTGCTGGACCGCATCGGCCGCCGTCGTACCGTGGCTTCCTTCGCGGTGTGCTGCGTGCTGACCGTGCTGTGCTACATCTTCCTGCCGCTGTCCGATACCCAGATGCTGATATGCGGTTTCCCGCTCGGCTTCTTCGCCGCCGGCATCCCGGCCAGCCTGGGCGCACTGTTCAACGAGCTGTACCCGAGCGGCATCCGCGGGACCGGCGTGGGCTTCTGCTACAACTTCGGGCGCGTCGCCTCGGCCGGCTTCCCGGTGCTGGTCGGCCACATGAGCGATTCCATGCCGCTGGGCCAGGCGATCGGCATCGACGCCGCCATCGCTTACTCGCTGGTGGTGGTGGCCGTGCTGATGCTGCCGGAAACCAAGGGCCGCCAGATGGAAACCGCGGCATGACCTTGGCCGCCGACAGCGCGCGCAGCATGCGCATCGACACGCACGCCCACGTCTTCACGCGTGGCCTGCCCATGGCCGACGCGCGCCGCTACACGCCCAACTACGACGTCACGGTGGAGGAATACATCGCCCGCCTGGACGCCAACGGCATGAGCCACGGCGTACTGGTGCAACCCAGTTTCCTCGGCGCCGACAACAGCTACATGCTGGCGGCGCTGGCGCGCTATCCGCAACGCCTGCGCGGCATCGCCATGGTGGACGCGGACGTCAGCGACGAGGAATTGCTGCGCCTGCAGGCGGCCGGCGTCCGGGGCATCCGCTTCAACCTGGTGGGTGGCGCCGATCTGCCCGACCTGGAGGGCGCCTGGCGTGCCACGCTCAAGCGCGTGGCGCGGCTCGGCTGGCAAGTGGAAATCCACCGCGAGGCGCGCGACCTGCAGCGCCTGCTGGAACCGCTGATGGCCATGGGCCTGAACATCGTGGTGGATCACTTCGGCCGCGTCGATGCCGCACTGGGCATCGACGATCCGGGCTTCCGCTATCTGCTGAGCACCGGCGCCTCGCAACGGGTGTGGGTCAAATTGTCGGCCGCCTACCGCAACGGCGGCAGCGAGGGCGGCAAGAAATTCGCGCGCGAGGCCTGGCCGCTGCTGCGCGAGCACATGGGTACGGCGCGTCTGCTGTGGGGCAGCGACTGGCCGCATACCCAGCATGAAAGCATGACCAGCTACGCCGACGCGTGGCAGCAGTTCGTCAGCCTCGTTCCTGGGGAAGACGAACGGTGCGCCATCACCGGCGAGTCATCGGCAAGGCTGTTCGGATTCGTCTAGCTTGCCGCGGCAGGGGAGCGCGGCGGCCTCTCGGGCCGGTCGCTCCTGGACCCAGTACCGCATGCCGGTACTGGGTCTTTTTCATTTAGGGAGCGAGCAATGCCTGATTGCCAACATCGTGGCGCTCGCATCGCATTGGGGTAAAGAAAGGGAAAAGGGAAAAAAGATGAAGTGGTTCATGGACCGGAAGATCTCCACCAAGCTGTTGCTGTCTTTCGTGGTGGTGCTGGCGCTGATGACGTTCGTGGGCGTGTTCGCCGTGGTGCAGATGGCCAAGGTCAACGATGCCAGCACCGAGATCGCGCACAAATGGGAGCCCAGCGTGCGCATCAGCCTGACGCTGGAAAAGGTGCTGGCGCGGGTGCGCTCCACCGAGTTCCAGCACATCCTCGGCAACGAGATAACCATGGCTTCGCTGGAAAAGAGCCTGGCCGATCGCTACGCCGAATTCAAGCAGTTGCAGGACGACTATCGCAAGCTGCCCCTGAGCGCGGAAGAACGCACGGCCTTCGACGACGTCGACAAGATGCTGGCTGCCTATTTGGTGGAACACAAGAAGATCATCGCGCTCTCGCACGCCAACCAGAAGGACGAGGCGCTGGCGCTCACCAAGGGCGCCTCGCTGAAGGCCTATCGCGCCATCGAGAAGCAGTTCTCCACGCTACGCCAGTTCAGCATCGATCACAAGGAAGCCGCCAACACCCGCGCCGATGACACCTACGATGCCTCCCAGCACTGGATCATTGCCCTGCTGGCGGCGGGCATCCTGATCGGCGTCGCGCTGGCCGTGGCGGTGGCCCGGGTGGTGTCGCGGCCGCTGATGGAAGCGCTGGCGCTGGCGCGTCGCGTGGCCGACAACGACCTCACCGGCAACATCAAGGTGCAAAGCCGCGACGAGACCGGTCAACTGATACTGGCGTTGAACGACATGAACGACAGCCTGGCCGGCATCGTCGGCGAAGTACATCGCAGCATCTCGGTGATCAATACCGCCTCCGGTGAAATCGCCAGCGGCAACGCCGACCTGTCGGCGCGCACCGAGTCGCAGGCCTCCAGCCTGGAGGAAACCGCCTCGGCGATGGAAGAACTGACCTCCACCGTGCGCCAGAACGCCGACAACGCGCATGAAGCCAACCAGTTGGTGGCGGCGGCGTCGAAGTTCGCGGTGGAAGGCGGCGAGGTGGTGGACAAGGTGGTGCACACCATGGGCGCGATCCGCGTGAGCTCGGGCAAGATCGCCGACATCATCGGCGTGATCGATGGCATCGCGTTCCAGACCAACATCCTGGCCTTGAACGCCGCGGTGGAAGCCGCACGGGCCGGCGAACAGGGACGCGGCTTCGCCGTCGTCGCCACCGAAGTGCGCAGCCTGGCCCAGCGCTCCGCCGCCGCGGCCAAGGAGATCAAGGACCTGATCGTGGGCTCGGTGCAGCAGGTCGAGGCGGGCGCCGACCTGGTCGATCATGCCGGCAAGACCATGCACGAGATCGTCGAGTCGGTGGCGCGCGTGGCCACGCTGATGAATGAGATTGCCGTCGCCAGCCGTGAGCAAAGCGGCCGCATCGAGGAAGTCAATCACGCCGTCACCCTGATGGACGAAGGCACCCAGCAGAACGCGGCGCTGGTGGAAGAGGCGGCCGCGGCGGCCCATTCGCTGCGCGGCCAGACCGATCAGCTGGCGGGGCTGGCGGCGCGTTTCCGCTTGCGCGACGGCAGCCATGTCATCGATCTCGCCTGAGAGCGACGACCGGCTTCTCATCCAAGCCGCGCATGAAAAAGCCCGCACATCTGCGGGCTTTTTTTACGTCACGTGCTGCCTCAGTTGATCCAATCCAGGCGCGTCAGCTTCACGCGCTCGCCCAGGCGCGGCGCGTTCACCAGATGCCAGGCGGTGTATTGCTCTGCATACGGCGTGTCGGATGCCATCAGATCCACCGGCACCAGCACGTCGAAATTGCGGAAGGCCGCGCTCGCCGCGGTATGCAGCACCGCGCCGTGGGCCGCCGCGCCGATGCAGATCACGGTCTTGATGCCCTTGTCGCGCAGCGTCTTTTCCAGGTCGGTGTTGACGAACTTGTCCGGACCGGCCTTGACCAGTGGTTCGGTGCCCAGCATCGCCGCTTCCGGCCAGATGTCGGCCGGCGTGCTGGCCGCGCCCAGGGTGTAGATCACGGTCAGCTTCTTCTCGCGCGCGAAGGCCAGCATCCTGACCACGCGCGGCAGCATGGCGACGCAGCGCGGGCGCGATTCGGCGTTGCAGGTCTGCTTGGCGATATCCAGCACCAGCAGCGCGGTGGTGGCCGGATCGACCGTCACCTTGGCCAGGGCCGGCGGCGCGGGCGGCTTGACCGCCGCCCAGTCGTCGTAGACGCCCTGGGCCGAGGCGGAAGCACAGGCCGCCAGCGCCAGCGCGCCGGCGATGAGCCATGGGGAGAAGCGTTTCATGATGTTCCTTTCTGGTGGAGGGGGGAGCTGCCGGGACTGCATCTGCTGAACTGCGTTACATTATTTCTCCGCCGCCCTGCGGCCGGTTTGAAACGAATTATCCATGACCGGGTCATATCGCGCAGCGCCCGCCCTCGGCGGCGCTCTTGCCGGGCGGCCGGGGTTTCGGGCAAGATGGCCGGGCAGGCGGAAACGGAGCGCCGGATCGGGTGCCGGTGCGACTCAGACAAGCAATCCCTGGCCGGTGAGGGCGGCTGAAAGAAAGACATTGAGACATTTACGCAATCGACTTCTGCTGGGCCTCGCGGGCCTGGCGATCTTCTGGACGTTGGGCATGCTGAGCGCCAACGAACTGGCCAAGAGCAGCGTGCTGATGGCAACCGCGCTGCCGGGCATCACCGGCATCTTTCTGATCGTTCCGTATTTCCGCCGCCGGCCGCGGTGGTTCTCGGCCGGCACGCTGGCCATCCTCGAGGTGTTCTTCCTGGATGCCGCGCTGAAGGGCTTCCTGCGCGATTACTTCGGCCTGCGTCCCAATCCCATCCTGGTGCTGCAAGCGGTCTTCAATTCCAATCCCGGCGAGACCGATGAATTCTTCCGCCACAACTGGCGTGATGTGGCGGAGGCGGTGCTGGCCTTTGTGGTGGTGAGCCTGTCGGCGTTTTTGGTCGAGCGTCGGCTGGCGCGCGCCGAGGCAGGCCGGGCGACAACGCCGTTCAGGCGGCGCGGCATGGCCGGCGTCGGCGCCTTGCTGACGGTATTCCTGGCGTTGCATTTCAATCCCACCATGGCCAAGGAAAACCCGCTGCTGTTCTGGCCGATCCGCTACCTGGACTATCGCACGCAGATGGAGCAGGCCGCCGACATGGAGCGCGACATCGCGCGCAACATGGAGCAGAAATCGGATTGGCAGGTGCGCTACGCCGGCCCCGACCGCAATACCGTGGTGTGGGTCATCGGCGAGAGCATCAACCGCGCCAACATGTCGCTCTACGGTTATGACCGGCCGACCACGCCGATGCTCGATGCGATGCGCAAGGAACTGATCGTGTTCCGCGACGTGGTGTCGTCGGAACCGGCGACCATGGCGTCGTTGATGAAGATGCTCACGCCCGCCGACATCGACGATCCGAACGGATGGAACCGCAAGCCGGACGTGCTGATGCTGGCCAAGGAAGCCGGCTTCAAGGTGATCTGGCTTTCCAACCAGGTGCCCAACGACGGCTGGCTGGGATTGGTGTCCAACCGCGCCGATGAGAAGCTGTTCATCAACCGGGGCGCCGGGCGCGGCGAAAACAATTTCGACGGCAATCTCTTGCCCGGCCTGGCAGCGGCGCTGGAGAATCCGGCGCCGAAGAAGCTGATCGTGGTGCACCTGCTGGGCGCGCATCCAACCTACGACATGCGCTATCCGCGCGACTATGCGAAGTTCGACGGCGCGGCCGATGCCGTGATGGAACAATTGACCAACGCCGACCGCTCGCCCTGGATACGGCGATTGCGCAATGAGTACGACAACGCGATCGCCTATAACGATTTCGTGGTCGGCAACATGCTGCAACTGACCATGCGCGCCGCGCCGGAAGACAACGCCAGCCTGCTGTTCAGTTCCGACCATGCGCAGGAGGTCGGCCACACCAGGAACCACGCCGGGCAATCGGTCTCCGACGCTTCGGGTTATGAAATCCCCATGCTGCTGTGGACGCGTTCCTTTGTCGGCAAGAGTCCGGACGACAAGGCGCATCTGGAATATCGCGCCTACCAGACCGATCACATGGAACACACCGTCATGGGCCTGCTCGGCGTGACCTCGGTCTATTACGAAGCCGACCGCGACATCCTCAGCGAGCGCTTCCACAGCCACGATTTCGTCAATGGCCTGCGCCGCATCAACGGCCAGCCGTATCAGCCGCGTACGCTGGTGTACAACCAGATGGGGTATCCACTTAGCTCCACTAGCGCCATAATGGCGTAATGGATACGCCACCGAATAGCCCAATCGCAGGCCAAGACTACCCGCAAACATGGAATCAATTCACGGATTGGTTCAATTCCGAAGC
>WNDX01000080.1 GCA_009914615.1 Herbaspirillum frisingense
TGAGTGACCACAATTCATCGTCGACAAGTTCTTTAGGCATCGCATCCCGTCAGGAAAAACAAGACAGGAAGTTAACATCAAGTCGGGGAAGTTAACAGCCCCGAAATTTAATTTTGCAACAGCCTCTAAATCTGGAACTCAAAACCCGCCTGGCCCTTGCAGTGGTGGCCGCCGTGGTCATCACCGCCGTCGTCGTCACCGCGATTTCCCTGTTCGTCATCCGGCGCGACATGCGCGAAGAGTTGGGCGAGCAGCAGTTCACCGCGTTGAAGCTCACCGCGGCGGCGCTGGACGCCGGCTTCGACGATCGCCGCATCGCGCTGCGCCTGCTGGGCGAGGGCATCCCGGACGCCATCCGCCATAATCCGACGCAGATGCAACGCTACCTGGAACAGCATCTGTCGCTGAACGCGCAATTCTTCAACGTCACCGTGGCCGAGGCCAACGGCAATGTCATCGCCAACTATGCCGACGCCAACCAGGTCGGTCGTTTCAGCATGGCGGGCCGCGACTACCTGGTCGATACGCTGAAGAACAGGAAGGGCGTGATCTCCCAGCCGCTGCAGAGCAAGATGTCGAACCGCTCGGTGGTGCTGATGACCGAGCCGCTGCTCACGACGCACGGCGACGTGGACCTGGTGCTGGTGGCCAGCATCGATCTGAAGGAGCACAACTTCCTCGGCCAGTTTACCGACGTCAAGCTGGGCAAGAGCGGCTTCATCTACATCCTCACCGGCGACGGCGTGGTGGTCGAGCATCCGGAAAAAGACCGCATCCTCAAGCACATGGATGCCGCCGGCGGCCAGAGCGAGGCCAACAACGCCGCGCTGAAAGGCTTCGAAGGCAGCATGGAAAGCCCGAACCGCGCCGGCGAGGAAGCGCTGTACGCCTTCAAGCGCATGGGCAGCACCAATTGGATCATCGGCGCGCATTACCTGACCAAGGACGCCTACGCACCCATCGCCGAGATGCAGCAGCGCGCCATCCTGGCCGCCGCCGTGTTGACGGTCTTGGCCGGCCTGTTGTCGTGGTGGTTCGTGAATCGCCTGTTCCAGCCGCTGGCGCGCCTGCACGCGCACATCCAGCGCATCCGCCAGGATCGCAGCCTGGAGCAGTTGCCCGGCGAGATGCGCCAGGATGAACTGGGCGATCTGCACGGCGCCTTCAATGCCCTGATGCAGGAGCGCAAGAGCATCGAGGCCGAGCTGGACGAGGCGCGCGTCAATCTGGAAGAGATGAACAAGACCCTGGCCCGCCTGGCGCTGGAAGACGCGCTCACCGGCCTGGCCAACCGCCGCCAGTTCGAGCGCGGCCTGCAGGAAGAATTCAACCGTGCGGCGCGCACCAACCTGTCGCTGGCGGTGATCATGATCGACGTCGATTACTTCAAGCAGTACAACGACCTGTATGGTCACATGGCCGGCGACAAGGTGCTGCGCCGCCTGGGCAGCGCCATCCGCGACACCAACGTGCGCCCGGAAGACCTGCTGGCGCGCTACGGCGGCGAAGAGATCGCGGTGCTGCTGCCGGGCGCCAAGCTGGAAGGCGCGCTGATGGTGGCCGAGCGCATCCGCAAATCGGTCGAGGCGCTGGACATCGAGCACGGCGCCAGCAGCACCGGCCGCCTGACCATCAGCATCGGCGTCTCGGCGGTGGCGCCGCAGCGTCAGGTGGATAATCCGGAAACCGTGCTGCGCGAAGCCGACGAGGCGCTGTACCTGGCCAAGGCGGCCGGTCGCGATTGCATCCGCACCATCGAGGACCTGAAGAAATCCAAGGGTCAGGCCTGAGCCGCTCCAGGCACGCCGATCCCGCAAAGAAAAAGCCGCGCATCTTGCGCGGCTTTTTTTATCCCCAGGCGCGGCGCGCAGGGTTCAAGGATCAAGGTTGCTGCGGCGACGGCACCAGGAACTTGGACTTGGCGCAGTACATCTTGGCGTTCGAATTGTTATAGACGATCTTGCTGCCGGCCTGCGACTGGCGCACCGGATAGGCGGAGTCGTCTTCCGGCGTGAAGCGGATGCCCAGCGCCGAGCTGATCGACTCGGTCAGCTTGACCGGCGTGCCGTTGAAGAAGGCACCGATGAAGTCGGCCTGGCTGCTGCTGTCGTTGACCAGGAAGTCGGTGGCTTGCACGCCCCACAGGTTGACGTTGGTGGCCTTGAACCAGTAGGCGCCGCCTTCGGTTTTGTAGGGCGGCCCGAAGGCGGCATACAGATAGTCGAAGAAGTATTTGCTGTTGAGCTGGTTCAGGCACAACAGGGCGTTGCCCACCTCGATGCCGAAGGTGGGCTGCGGGGCCGCATGCGCGGCCGGCGCCACGACGGCCGAACAGGCCAGCGCGAGCGCCGGAAGGCTTGTGGCCAGGCGACGTACGATGTTCAAACAGGCTCCCGAGGATGTTGCCGTAATGGCTAGTTGTCAGTTCGGCCAGTTGTTGCGGCCGTTGGGAGTCGATTGTATGAGGCTTTGGCCGATTTTTCCAATCGGCATGATATCTGACGACCGAAAGCACTCAGCGCCCGCGCCGCAGGACGCGGTCGCCGCGCGCCGAAGGGCCGCTCTGTTCGGCACAGGGCTGGGCCAGGCTGCCCAGGCCGTCGAGGAAGGAGGCGATGCCGGTGCCCTTGACGAGCACGCAGGGTTTGCCCAGCTTCTTGCAGGTGCTCTTCACCAGGTGATAGGCGTTGTGGCTGATGTTGCCGGAGGCGCAGATGACGATGTCGGCTGCCGCCAGCATGGGCGTGAGGCGATGCAGATTGTCTTCGCGGCCGCCGTCGTGATGGATGAAACGGCCATCGCGCGTTTCGATCTCGGCGCGGTAGTGATTGCGTGCGCCGGTCAATCCGCCCACGCACAGCACGCAACGGTCAGCCAGCGAGATGCGGGCATGAGGGGAGCCGACGGCAGCGGCGGCCGAGCCAGGGTCTTTGCGCATGAGGTGAGGGCGGAGTGATTGACGGCTCAAGCCTAAACCGCTTGCCCTCCCGCGCGAACGAATGAATCTGCAGCAGCATATGCGCTTTTTCGTGTTCGCGTTTTTTACTGCTGCTGTTCCTTCACGCTGCGCTGCATGGCGCGCACGAAGTCGGCCAGGCGTCGGCCGTTGCGATCGGGGTAATAGCCTTGCTCGCTCATCTGCTGCACGCGATCCAGGCGGAAGGAGCGGAAGTCGTCGCGCGCCTCGCACCATGCCGCCACCAGCCAGGTGCCGCCGAAGAAGGCCAGCGCCAGCGGCCACACCACACGCTGGCTGGCGCGCTGCTGGGCGTCGGAGTAATGCAGCAGGAGCTTGTGGCGGCTGCTGATGGCCTGCCGGATCGATTCCAGGCGCTCGCCCTGGGCGGCGTCCATCTGCATGCTGGGCGCGAACAGCGGCGTGGCTTCGACGAAGTCGCGCTTGTCCTTGGGCAGGGCCAGCACCACCTTGGCCAGCGCCGCCGCCGCCGCCGAGGCCGACAGTTGCGGCCCACCCCAGGCCTGCACCATGCGCATGCCGATCACCAGCGCGTCGATTTCGTCGCTGTTGAACATTAGCGGCGGCAGGTCGTAGCCCGGCTTGATGCGATAACCGACGCCGGCTTCGCCATCGACCGGCACGCCCGAGAGGGAGAGGTCGCGGATGTCGCGATAGACGGTACGTTCGGAAACCGCGAGCCATTCGGCCAGTTGGCGCGCCGTGGTGAGCCTGCGCCCACGCAGGTACTGGGTGATCTGGAACAGGCGGTCGGCTCGGCGCATAAGGCGGCGGGGAAAAAAGGATGCGCGCCATTCTGGCATGCATGGACGGGCTCCGCCACAAGAGTCGATGCTGCTTTGCAATGAAGCAAAGCAGCGACCGGAGCGCGGGGTGCGCAGGGCATGTGCAGGGTCTCCGGCCGCGTTCTTCGCTTACGTTCAGTTCATCGCATGCAGTGCGACGCGGTTACCTTCGGTGTCGATGAAATGGCAGATGTAGCCGATATCCTTGGGCAGCTGCATGAGCGGCATGGCGATCTTGCCGCCGGCCGGTTCGATGCGGTCGATCACGGCCTGGATGGATGGGCCGGCATCGAGGTAGACCACCGTGCCCTGCGACGAGGGTTCGATCCAGGCGCCACCGGTGAGGCAGCCGATGGAACGGCCGTCGTCGCGGGTGAAGATGGCCATCGGCGCTTCTTCTTCCAGCGCTTCCATGCGCAGGCGGGTGGCGAACACGGCTTCGTAGAAGCGCGCGGCGCGGGTCAGGTCCTTGGTGGCGATTTCGAACCAGTTGACGTTGGTTTGCATGATCTCTTTCCTTTCGTTGTTGGTGTGATGGAACGGTTCCTATGCCGGTTGGCATGGAACGCATCATGCAGGCGGGCTCCTGACAACGTACTGTCAGGAGCCTGCGCGCATCAACGAAAGAGGAAGAGGGAGCGGGATCAGCGGCCGGCTGCCACCGCGGCGCCAGCGCCGGCGGCCTGTTCGGCGCGCTCTTGCTGCTCGGCATAGCGGCGCGCCAGCACGGCGCACAGCATCAGTTGCATCTGGTGGAACAGCATGATGGGCAGCAGCACCACGGCCGCGCCGCTGCCGGCGAACAGCACCGAGGCGATGGGAATGCCCGAGGCCAGCGATTTCTTGGAGCCGCAGAACACCAGCACGATCTCGTCGCCGCGCGGCATCTTCAGCGCGCGTGCGCCGTAGGTCGTGATCAGCAGCACCGCGCCCAGCAGGATCGCGTTGACCAGCACCAGCAGCGCCAGTTGCGTGGGCGGGAACAGATGCCAGATGCCTTGGGCGACGGCGGCGCTGAAGGCGGCATACACCGACAGCAGGATGCCGCCGCGATCCACCACGTTGACCACCACCTTGTGGCGGTTGATCCAGCCGCCGATCCACGGACGCAGCAGGTTGCCCAGCACGAAGGGCAGCAGTAACTGCAGCAGGATGCTCAGCACCTGCGACAGGCCGCTGCCTTCATGATGGCGATGCAGCAGCAGCGTCACCAGCAGCGGCGTCACCAGCAGCGGCGTCACCAGGATGCCCAGCAGGTTGGACGCGGTGGCGCCGCAGATCGCCGCCGGCACGTTGCCGCGCGCGATCGAGGTGAAGCCGATCGAGGACTGCACGGTGGAGGACAGGGTGCAGACGAACAGCACGCCCATCCAGAGTTGCGGCGTCAGCAGATCCGGTACCGCGGCCTTGAGCGCCAGGCCCAGCAGCGGGAACAGGAGGAAGGTCGACGCCAGCGTCAGCAGGTGCAGCTTGGGCTGCTTCAGGCCGGACAGCGCGGCTTCGCGCGAGAGCTTGGCGCCATGCAGGAAGAACAGCAGCGAGATCGCCACGTTGCTGGCGATGTGCATGACGTTCTCGAAACTGCCGGTAGCCGGGAACAGGGTGGCCAGCAGAACGGTGGCAATCAGCAACTGGGTGAAGCGGTCGGGGAGAAAGCGTTTCATGGCAGGGACGGAAGAATGGTGACTTTGCCATCATGATAGGAAAATCGATGGCTATCGGGAACCCCTTTGATCGCGTTGACTGTCAACGGAAAATCCGATGATAATCCGGTCATGCTCAATCCTGTATGGCTCCAGACCTTCACCACCGCCGCCGCGTCGGCCAGTTTCACCGAAGCCGGTCGCCAGCTCGGCCTGACGCAATCTAGCGTCAGCGACCACATCCGGCGGCTGGAAGAAAACCTGGGGCGGCGCCTGTTCGTGCGCGACACGCATTCGCTGGCGCTGACCGCCGACGGCGAGAGCCTGCTGGTGCATGCACGCCTGATCCTGCAGGCGCACGCGCGCGCCGAGGCCCAGTTCAGCGGCGCCCGGCTGCGCGGGCGGGTGCGCTTCGGCACCTCCGACGACCTCGCCATGGGGCCGTTGCCGGACATGCTGGCGGCCTTCCGCAGCCAGCACCCGGAAGTCGAACTGGAAATCACCATCGGCCTCACCAGCGAGCTGTATGCCTCGCTGGATCAGGGCAAGCTCGATCTGCTGGTGGGCAAGCGCCGCGCCGGCGAATCGCGCGGGCACAGCATGTTTTCGACGCCGATGCAGTGGTTGACGCGGCCCGAGACCGTCGTCGATCTGACGCAGCCGCTACCGCTGATCCTGTTGCCGGAACCCAGCATCACGCGCGCCGCGACGCTGCAGGCGCTGGGCAAGTCCGGCCATCACTGGCGCATCGTCTGCACCAGCGGCAGCCACGCTGGCTGCATGGCGGCGGCGCGCGGCGGCCTGGGTTTGGCGGCGCTGCCGCAGCACCTGGGATCGCGCGACCTGGTACCGCCGCTGAATCACTCCAGCCTGCCGGCTTTGCCCGACGTGGAATATGTGGCGCTGACCGCGCGTCGGCTGTCCAAGCCGGCCGACACGCTCTACCAGATCCTGATGTCCAGCCGCCTCAGCCGTGGTTGAGGCGGCAGCATTGGGGCGCGCTCAGGCCGCGTCCGTCACCAGATACTGACGGTCGAGGGCGCGGATGCGGCGATCGACGAAGTAGCCGCCGGCCTCCATGTAACGCAGGTAGTGGCGCCCGCACAGCGTGCAGCGCGCGATGTTGCAGCGGTTGTAGGGATAGTGGCGCGGCGCGATCGGCGCGTCGGGAGATTCGTAGCGCGTGCCGTCGGGATGGTATTCGGTGAAGGCCGGCTCGTCGTAGGGATCGGCCACCAGCGTGGCGACGTCGGTCAACTGGCTTTCGGGCAGCGACAGCGGCAGGCTGATCCAGCCGCTGCTGTCGGCGGCGCGGCAATTGCAGTCCTGGGCGATCGCGGCGCTTTGCAGGGCCAGCGCGCGCAATTGCGCGGCGCCGGACTTGGGGAGGAGGTCTTGCATGGGCGGGTTCCGGTTGGCGGGGCGCATCGCGCGACCCCGGTTCAAGCCGCCATTTTACTTCTTCGGGTTGTAGCGGATATCGCCCTCGAACAATTGCGCGGTGCCGCCGCCCAGGTCGGACTGCACCGGCCAGACTTCGTGGCCGATGCGCAGTTCGGTGCCTTCGAACACCGCCTTGGCGACGATGATGCGCGCATCTTCGGCGGCGACCATGCCTTCTTTCATCTGGCCGATCTCCTCCAGCAGCACCTTCACCTCATAGGCCAGCGCCTTGCGCTTGTCGCTGGTCTCGAACACGATCTCCGGCGTGGCCTTTTCGGGATTGAGCTTGTAATAGCTCTGCTGCTTGATGGTGCGGTCCAGCTCGGCCACCTTGCGCGTGTATTCCTGTTCCTTGATCGCGATCTTTCCTTCCAGATAGGGATCCAGGCCGACCTGCACGCGGGTGAAGGTGGTGGTGCTGGCGCCGATGACGTTGGCGCGGATGATGTTGGTGGCTTCCACGCGGCCGCCGATGATGTGGCCGGTGCGCGGGTTGCCCTTGCCGACCGTGATCTCGTTGCCGGCCAGCAGTTCGCAGTGACGGGCGTTGCCCAGCACCAGGATGTCTTCGGCGGCTTCGATGTGGGCGCTTTCGGCGAACATCACCTGCACCGATTTCTGCGCGCTGATGCGCGAGGCGATGGCGGTGGTGCCGGCCGAGGCCGAGATGCCTTCGCTGTGGCCGATCACGCCGCCCTTCACGGTGACGCTGCCGCCGGCCACGATCTCGGCCGCTTCCACGGTGCCGTTGACGACCACGTCGCCGCCCACGTGCAGCTTCATGCCGGTCATCACGTCGCCGGAGACGCGCACGGTGCCATCGAAGGTCAGGTTGCCGGTGGACAGGTCAACGTTCTCGACGTCGATCACCGGATTGACCTTCACGCCGTTCTTGATCACCGTCGGCTGTCCCGGCACCATCGCGATCAGCAGATCCGGATCGTCCGGGCTGGGTTCGGCGCCCACCGATTCCTTGGCGAAGTGGATGTCGGCGATCGGGCGCGCCGGCACCTTGCCGCCGCGGATGTCGATGCCGTCCTTGCCAGGCACCGGCGGAATGCGGCGCATCAGCGGATCGCCGGCCGCCACCAGCAGCAGGTAGCCCATGTCGGCATAGGAGACCACGGCGTCTTCGTCGATCTCGGCGAGTTCTTCCTGTTTTTCTTCCAGCAGGCTTTCGAAGCGGGCCGGCTCGGCCGGCGTGGGCATCAGGCCCTGGGCGATCACCAGCTTGTTGCAGTGGCCGGCCGTCAGCGCGCCGCGCAGTTGTTCATGCAAAATGCCATAGGTGATGCCGGCGGCGCGGATGGCGTTGACCACTTCCACGCTCTTGGCGCGGCCGCCGAAGGGGGCCACTAAGGTCAGCGAGGCGGTCATCAGGTCGTCGGCCACGTCCAGCACGAACTCGCCGTCGCGGCGTTCGGCGATGACCTGGCTGACGGCTTCCTTGGCGTCTTCCGCCTTGCGCACGAAACCGTTGAGCACCGAATCCTGGAAGAACAGCTTGGTCAGGCCGTTGTCGGTCATCGCCTGCTTCAGGCCGGCGAGCGTCAACGGCGGGAAGCCCTGGGTAGGTGTGAACGTTGCTGTCAGTTCGCCGCTGGTCCTGTCGAACGCGAATGACAGTGGTTGCGGAGTTGCTTGGTCCATGCTGTTCCTCGGATGTATTACTGCGTCATGTCGTGCCGGATTCACCCTCGCGCGCCGTTCCCACGCGTCGGCGATGCAACGAATGGCTGGCAGGCGCGGTGGCAACCGCGCTCCAGGACGGACCAAGAGGAAGATGGATCGAGTGTACGCAAGTCCGTACACACTGGCGTAATTTATCGGCCGTGTGCCCCTCGCGCACGGTGGCAGACATTGTATTGTGGCAAGATGATCCAGCAATTTGACCTATAGCACAAGTTATGCCGGCAATTAAAGGCAAATTAAGCGCTTATAGTTAACGATATGATAAGTACTCAACAAGAAGACCTGCTCGACGCCGATGCCCGCTATCGCGCGGGAAAGACCAGCACCGTCGTCAGCATCGCCGTCAACATCGGCCTTACCGCATTGCAGGTGGGGGCCGGCATTTTCTCGGGATCGCAGGCGCTGGTGGCCGACGGCGTGCATTCGCTGTCGGACCTGGTGTCGGATTTCGTGGTGCTGTTCGCCGGCCATCGCAGCCGCAAGCAGGCCGATGCCGACCACCAGTACGGCCACCAGCGCTACGAGACGGCCGCCTCGCTGGCGCTGGGCGCCTTGCTGCTGGCGGTGGGCATCGGCATGCTGGGCTCGGCCGCGCACAAGATCCAGGTCTTCGGGCACACGCCGCCGGTGCACGCCGCGGCGCTGTGGGTGGCGCTGGCCGCGCTGCTGGCCAAGGAGCTGCTGTTCCGCTACATGCTCAGGGTGGCCGAGCGCGTGCGTTCAAGCATGCTGGTGGCCAATGCCTGGCACGCGCGCTCGGACGCCGCCTCTTCGCTGGTGGTGGCGCTGGGCATCGCCGGCAGCCTGGCCGGCTTCACGCTGCTCGATCCGGTGGCCGCCGCGGTGGTCGGCCTGATGGTGGTGCGCATGGGCTGGCGCTTCTTCTGGAGCGCCCTCAACGATCTGATGGATCGCGCCGTGTCGGAAGAAGAAGCCCAGGCCATCCGCGCCACGCTGCTGTCCACGCCCGGCGTGCAAGGCCTGCATGATCTGCGCACGCGCCGCATGGGCGACATGACGCAGGTGGACGTGCATCTGGAAATCGACGGCGCGCTGACCGTCACCGAAGGTCACGCCATCGCCTCCGCCGCGCGCCAGCGCGTGCTGGACGCGCACAACGTGCTGGATGTGATGACCCACGTCGATCCGGTGCAGGTCGCCGCGCCCGGCCGTCTTGACGCCGCCGCATGAACTTTGCCGCCGCCGGCGGCTCGCAGGCCAGGATGCGGCCATGCAATGCGCCGCGTCTGGTTGTTCCCTTTCGCCACCCGCCCAAGGAGTCCGCATGCAGGCCAGTCATTCCCCGCACCGCTACAACGCCGCCGCCCGCTGGCTGCACTGGATCATCGCCCTGCTCATCATCGCCGCCTATGCGCTGATCCTGTCGCGCGGTGAATTCGCGCGCGGCTCGCCCGCGCGCACGCTGGTGGTCCAGTCGCACTTCTGGGCGGGGATCGCGGTGCTGATCCTGGCGATCCCGCGCGTGTTCAATCGCCGCGCCCACGGCGCGCCGGCCATCACGCCGCCGCTGTCCTCGGTGATGCAAAAGCTGGCCTGGCTGACGCACTTGCTGCTCTACCTGTTCCTGTTCGCCCAGCCCCTGCTGGGCATCCTTACGGTCTGGCTGGGACGCGGCGCGATCCCGGTGCCGCTGACCGAGCTGCACATCGCCTCGCCGTTTGCCGTCAATAAGGACCTGGCCGGCGAGATCCGCGAAGTGCACGAGACGCTGGGCGAGCTCTTCTATTACGTGATCGGCCTGCATCTGCTGGCGGCGCTGTTGCATCACTTCGTGCGGCGCGACGACACGTTGAAACGCATGCTCTGAGCGCGACAGTGAGACGCGCCGTGTCGGAACGGCGCGTTCCTGCAGGTAAAGATTTTTGTAAAGATGCCGTTAGTGCCGCTATCTGCCTTAGACCGCATCGACGACGACATGTCCACCATCGCTCCGCTGTCCTCCGCTTCGACCTATCAACCCGGCGCCGCCGTGCGCAGCAACGCCGCGGGCGCCGCTGCACCGGCCTCGGCCGCCGATACCTCATCGACCACCGTTGCGCTGGGCGGTCAGAACAATGCCGCCAATGTCGCGCTGTATTCGGCTTCCGGCCTGATCGGCCCGAACAAGCAACCGGTCTGGGAAACCAGGCAGCCCGACGCCATCAGCTCGCTCATGGCCGGCGCCGTCGGCGCCAAGGATCTGGCCGGGCGCCTGCAGGGCCTGGGCAAGGCCTTGCTCGACCACGTGAGCGAAGGTGGCAACGGCTATGCGCAATCGGTGCTGTTCTCCGATCTGGCGATGCAGGGCGATGCCGGCGTGCAAGGCGTGCTGCGCGACCAACTGAAGAGGTTCGCCACCGACAGCGTCGGCTTGTCGGTCACGACCACCGGGGGCGCCAAGATCAATTTCAGCGTATCGGCCAACAGCGACGGCATCGCGGTGAACGTCGATCTGGAGCAGGGCTCGCTGACCGACGCCGACCGCGAGGCGTTGCGCAAGCTGGGCGATGCCTTCCAGACGGCGATCAACGGCCTGGCCCAGCAGCCGCCGAAGCTGGCGCTGGATGGCTTGATGAAGTTCGATGCGTCGCAACTGGCCGCGGTCGATCTCAAGGCCAAGATCGGCGACGACCAGACCGTGCAATTCCACGCCGATGCCGAGCAGCGCTCGCTCTCCACCAGCGGCGCGGCCGGCACCATGAAAGTGGCGGTGGATCTGAAGAACACCGCCATCCTTGGCAGCGGCGACCAGCGCCAGCGCGCCATCTCCAGCTATCTGGAGCAATTCGACGCGGCCGCCCGCCGCGGCCATGGCGACGCCGGCCTGACCGATTTGTTCAAGGATGCCTTCGCCCAGCTCAACGGTAACTATCCTGCCCAGGGCTACGTCCCCGGCAAGCCGATTCCGACCGTCTCGGCCGATGTCAACGACCGCCAGATGCTGTCCGGCCTGGCCGATTTCACCGCCTCGATCTCGCAGACCACGGCATCGCCCAACCCGCTCAATCACAGCGAAATCGACGGCTTCGATTACCAGGTCTCGCAAACGACTTCGATCACCGGTCAAAGCCAGGCCAACCGCGGCATCACACAGGAACAGCATTCCAACCTCAAGGCCTCGTACCACGAGTCGCTGCAGCCCGGCCTGCCGCTCAAGCTGGGCACCGACAGGCAATCGCAGAACTACACCTATCACCAGATCGACGACCAGGCGTCCAGCAAGCTGGAGATCGGCTACGACAAGGGCTTCCTGGCCAAGGCGCTGCTCAGCCAGTCGGCCAGCCAGAACACGCGCGTGACCAAGTACGTGATGGGCGAGAAGGTGTCGGACGTCAGTACGCCGCTGCAAGCCGCCATCGTGCGTGACTTCGCGGCCCAGTTGAATGACGGCAAGGATGCCCGTGCGCCCGACGGCGCTTACCGCTGGCGGCACAAGCTCGACCAGATCAGCGCCAAGTCCCTGCTGCAGCCCGATCCGTCGGCGCTGCGCGCGCAGGGCAAGCTGGCGCTGCTGGACTGAGCGGCAACAGTCCGGCCGCCAATGCTGGGCAAGGCGCAAGTCATCGGTTAGAATGCGACCTTCTCTTTGGGGAGTAGCCAGCTTCCGGGTCATCCGGAAGAGCCCGCGTCAACATTCTCGGCAGCAGCCGTGGCGCGGGTAGCCAACCAGGTAGGCGAGACCATAGACGTTCCTGCGGCCAGGCTGGGCGCGCGGGTGCGTCCATGGACATCGCCCGGCCAAGGAATCCCCGTTCATGAATTTCCCCGCTCTCGTTCTCCTCGCGTTCGCCATGTCCACCGATGCCTTTGCCGCGGCCATCGGCAAGGGCGCCGCCATGCAAAAGCCCAGGCTGTTGCAGGCCTTGCGTATCGGCCTGCTGTTCGGCGTGATCGAAGCCATCACGCCGCTGATCGGCTGGTTCGCCGGGTCGGTGGCCACCCAATGGGTGGCCGAATGGGATCACTGGATCGCCTTCACGCTGCTGCTGGTGCTGGGCGCGCGCATGATCCGCGAAGGCATGGGCGGCGGCGATGAAGAAGCCGCCGCCGAGCCGCAGAAGCAATCGGTGCTGATGCTGGCGCTGACCGCGGTGGCCACCAGCATCGACGCGATGGCGGTGGGGGTGGGGCTGGCTTTCGTCGATGTCAGCATCCTTGAAGCCTCGCTGCTGATCGGCCTGGCCACCACCCTGATGGTGACCATCGGCGTCATGGTGGGGCGCGTGCTGGGCGGCGTGGTCGGCAAGCGCGCCGAGATCATCGGCGGCGTGGTGCTGATCGGCGTGGGCGCGGCGATTCTCTACGAGCATATCGGCGCCTGACCGGCTGGTCCGAGATCATTGCCTTCCCGGGTGGCGCGGCGTTTCGGCAACGGACGGCGTTGCGCCGCGGGCGCCATCGCGGGTAGCATACGCGCGTTTTGGTGCTCGCGGCCGGATCCCCTGCCGCAGTTAAACGGGAAACACGCGCCGGCATTGCCGGCGGTCAACGTGTGCTGCCCCCGCAACGGTAAAACAGGCGCCGCATGCAGATGCGGCAGGTCGCCTCCGAGGTCCACTGTGCAAGCAGGACGATGCATGGGAAGGCGTGGCGATCGGCCCTGTTAGCCCGGATACCGGCCAGGACGGATGGATGCAGGCGACCGGGGTGTGTCGCGACTGCCTGGCGCAATCAACCAGTTTCCGAATCAGATGAATGACGTGCCGTCTGGCGCAGGACTTCCTGCGGCCGGCGGCGCGCCCGTTTGCCTGGGCGGCGCGTTGCCTGGCCCGGAAGTCGCCGACGTGTTCCGTTTCCTGTTCCCTTTGATCGCAGCGCGCGGGGAGGCGCGCTCCACAAGAAACGGCAGCCATGCAACATGGCGCCCACCAACAGGAAGCGGTAATGAAGAAGCGGAACGAAACAGCGGCAGCCGTCGCGCGGACCCATGTATCCACAGCGCGTGCGCGCCCCTTGCGCTGCAAGTTGGTGATCGCCCTGGCCGGCGCCTGCTCGGCCATGAGCGGCGCCCATGCCTGTGCCCAGGCAAGCGACGGCGCGCTGCCCGAGATCGTGGTCTCGGGCCAGGGCGAAAGCGACCTGAAGAAGACCAGTACCGCCGGCGGCCGGCTGCCACTGACGCCGCTGGAAGTGCCGGCCAGCGTGGCCGTGATCTCCGGCGACACCATTCGCGAGCGCGGTTATCCGACCCTGCTGGATGCCCAGACGCGCGCGCCCGGCATCAGCTCGGTGCCGTTCTCCGGCAACGGCAACAATTCGCTCTCCGCACGCGGCTTCTACGGTCCCAACTCGATCTCGCAACTGTATGACGGCCTGCAGTTGTACAACGCCGGCGGCGTGGTGACGTTTCCCTTCGACCCGTGGAACGTGGAGCGCGTGGAATTCCTCAACGGCCCGGCCTCGGTGCTGTACGGCACCGGTTTCGTCGGCGGCGCCGTCAACGTGGTGCCCAAGAAGCCCGATGTCAGCAAGCAGTCCAACGAAGTGCAATTGTCGGCCGGCTCCTTCGGCACCTGGCGTCAGGCCATCGACAGCACCGGCCCGCTCAACGACCAGTGGGCATATCGCATCAACGCCAGCCACACCAATTCCGACGGCTGGATGGATCGCGGCCGCAACGACAGCCTGACGGTCTCCGCGGCGCTGGCCTGGCAGGCCACCAAGGAGCTGAGCTTCACGCTTTCCAACGACTATGGCGACATCCATCCCGGCAGCTATGAAGGCACGCCGATCGCCAACGGCAGCGTGATCGAGAGCCTGCGCTACCGCAACTTCAACGTCGATGATGCCGACGTGCGCTTCACCGAAAACCGCACCTACCTGCGCATGCGCTACCAGGCCACGCCGGACGTGGTGTTCAACAACGACGTGTACCTGATCAAGCACGAGCGCCGCTACAAGGAAACCTATACCTACACCTACAACCCGGCGACGCGCAACGTGGTGCGCTCCAATTACCGCGACATCATCGGCTACCAGACCCAGTACGGCGACCACGGCTACGCCACCATCAACGGCGAACTGTTTGGCCGCAAGAACCAACTGGTCGCGGGCTTCGATTTCAACCGCTCGCTCTACGACCGCAATGACAACACCAATGCCTCCGGCAACTTCCCCGGATCGAGCACGGTCAGCGCGTTCAACTTCACCCCCGGCGTGTTCGCCCAAGGCACCAATGCTTCCATCCGCTACCTGTACCGCGTGACGCTGGACCAGGCCGGCCTGTTCCTGCAAGACCGCTACCAGCTCTCCGACCGCTGGGCCGTGAGCGGCGGCGTGCGCGGCGACAACTACCAGACCCGGCGCGACGACATGCAAAACGGCAGCAGCGCCTCCGGCAACGTCAATGCCATGTCGTGGAATGCCGGCGTGGTGTTCAACCCGGTGCGCGACACCGCGTTGTATGCGCAGTACGCAGTGGCCTCCGATCCCGCCACCTCGCTGGCCAGCATCAGCGCCTCGCAGATGCAATACGCGGTGTCCAAGGGCAAGCAGGTCGAACTGGGCGTGAAGCAGTCGCTGTGGGATGGCAAGCTGGACTGGACATTGGCGGCCTATCGCATCATCAAGAGCAACCTGCTCACGCCCAACATCAACAACAGTTCGCTGTCGGATACGGTGGGCCAGCAATCCTCGCGCGGGCTGGAAGCCTCGATCGTCTTCAAGCCCGTGCGCGACTGGCGCATCGAAGCCAACGCCTCGATCCTGCAGGCGCAGTTCGACGACTTCGTGGCCAGCGTGAGCGGCAAGCCGACCTCGCTGCGCGGCTACCGTCCGCAGTTCGTGCCCAAGCGCACCGCCAACCTGTTCCTGGCCTGGAATTTCCAGCCGCAATGGGAAGCGCGCACCGGCGCCCACTACGTCAGCGACCGTTATTCGGACAACACCGACCAATCGCGCCTGCCGGCCTACACCGTGCTGGATGCCGGCCTGGCCTGGCGCGCCACGGAGCGCCTGCGCGTCGATTTCCGCATCGATAACCTGACCGACAGGATCTACGCCGCCTCCACCTATGCCGGCACGGCCACACAGTGGATCCTGGGCGCGCCGCGCAGCTATACGCTGACGATGAACTATGCGTTCTGATCCGACGCCTGGCCGGTCGCATCGCCATGCCGGCCAGCGAAACTGGCTGGCGCTCCTGCTGTTCGTCTGCGCGGCGCTGTTCGCCTTGCCCGCGCTGGCGGACGATCCGGCCGTCCTCGGCGAGCAGGGCGGCCGGCTGCATTTTCGCGACGACGTCGGGCGCGAGCTGACGTTGCCGGTGCCGCTGAAGCGGGTGGTCGTGTTCAACCGCTACACCACGGAATTCGTGCGCGCGGTCGGCGGCATGCCGGCCGTGGTCGGCGTGGATATCGACTCGGCGCGCGGCAAGCAATACTGGCCCACCGTCAAGCCCGACATGCTGGCCGGGCAAGGGCAATCCAGCCCCAACTACGAGGCGATCGTGGCAATGCGGCCCGAAGTGGTCTTCTTCCCGCGCAACAGCGACTGGCAGAAGGCGGCCGAGGTGCTGGGCCGCTTCCATATCACGGTGGTGGTGGTGACCGCCTGGGACGTGCTCAAGCACGAACAGAACGTCACGCTGCTGGGTCGCCTGTTCGGCCAGCCGCAGCGCGCCGAGCGGCTCAACGCCTTCTATCGCGGCTACCGTGACCTGCTCGCGCAGCGGCTGCAAGGCGTGGCGCGCAAGCGCGTGTACCTCGAAGAGGTCGGCAACTACAAGACGCTGCTCAAGGGATCGGGCTGGCATGACATGGTGGAGCTGGGCGGCGGGCAGAACGTGTTCGGCGACATCAGCATCGCCGGCCAGTCGTCCGCGCGCGGTTCGGTGCAGGGTTTCCTGGTCGATCCCGAAGAAGTGATCGCGCGCCGGCCGGAGGTGATCATCAAGCTGGAGCCGGCGCAATACCTGCCGCATCCGCGCGCGTTCTCGGAACAGGTGCTGCAGGGCATCGCCGCGCGTCCCGGTTTCGGCGAGCTGCCGGCGGTGCGCAGCGGGCAGGTCTATCACATCAGTTATTACCTGGCCGGCGGCTGTTCCAAGATCATCGGCGCGTTGCAGATCGCCAAATGGCTGTATCCGGAACGCTTCGCCGACATCGATCCCGAGCAAGCGATGAAGGTCTGGCTGGAACAATTCCAGAACGTGCCGGCGTCGGGCGGTTATTCCATGTCACTGGCGGAGCTGCGGCGATGAACGCGGCGCTGGCCGATCAATTGCGGCGCGAGCGCCGACGGCGTCGCCTGCTGGCGATGGGGGCATTGCTGCTGCTGGCGGCGCTGGCCCTGGCGTCGGTCTGCCTGGGGGCGCGCGGCATCGCACCGATCGATGTGTTGCGCATGCTGTGTGCGCCCTTGCTGCCGGCCCACTGGAGCGCCGGCGTCGATCCCGCCCAGCGCGCCGTGCTGCTGGAGCTGCGCCTGCCGCGCACCGTCATGGCCTTGGTGGCGGGCGCGGGTCTGGCCTTGTCGGGCGCGGCGATGCAGGGCATTACGCGCAATCCGCTGGTCAGCCCTTATACCGTCGGCATCTCGCCGGCCGCGGCCTTCGGCGCGTCGCTGGCGATCCTGGCCGGCGCCGGCGGCAGCGTGCTGGGCGCCTACTTCACCGTAGCCGCGGCCTTCGCCTGCGCGGTGGCGTGCGCTGCCATGGTGCTGGCTTTCGCCGCCTTGCGCGGCGTCACCGCCACCATGCTGGTGCTGGGCGGAGTAGGCCTGACCTATCTGTTCGGCGCGCTCACGGCCAGCGTGCAATTCATCGCCAGCGAGCAGCAACTGGCCGCCATCGTGCAATGGAGTTTCGGCTCGCTCAACGGTATCACCTGGCATGAGGTCGCCATCGCCGGCGCGGTGGTACTGGCTTGCGCGCCGGTGCTGCTGGCGCATGCCTGGGCGCTCAATGCCTTCGCCGCCGGTGGCGACGAGACCGCGGCGGCGTTGGGCTTCGCAGTGCGGCGTGTGCGCGCGGTGGTGACGGTGGCGGCGGTCATGGCCACGGCGGCCATCGTCAGTTTCACCGGCGTGATCGGTTTCGTCGGTCTGGTGGCGCCGCATATTGCGCGCCTGCTGGCCGGCGGCGACCATCGCCGGCTGTTGCCGTTCGCCGCCGCCACCGGCGCGTCCCTGGTGCTGGCGGCCGACATGGCGGGGCGCCTGCTGTTCGCGCCGGTGATCATCCCGGTGGGCATCGTGGTGGCCTACATCGGCGTGCCGCTGTTCCTGCATCTGCTGCTGTCCAGCCGCAATCGGGGAGAACTGTGATGCTGTCCATCAAGGCGCTGCGTTATCGCCACGGCGAGCGCGAGATTCTTTCCGATATCTCGCTCGATGTCGCTCCCGGCGAAGTGGTGGCATTGCTGGGGCCGAACGGCGCCGGCAAGAGCACGCTGCTGCGCTGCGTGAACCAGATCGCCCGGCTATCAGGGCGGCATCGCGGTCGATGGCCGCGCCGCCGCCGTGCTGCCCGCCCGCGAGCTGGCGCGGCTGGTGTCGTGGGTGCCGCAGCAGGCCGGCAGCGCGATGGCGCTGCGCGTGCTCGACATGGTCTTGCTGGGCCGGGCGCCGCACCGTCGGCGCGGCAGCGCCGGCCATGATATGCGCATCGCGCTTGCCGCCATCGAACGCCTGGCGTTGCAGACGCTGGCGCTTCGCCCCTTCGACCAGCTCAGCGGCGGCGAGCGGCAGCGCGTGATGCTGGCGCGCGCCATCGCCCAGGAGGGCAAGCTGATGCTGCTGGACGAGCCCACCAGCGACCTCGACCTGCGTCACCAGATCGAAGCGATGCAGGCGGTGCGCGAGATCGCGCGCTCGCGCGGCGCCGCCATGCTGGTGGCCATCCACGACCTGGCGCTGGCGGCGCGTTTCGCCGACCGGCTGGCGCTGTTGGCTGGCGGCCGCATCCATGCCGATGGTCCGTGGCAGCAGGTGCTGACGCCGGCCAATATCCGCGCCGTGTATGGCGTGGACGCCATCGTCGGTAGCGATGGCGGCATTCCCTATGTGATTCCCGTCGGCGCCGGCGCATGACATCGCCACGGCCCCTGATCGCCTTCGACCAGTCCGCCTGCGGCGCCGGCCGTTCGCACGCAGACGCCCTGCGCGACACGCTGGAACTGGCGCGTCAGTGCGAGGCCCAGGGCTACCACCGCTTCTGGGTCTCCGAGCACCACAACAACGGCGCCATCGTCGGCAGCGCGCCCGAGGTCATGCTGGGCGCGCTGAGCGTGCTGACCACGCGCATGCGCATCGGCGCGGCCGGCATCCTGCTGCCGTTCTACGCGCCCTTCAAGGTGGCCGAGCAATTCCGCGTGCTGGAAGCGCTGGCGCCGGGACGCGTCGATCTCGGCCTGGGGCGCTCGCCGGGCGGTGATCCGCAGATCTTCTCGGTACTCAATCCCCACGGCAGCAGCGCGCGCGAAGGCTTCGAGGCCAAGGTGCGCGAACTGCTGCGCTGGCTGGAAGATGGCGGCGAAGTCGCCGATGACGGGCATCGGCTGCACGCCTTGCCGCGCAATCCCGGCAGCGCCTTGCCTTGGATGCTGGTGACCTCCGTGGATGGCGCCCGCACGGCCGGTGCGCTGGGTTTGCCGATGTGCTTCAACTATTCCGCCGACCAGAGCCGGGGCATCGAGCAACAGGCTTTCGACGCCTATCGCGTCGCCTTCGTGCCCGGCACGTATCTGCAACGGGCCTACACCGCGCTGATGTTCTTTGCGTTGGCCGCCGATACGGCGGAGCAGGCGCGTTACCTGTTTTCTTCACGGGCGCTGTGGCGTGTCAGGCTGGACCGCGGCGTGCGTGCCGCCATCGAAGCGCCGGAGATCGCGCACGCCCATCCCGAACTGGCGGGACGCGAGGCGCGCATCGCGCAGCAGATGGAAATCAACCTGGTCGGCCGCGCCGATGAGGTGGCCGCGCGCATCCAGGACGTGGCCGGGCGTGTCGCTGCCGACGAGATCGGCGTGACCAATTGGGCCTATCACCTCAAAGACCGCGTCCGCTCGCACCGATTGCTGGCGCAGGCGCTGCGGGCCTGAAGCGGGGATTTTCAACTTCCGCTTGAAACTGAATGGCGCGCGGGGCATGGCGCGGCCATCAGCCGCGGTCGAACAGCCAGCGCTGCGCCAGCCGTGTGTAGCGCGGCATCACAACATACACCATGGTCGCCACCACCAATCCGCTGCCGATCAGTGCATCCGGATAGCGTTGCTGCGGCAGTCCCAGCGCATGCAGCAGCGGCAAGACCAGTTGCGAGGCGATCAGCGACAGCGGGAAGATGGCCGACCAGGTCAGCAGGAATTGCTTCCAGCGCACCGGCACCTTGGCCTTGGCGCCTTCCGGCGTGAACCAGAAATCCAGGCCGCTGCGCACGAAGAATTCATCGTCCTTGGCCAGGAAGGGTTTGACCCGTTCGATATGCGCGGCGCGCTCGGGCGAATCCATCCATTGATGCAGGCGTTGCTCCGAGGCGAAGCGCAGGATCACCGTATAGGCGGTGCTGACGCCGCGCACCGGCCTGACGATCTGCCAGTCGATGATGCCCGCGGCAGCCTGGCTGGAGGCCGCCACGTCGTTCAGCCAGGCCTCGTATTGCGCATGCATGCCGCGACGGATGTGGTGGGTGATGACCACGGTGGCGCCGTGGTCCGGTTCGGGAGGGCGGCTGTCGCTGTTCATGGAGGCTCCTGCGGGTAGGGAATCGTTGCATTGTGCCGGGAAGGCGCCGCTGCCGGGCCGGCGACAAGCTTTGCTCCTCGACGGTGCGGAACAGCCGGCCTCAGAACTTGTGGCGCAGGCCCAGGCGCAGCACGTTCTGGCTGCTATCGTCGGTCGGCGCGACCGCGTAGGCGGCGCCGATCACGCCCGGATTGATGGCGTCGCTTGCCTGCTGGCGGCTGGCGATGGCATAGACGTCGGTGCGCTTTGACAGGAAATAATCCACGCCCAGGTTGAACTGGGTGGTGCGCGCGCGGGTGGCGCCGTCGCCGGTGCGGGCCAGGTCGGCACGGTCGTGGATCACGCTGCCGATCAGGTGCAGGCTGCCGTTCACAGCATAGTCCACCCCGAGATCGAAGATGTTGGCGCGGGTGGCGCTGGTGAGGTTGACCAGACCGCTGGCCGCCAGGGGTTGCTGCAGTGGCCGGCGCGTGCGCGACCAGGCGCCGAAGATCTTGGCCGGGCCGGCCTGGTAGCTGGCGCCCAGGGTAAAGGTCTTGAGATCGGTGTCGCCGGCACGCGCGGGGGCGGCGTCGGCTGCCAGCTTGCTCTGGTAGTAGGCGGCGCCGATGCCGAAGGGACCGTTGGCGTAATTGGCGCCCATGCCCATGGCGCGGCCGGCGGAATTGTTGCCGGCGACTTCGCCGACGCCGTAGAACAGACTGCCGCTGAAGCCGCCGTCGCTGGCGCTGTCGAAGCGCAGCGAATGGCTGGTGCGGGCGCCGGTGATGCGGTCCAGGCCGTTGAAGTGACCGGCCCGCACACCGCCGCCGCCGAAGATCTGGAACGAGGTGTAGCGGGTGCCGATGTCTTCCAGGTAGTCGGTCTGGCGACCCAGCGTCAGCGTGCCGAAGCGGCCCGACAGGCCGACCACCGACTTGCGGTCGAACAGCGTGCCGGGCGTGGCCATGGCGCCGTCATCGGCGCCGAAGCCGGTTTCCAGTTGAAAGATCGCGGCCAGCCCGCCGCCCAACTCTTCCTTGCCCTTGAAGCCGATGCGCGACGCCATCTGGTCGCCCGAATCCAGGCTGAAGCGGCTGTTGTTGCCCGGCGCGGCCTTGCTGGTAGAGACCATGCTCATGTCGATCACGCCATAGACGGTGACATTGCCTTGCTGCGCCTGCGCGCCGGTGGCGGCCATCCCGCAGGCAGCCAGGATCAGGGCGGATTTCTTCATAGACATTCCCGTGGAAGTGGAGCAGGTTTGCCTGACGGCAAAGTGCGGGAATATAGCGGCCGGTGGCGCGGGCTGTATGGGACAAAACAATATCGCGGCCCGCCGGGTGGGCAGCACGAATAGACAAAGAGGCTGTTGCAAAATTAAATTTCGGGGCTGTTAACTTCCCCGACTTGATGTTAACTTCCTGTCTTGTTTTTCCTGACGGGATGCGATGCCTAAAGAACTTGTCGACGATGAATTGTGGTCACTCA
>WNDX01000081.1 GCA_009914615.1 Herbaspirillum frisingense
GCGCCTTCTATGCGATTCTTGTTCATCGGCTCGCGATTTACGCTCCACGCTTCCTTCCCACACTCGGTCACCCTCATGCAGTTGCGCTTCACTTCATTCACTGTGACCAGCTCATGGCGGGACTTGCACCCGCAGGAGTGCGCCCATGCTGGGCGCACAAAGAAAGGGCCGCGTGATGCGGCCCTTTGTGTGTCTCGTGGATGGCGTATGGCTTAGGCGGGTTGCGGCGGCCGCAATTCATCCAGCGGCCAGCGCGGGCGCACGCTGAAACCGTATTCACGCCTGGCGGCGTCGGGCTGTTCGCGCAGGCGCATGGCGCCGGCGAAGGCGATCATGGCGCCGTTATCGGTACAGAACTGCAACTCGGGATAAAAGACTTCATGGCGGCGCTTGGCGGCGGCCGCGTTCAGCGCTTCGCGCAGTTGCCGGTTGGCGCCGACGCCGCCGGCGATCACCAGGCGCTTGAGCCCGGTTTCCTTGAGCGCGTTCATGCATTTCGCCACCAGCACCTCGACGATGGCATCCACGAAGGCGCGTGCGATGTTGGCCTTGTCCTGCTCGCAGATATTGCTGGTGTGCTGCTTGACCACGGTCAGCACCGCGGTCTTGAGGCCGGAGAAGCTGAAATCCAGGTTCTTCGAATGCAGCATGGGACGCGGCAACTGGTACGCGCCCGGATCGCCGAACTCGGCCAGGCGCGAGATCGCCGGGCCGCCCGGATAACCCAGGCCCAGCAGCTTGGCCGACTTGTCGAAGGCTTCGCCAGCGGCGTCGTCCAGGGTTTCGCCCAGCAATTCGTAACGGCCCACGCCGTCCACGCGCATGAGCTGCGTGTGACCGCCCGAGACCAGCAGCGCGATGAAGGGGAAGCGCGGCGGCTTGCTGGCCAGGAGCGGCGACAGCAGATGGCCTTCCAGGTGGTGGATGCCCAGCACCGGTTTGTCCAGCGCCAGGCCCAGTCCACACGCCACGGAGGCGCCGACCAGCAGCGCGCCGGCCAGGCCGGGGCCCTGCGTGTAGGCAATGGCGTCGATGTCTTGCGCGGCAGTGCCGGCATCGGCCAGCGTTTGCTTCAGCAGCGGGATGGCGCGGCGGATGTGGTCGCGCGAGGCCAGCTCGGGCACCACGCCGCCATATTCCTGGTGCATGGCGAACTGCGAATGCAGGGCATGCGCCAGCAGGCCGCGCTCGGTGTCGTACAGAGCGAGGCCGGTTTCGTCACAGGAGGATTCGACGCCGAGAACAATCATGGATGGAATATGGGAACGCTGGCGGCGGCTGCAAGGGCCGCGCGGGAAAGGCGCTATTGTAATGGAAAGCCCGGCGGCACGCGCCTTTGCGCATCTTGCGGGCGTGCCGCGCCTGCGGCCGGGCCGGGTTTTGGTGTACCCTTCGGCCATGCAAAACGATCCCGCCCCCACTCTGACAGGCTCATCCTTGGAGCCTGCTTCGCAGCCGCTGGCTGTCGCCCGCTTCATCAAGGAAATCGGCCGCGGCAAGGATGGCGCGCGCAGCCTGTCGCGCGACGACGCCCGGCTCATGTACGAGGCCATGCTGGATGGCCGCGTCTCCGATCTCGAACTGGGCGCGATCCTGCTGGCGATGCGCGTCAAGGGCGAGGCGGTGGAAGAGATTGCCGGTTTCCTCGCTGCGGCGGAAGCCTCCTTTACGCCGCTCAAGGCTCCCGAGGGTGCGCATGCGCCGGTGGTTCTGCCCAGTTATAACGGCTCGCGCAAGATGGCCAACCTGACGCCGCTGCTGTGCATGCTGTTGGTGCGGCGCGGTGTGCCGGTGCTGATGCATGGCGTGACCCATGATCCGCAGCGCGTCACCAGCGCCGAGATCTTCAGTGCACTGGGGATCGCTCATGCGGCATCGGGCCGGGAAGCGGAGGCGCTGATGGCGGCGAGCAAGCCGGCCTTCATCCCGATCGAGGTGTTGTCGCCCAAGATTTCCCGCCTACTGGGAATGCGGCGCATCCTCGGCGTGCGCAATTCGACACATACGCTGGTGAAGATCATGCAGCCGTTTTCCGGACCGGCCCTGCGCCTGAGCTCCTATACCCACCCTGAATACCTGGAGATGCTCAGCGAATACTTCGGCCAGGCTGCGCCGCACGATCGCGGCGACGCTTTCCTCATGCGCGGCACCGAGGGCGAAACCGTGGCTAATGCGCGCCGTGCGCAGCGTATCGACTGGTTCAGCCACGGCCAAAAGACGATGCTGGTGGAAAAGCAAAGCGTGGCCGAGGATTTGCCTGATCTTCCGGAAGGCCGCGACGCCGAGATCACTGCGGCGTGGATCGCCGATGTGCTCGAAGGGCGCAGGCCGGTGCCGGAATCCATCGCCGAACAGGTCGATCATTGCGTGAACGTGTCGGCTGCGATCAAGCAGCGCGGTTGATATCGCGCTGAATCATTGCCGCCGATCCGACATCGCGATCATGGCGAGATGGCGAGATGGCGAGATGGCGAGATGGCGAGATGGCGAGATGGCGAGATGGCGAGATGGCGAGATGGCGATCATGATCGCGTAGCTGATCCCTCATCAGTGCTCCCGGATTTCGGGAATCTGACAAACTGACAGAATGGCACGCTAGTGCGTTTTGGGGAAAAAGAAAAAGAAAAGCCGGCGATGCGGCGAGGCGGAGGGCAGGAAAGCGAAAGGATCCCTGTCGGGAACGGGATCTTGATCGGAGGGACGGGACGGCGGCGTCAGATGACCTTTCGGTCAGCTGCGGGTGCGACGCCGGGTGCCCGATTTCACCGGCGCCGCCCCTTTTTCCGGGGCATTCGCCGCGATCTGCGAAAAGGCGAAGATCACTTCCTTGACGATCTTGCGCTGCGGAGCCGGCAGATTGATGAAGGCCTCAAAGGCTTCACGCTCGCGATAGCCGATGGCTTCTTCCCAGCGCGCCTTGCGCTTGTCGATGCGTTTGCCTATTTCTTCGCCGAAGCGCAGATGCTGGGGCGTGACGATCAGCCATTCGGCCAGCGTCTCCAGCTTGTCTTGCTTGGGCATCGATTCTCCGAGCAACCAGCGACGCACCCCATGCAGGGTCATCGGCTTGCCCCAGTAACGCAGATTGAATTCCCTTTCCAGGACGGCGGGTTTGGGTTCGTATCCGGCTTTTTCCATCGAAGCGCGCAAGCGCTTGGCGAATTTTTGATTAGCGGTTTCCATGATTCGAAGGTACTTTGACGTCGAGCTTTCCGGGGTACGTTTGCGTTCGAAATGAGTTACGCAGCAAACGTGATTTATAATCACTGGCCTTGAATTGGCCGGTTCCGGCGTCGTCGGCGGTGCATGGCGGCATGTCCGATGAAGGTCCGGCGCGCATTTGCCGAAAGAGGGAAATATGCCATGCGCTGATCTCCGATTACTATGGCTGGTCGTGCATAAAGCGTTCTTCGGCAATAGAGCGAGAACGCAGATGTCAGGTCATCAGCTCACTTGAAGTACGTGACGCGGTGCGGATGAAATACGGCGCGGCCCCGATGCCGGCAGGGTCTTCGAATGCCAAAGCCCTTGGTGTATTTATAGTCCAGATTCAAACAATTGCCAGATTGTTATTAATATTTTTTTAATTTTTGTATCTGCCACGAGACATCGCGTGCACCCCCGACATATCGCCGTAATCCGGTATTTTTTACGCGGAGCGGCTAGAATAGGGGCCGCCAGGGGAATGTCGCGAAAGCGGCACGCGTTCACCGAGGTTTCGCTCCATCCCGTGAGGATGATGCCGGCGAAGCCGGCCCGGCAAAGGGATGGCCGGGCTTTCCTACTGCAAGATCCAGGCTGGATGAAACAAGTCGAATAATCAAAGTAGTCTGCTGCACCTCTGTAATAGCGTTTTAGTTACGTAATTTTTTTAGGATTTTCCGGGGCCTTGCGGCATATCGGAGTCGATGTGCGCATCGTTGCGCAGCGGCTCCTCATGCGCCGGTTCCGGTGGAACGCGGCGACCCGCCGGTAGCAGGCGGGGGATCGACTGACGTCTTCCGGTCCGGGCGCCGCACAGGCTGCGTCCGTGGTGCGCGCGAGACGGAATGGCCGCGATACCGAGCAAGTGCCGTTTCTCGCGGGCTGCCAGCGATCGCCCCGATGGAAACCGCTTCAAGGAAGCCCAGGTTCGAGACCATGTCCGGTTCCTATAATTTTCTGCTGCTGGCGTTCGCGCTGCTGGTGGCCAGCCTGTCGGCGTACGCCGCGCTCGAAGTGTCGGAGCGCATCACGACGCAGGAGGCGCAATATCGCCGCCTGTGGCTGTCGCTGGGCGCGGCCGTGTTCGGGTTGGGTATCTGGGCGGCCATCTTCCTTTGCGTGGCGGCGCTGCGGCTGCCGATCGCCATCGGTTTCGAGGCGCGGCTGGCGACGCTGGCGCTGCTGCTGTCGGTGGGCAGCGCGTTCTACCTGATGCATCTGTCCGGCCTGCGCCGTCCGCATACGGCGCGCCTGCTGGTGGGCGGCGTGGCCATCGGCGCCGCCGTCAACGCCTCCTTCCACATGGCGCTCAAGGCCATGATGCTGTCGCCGGAGCTGATGTACCAGAAGCTTCTGTTGCTGCTCGCCGTGGCGGTGACCGAACTGACCGCGGTGTTCGCCGTCGCCTTGTTCTCCACCACCAACAGCCGCAAGGCCATGGCCGGCTCGCTCAATTCGCAGCAGACGCGGCGCGTGCTGGCTTCGCTGCTGGTGGGCGCGGCGCTGGTGGCCAGTGCCTGCACCGGGCTGCGCGCGGTGGTCATCATGCCGGACGCGCACAGCCACGCGCTGCACAGCGTCACCCGCGAGCACCTGGTGAACGGCATCGTGTTTGTGGCGTTCCTGACGATGGCGCTGGCGCTGGTGGTCAGTGGCGCGCAGCGCAACCGCGTACTGAAGAAGATCGTCGGCCGCACCAACGACAAGCTGCTGCATTTCGCCACCCACGACGTGCTGACCGGCCTGCCCAATCGCGCGCTGCTGTCCGACCGCATCCAGCATGCGATCCAGGTGGCGCGCCGCAATGGGAAGCCGTTCGCGGTGCTGTTCATGGACCTGGACGGTTTCAAGGGCATCAACGACACGCTGGGCCACGCGGTAGGCGACGGCCTCTTGGTGGCGGTGGCGCAGCGCATCCGCGCCTGCATCCGCGGCGAGGACATGGTGGCGCGCATCGGCGGCGATGAGTTTGTGGTGGTGATGGGCAATCTGCCTTCGCCGGAGGTGGTGGAGCATCTATCCGAAAATATCCTGGCCGCGCTACGACAGGATTTCGAAATCGAGGATGCGCGCCTGCGCGTGACCTCCAGCATCGGTATTGCGGTCTATCCCAACAGCGGCGATTCGGTCGATGCATTGATGAAAAATGCCGACGCTGCGATGTATGAGGCCAAGCAGAGCGGGCGCAATACCTACCGTTTCTTCGAGCCGGCCATGCACGCCAGCGCCATGCGTCACCTGCAAGTGCGCCAGGCGCTGCAGCAAGCCATCGAGCTGGAGCAGTTCTCGCTGCATTTCCAGCCCAAGTATCGCGGCGGCAGCAAGGAGCTGACCGGGGTCGAAGCGCTGCTGCGTTGGACGCATCCCGAGCTGGGCGAGATGGCGCCGGCGGAATTCATTCCCATTGCCGAGCGTTCCGGGCAGATCATCCAGATCGGCGACTGGGTGCTGCGCGCCGTGTGTGCGCAGATCCGGCGCTGGGATGCGGATGGCATGAGGCCGGTCAAGGTGGCGCTGAACCTGTCGCCGGTGCAGATGCGCGCCGATCTGGTGGACAGCGTCACGCGCATCGTCGGCCAAGCCGGGATTGCGCCGCAGCGCTTGATGTTCGAGATCACCGAGACCGCGGCGATGAAGAACGTCGAGCGCAGCACGCGCATCATCGGCGACCTGCAGGCGCTGGGCTTCGACATCGCCATCGATGATTTCGGCACCGGCTATTCCAGCCTGGCCTACCTGGCGCAATTCCACTGCCGGCAGATCAAGATCGACCGTTTCTTCACCTCGCGCTTGGACGCCGGCGACAATTCGGGGCGCGCCATCGTCTCGGCCATCATCGCGCTGGCGCATGCATTGCAGATGGAAGTGGTGGCCGAAGGCGTGGAGACGGAAGAACAGCTGCGCGAATTGCAGCTGCTGCATTGCGATCAGGTGCAGGGTTTCCTGCTGGGCCGTCCGGCCGAGGCGCCCAAGGTGCAAGGTTTGCTGGATGCCAGCAACGACGACCTGTTCGCCTCCGCGGGTTCGCTCAAACCTTGAAGGAGGCCGCGCCCGCCGTGCCGGCGCGACGCTGGATAACGCGCAGATAGGCCAGCAATCCCATGCCGACCAGGCCGAGGCTGGCGCTGTTGGCCAGCCAGAATCCGGATGCGCCTTGCAGCGACGCGGGCGTGATGCCCAGCGTGTCGAAGCCCAGCAGATAGCCGCCGCCCAGGCCCACGCCCCATAGCGTCACCGCATAGATGACGGTCGGGATCACCGCCACCTTGTAGGCGCGCAGCACGAAGGCTGTGGTCACCTGTAGTGAATCGAACAGTTGATAGAAGGCGATATACAGGAACAGCGGCAGCGCCGCGCCGACGATCACCGGATCCGGCGTATAGGCGCGGATGATGTGCGCACGCGTGAACCAGACCACGATGCCGATCAGCACCGACAGCGTCATCGACAGGCGGATGCCGGCGTAGCCGATCTTCTTGGCGGCCTTCCATTCATTGGCGCCGATGGCTTGCGCCACTAGCGTGCTGGTGGCGCTGGCGATCGATAGCGGCAGCATGTAGAGCACCGTGCCGACGTTGGCCGTGATCTGGTGGCCGGCCACCGGCACCGCGCCCAGGCGGGCGATGAACACGGCCATCAGGGTGAAGGCGGTGACCTCGATGAAGTAGGACAGGCCGATGGGAATGCCCAGGCGCAGCAGCGTGCGCAGGATCGTCCACGACGGCGCCACGAAGCCGGTGCCGAACAGTTTGAGCGGACGGTAAGCCGGCAGCCTGGCCACCAGCAGCCAGGCCACGATCATCATCAGCCAGGCGATCAGCGTGGTGGCGATGGCGCAGCCCGGGCCGCCGAACGCCGGCAGGCCCAGGCCGCCGAAGATCAGCCACGCGTTCAGCGGCAGCTTGAGCAGCAGGCCGCACACCTGGATCGCCATCACCATCTTGGGTCGCGCCATGGCCGTGTTGAGCGAGGCATAGACGCGGAAGGCCAGCGTGGCCGGCAGCGCCAGCGCTTCGATGCGCAGGTAGAGCGTGGCCTTCTCGACCAGTTCGGGCGAAGCCTTGGCGAAGGACAGGAAGAACGGCGAAAAGGCCAGCACCAGACAGCCCACGATGGAGAGCAGGAAGGCCAGCCACAGGCCTTGCTTGACTTCGTTGCCGATCTCGCCGTGGCGGCCCGCGCCGAACAGTTGGCCGATGGTCGGTTGCAGCGCCTGCAGCACGCCGGACAAGCCGACGAACACGCTCACATAGATCGATACGCCCAGCGCCAGCGCCGCCAGATCCAGCGCCGAGAAGCGCGAGACCATCACCGTATCGATCACGCCGTTGGCGATCAGCGCCAGCTGGCCGACCAGCAGCGGCCATGCCAGGCGCGCGATGCGCCAGACATGGATGCGGGAGGAAAGATCGGACGCGCTGGAATTCAAACCGGAAAATCAGGAAAAGCCGCGGACGGCATCAGCCGCCGGCACGGCGATAGAGGCGGAAGCGCTCGTCGCGGTCGGACGGGCGGCGGCCCTCCCACACCATGCGCCAGGAACCGGGATACTGCCGTAGCATCGGCGAGGCGTCCTGGTTGCTGATGTCATCCTGCAGCAGCAGGTAGTCGCAGGTCTGGCCGCGCTCGTCGGCGAAGCGCACGCTGCCGAAGTAGGCGAAGGACGCACGCTGCGCCGGGCCGACGTTGGTCTGCACGCACTGCTTCACGGAGGTCAGCTTGGATTCGATCTGCTCGGCCACGCCGGCGTAGCTCTTGCCGTAGTTGACCCAGGGCAGCCACAGCGTCATCAGTAGCACCCAGCACAGGATCACGCCGCCCGAAGACAGCACCACCGCGCGCCACAGCACCGACGGGCGGCGCGAGATGCGCCAGTGGACCACCACGATCCAGGCCACCGTCGCGGCGATGGCGATGGCCAGCGAAATCCATTCGAAGCCGGGCTTGAAGCCGGGCGCGAGTTTGTAGGCATTGCGCGCGATCTGCGCCGGCCAGCCGGTTTCCTTGGCGATCCAGCCGATCCAGATGAAGGCGGCCGAGGTGGTCAGCGTCATCACCGAGAACCAGTCCACCGCATTGATGGCGCCTCGCTTCATGGTGGGCAGGCCGAAGGCGGCGAGGATCGCCAGCGCCGGCAGCAGCGGCAGCAGCATGCCTTCCTCGGTATGCACATTGACCAGCACCAGCAGGGTCAGCGGGATGAAGAAAGCCAGCGGCAGCGCGATGTGCAGCGAACGCGGCTGACGGCGCCAGGCATACAGCGCCCAGCCGGCGAACGGCCAGGCCGGCCAGGCGAACCAGACGCCGTATTTGACCAGGAAGGACAGCGTGGCCAGCGTCGGGCGGTTCAGTTGATAGATGTTCCAGCTCATCCACAGCTCGATCTGGCCGGCTGCCTCTTCCGGCAGCAGGGTACGGAGGGTGAACACCCACAGTGCGCAGATCAGCAGCGCCACCGGCAGCGAGATGCCCAGCACCAGCTTGGCGGCAGCGCCATCCTTGCGCACCGCGGCCAGCACCAGCAAGCCGATCAGCACGCCGGCCGGCAGCAGCCAGCCATAGGTCAGGATCAGCATACCCTGCGCCAGACCCAGCCACAGCGCGTGGCGCAGCTTGTGCAGGTCGAACACGCGCGCCGCGCCATACATGGCATACGCCACCAGGGCGATCTGCAGCGTCTTGGGACTGGTTTCGTGGCTATGCAGCAGGAGGCCGAGGAAACCGAGATAGATCAGGAAGGCGCCGTCGGCCAGCGTGCGGCCGAAATCCTTGGGCTCGGGTTGGCCGCCGAAGGCCAGCTTCAGCGGTTGCGCTTCGGGACGGCGGCCCAGCAGGTAAGTGGTGTACCAGATCGACAGAGAGCCGACCAGGAAGCAACCGACGGTGGACACGCGCGCGGCCAGCGGGTCGCCCAGCAGCCAGCCGAACAGCTTGATGCAGATGGCGCCGAACCAGTAGGCCAGCGGGCTTTCCGCCGGCAGCGGCAGGCCGGCGACGTTGGGCGTGAGCCAGTCGGCCAGCGTGCCGTGCGCCATGGTCCACATGATGCCGAAGCTGGTGGCGTCTTCGTTCTTCCAGGGATCGCGGCCGATCAGGCCGGGCAGGATATACAAAAGGGCGAGCGCGAGCAGCGCCATGCGCGGAAGCGCATTGGTCGCTGCTGCTGGAAGACGGACTGGCTTCATCAAGATGTTATTGCTCTTGTTCTGTGGTGCTGATCTGTGGGGCCCGGCGCCAAGGGCGCTGCGGGTTTCGTTGCGGCCCGTACGGCTGGACGGCGGGTCTCATTTCGCGTCCGGGCATGCTTGCGGCCGCGCTGCGGCGGGCTGGCACCGGTCCGGTGGAATCCTTTTCGCCGGGCTATTTTTCGCAGCCGTTATTGTGCAGCAATTCCCCGTAAATAGTTGTTTCTGACTGCTACAGTCAGGCTCTTCCGCCCACCATCGGCGCCGCCTGTTGCGGCGCGCCGACGCACGATCACGGAGGCGGACGGGGAGGGCAAACAAAAAAGGCAGCCGGAGCTGCCTTTTCTGGGAGAAGCGCTGATCAGGCCTTCGAGACTGCAGTCTTCGAACCGACCGAACCGAACTTCTGGCGGAATTTTTCAACGCGGCCAGCGGTGTCAACGATCTTGTGCTTGCCGGTGTAGAACGGGTGCGATTCCGACGAAACTTCGATCTTCACCAGCGGGTATTGCTTGCCTTCGAATTCCGCGGTTTCGCGGGTGCCGATGGTCGAGCGGGTGATGAACTTGAAGTCGTTCGACATGTCGTGGAACAGGACTTCGCGGTAATCCGGGTGGATGCCTTCTTTCATGATTGCCTCAAGAGTAGTTTGGTAGCCAATCGCCACTTCGTCGGTCGTCCCGCTTCTTGACCCGATTGCCGATCACTTGCCGGTTTGGAAAAGTCCGAAATTATACAATCAAATCAGGGGCTTGGGCAAAGGCCATGGGCTTTGCCTGTGGCTTTTGGGGCCGTCAGGGGATGATTTTGTTGGTATTCCGGCAATTTCCGCCGGCGGCGGACGAAAAAAAACGGCATGCGCTGCGCATGCCGTCTTTTCCATGCCGCGAGGCGGCGGGCTTAGTTGCCCCGGCGCATCATGTCGAAGAACTCGGCGTTGTTCTTGGTGGACTTCATCTTGTCCAGGATGAATTCCATCGCCTCGATCTCGTCCATGTCGTACATCAGCTTGCGCAGCACCCAGATCTTTTGCAGCTGGTCGGGCTTGATCAGCAGCTCTTCGCGGCGGGTGCCGGACTTGGACAGGTTGATGGCCGGATAGACGCGCTTCTCGGCCAGGCGGCGCTCCAGGTGCACTTCCATGTTGCCGGTGCCCTTGAATTCTTCGTAGATCACGTCATCCATGCGCGAGCCGGTTTCGATCAGCGCGGTGGCGATGATGGTCAGCGAGCCGCCTTCTTCCACGTTACGCGCGGCGCCGAAGAAGCGCTTCGGGCGTTGCAGGGCGTTGGCGTCCACGCCGCCCGTCAGCACCTTGCCCGAGGCCGGGATCACGGTGTTGTAGGCGCGCGCCAGACGGGTGATGGAGTCCAGCAGGATGACCACGTCCTTCTTCATTTCGACCAGGCGCTTGGCCTTTTCCAGCACCATTTCAGCAACCTGCACGTGGCGCGTCGCCGGTTCGTCGAAGGTCGATGCCACGACTTCGCCGCGCACCGAGCGCTGCATTTCGGTCACTTCTTCCGGACGTTCGTCGATCAGCAGGACGATCATCACGGTGTCGGGATGGTTGGTAGTGATGGCGTGCGCGATGTGCTGCAGCATCACCGATTTACCCGACTTCGGCGACGCCACCAGCAGGCCGCGCTGGCCTTTGCCGATGGGCGCGATCAGATCGATGATGCGGCCGGTGATGTTTTCCTCGCCGCGCATGTCGCGTTCCAGCTGCAGCAGTTTGTTGGGGTGCAGCGGAGTGAGGTTTTCGAACAGGATGCGGTGCTTGGAAGCCTCCGGCGGTTCGCCGTTGACCTTGTCAACCTTGACCAGGGCGAAATAGCGCTCGCCGTCCTTGGGCGTGCGCACTTCGCCTTCGATGGAGTCGCCGGTATGCAGGTTGAAACGGCGGATCTGCGAAGGCGAAATATAAATGTCGTCGGTGGACGCCATGTAGCTGGCGTCGGGCGAGCGCAGGAAGCCGAAGCCGTCAGGCAACACTTCGAGGGCGCCATCGCCGAAAATCTGTTCTCCTGATTTTGCGCGCTTCTTGAGAATGGCAAACATGAGTTCCTGTTTGCGCAGGCGCGCCGCGTTTTCGATGTCCAGGCTGATTGCCATTTCCAGCAATGCAGAGACGTGCAACGCTTTTAGTTCAGATAAGTGCATATGAGTGTCCCGGGACGGGAAAATTTAGGGTGGGGGAGGGAGTTGCGTGGTGTGCGTCAAAGAATGCGCCTGGAGCGGATGTGCTTCAGGCAAACGACGGCGCGGGCGCGCCGCCGTCGGATGCTGATATCAGATGTTGCTGTCGATGAACGAGGTCAGCTGGCCCTTGGCCAGGGCGCCCACTTTCTGTGCGGCGGCGGCGCCGTTCTTGAACAGGATCAGGGTCGGAATGCCGCGGATGCCGAACTTGGCCGGGATGGCCTGATTGGAGTCCACGTCCAGCTTGGCGATTTGCAGCTTGCCGTCGTATTCCTTGGCGACTTCTTCCAGGATCGGGGCGATGGCCTTGCAAGGACCGCACCATTCGGCCCAGAAATCGACCAGGACGGGTTTGTCGGACTTCAGCACATCGGCTTCGAAAGAGGCGTCAGAGATATGTTTGATATTTTCGCTCATGGCAGATCCTCGGTATGAGGGAGTGTATAAGTAGTCAAATAGCGCCGGTGGATAAATACCGTTTGCCTGGCGTCAGCCATCAACGCTTCCGGAGTTGCAGAGTCTACGTGGAGTCGTTGCGCGCCAATTCAAGTTGGTTTTTGAAGCGCGGCAGGGGTAAGCGGCGGGGTACGGAGACAATCATAACCCATTTTGGGGGAATGTGTGGACGCGTCCGGCCCGGCTGTTGTCTGCTGTCCTCAGTCCGCCTGCGCAGCGCGCATGCAGGCTGCGGGCGGCTTTGCGCGACGCCGGTGGGAAAAGCCCTGAAGCGGGCGCGCCGCTGGCATACAATGCGTTGCAGCCAGTCGGCCGCGGCGATTGAAAAAATCTGTCGCGCCGAGAGAAAAATACAATCGCCGCCGCGCCTTGCGAGCGCGCCCATCTTGCCGAAAACCGCATGCCCTTAGCGACCGTACCGATCCCGCCGTCTCCTGATTTCTGGCAACAGGCTGTGCGCCTGTTGTTGAAGGACGGCCAGCCGCTGGGAGAGGCCTTGCAGCCCCAGGGCGGCGGGGCGCTCGATTTCTCGGGCGCGCAATTGCTGGTGCCGGCCTTTTCTCATGCGCAGAATTTCAAGACGGCGCTCACGCGCGAGCTGCGCCATCCCTATCTGGCGCCGCGCATCAATACCCTGTCGGGCTGGCTGGCCATGCTGCCGCCGGGCGAGCAGACGGCCCCGCCCGAGAGCGAGCGCCTGATGCAGTTGTATGCGCAACTGCGCGAACACGGCTGGCTGAAGAAAATGTTTTCCGCACGCCGCAATGCCGATCTGCTGCCGCTGGCGCATACCCTGCTGGCGTTGTCCGATGAGCTGACCATGGCGCTGCTGCCCGAGATACGCGCCAGCGCGCAGGGCAACGCGGACGCTGCCGACGGTCGCTGGCGCCAGGCGCTGGCGCAGTTGCTGGAACCGCTGGCGCCGTCCGCGCACGGCATGCTGTCGGACGAAGCAGCGTTGGTATGGCAAGTCTGGAAGAGCCAGCTCGACGCCAGCGATCGTATCGCCCAGCGCTTCGACGCCATGCTGGGCCTGGCCGAACGCGCCAGCATGCCGCTGATATGGATCAGTCCCACCGAACCGGAGCCGTTGGATGCGGCCTTTCTCGCCGCCTATGCCCAACGACAGCCGGTGCGCGTGCTGACGCTGGACTGGAGCCGGCACGCGATCGCGCCGCTGCACCCGGTTTACCTCGGCGCCTGGAGCGAGCTGGCGCAGGACGAGGAAGGCCTGCCGCCCGCCATGCCGCCCGACGCCATGGACGAAGTGCAGGCGCAGCCCGCATCGCTGCCCACACTCTGTCCGGCCGGCGATCTGGAAAATGCCGCCGTGCAAAGCGCCCAGATCGTGCTGCGCTGGCTGGAGCAGGGCAAGAGCGAGATCGCCATCGTGGCGCAGGACCGCGTCACCGCGCGCCGCCTGCGCGCCTTGCTGGAGCGCGCCCAGGTGGCCGTGGCCGACGAAACCGGCTGGAAGCTGTCCACCACCCGCGCCGCTGCGGCGCTGGCGGCCTGGAACGATCTGGTGGCCGCGCGCGGCGAGACCGGCGCCTTGCTCGATCTGTTGAAGTCGCCCTTCGTCCTGCCCGCCGACGGCAACAAATCCGACCGCGTGATGCGCATCGAGGCGCGTCTGCGCCGCGCCAATATCGCCGGCGACTGGAACGCGCTGCAGAACGCCTTTGCCGACAGCAGCGATCCCGACGACCTGCAATGCATCGTCACGCTGGCCAAGCAGGCCGCGCGCTTTGCGGGCCGCAAGACGCTGACTGAATGGTGCCGCACCGAGCGCGCCATGTTCGAGGCGCTAGGGATGGACACGGCCCTGCGCGGCGACGTCGCCGGAGAGCAATGCCTGCTGCTGCTCGACGAGATCGCCGCCGAGCAAGCCGTCGGCGGCCTGCAGGACGAATTCTCTTTCCCCGAATGGCGCGCCCTGCTAAACCTGCGCCTGGACGCCACATCCTATATGCCGCCCATCAGCGACCGCCGCGTGGTGATGCTGCCGCTCAACGGCGCGCGCCTGCGCCGCTTCGACGCGGTGCTGGTGATCGGCGCCGATGCCGCGCACTTGCCGTCGCCGCCGCAGGAGACGCTGTTCTTTTCCAATGCCGTGCGGCGTGAACTCAACCTGGCCACGCGCGCCACGCGCCAGCGCCAGCAGTTGCGCGACCTGGTCGAGCTGCTGTGCGTGAATACCGACGTCGTGTTGTGCTGGCAGACCCAGCAGGATGGCGAGCCCAATCCGGTCAGCCCGTGGATACAACGGCTGGCGCTGAAGCTGGCCCAGGACGGCCAGCCGCCGCTGCGCGAACTGCAATTGCCGCCGCCGCCCAAGAGCCTGCGTGCCGAGCCGTCCTCGATGCCCGCGCCCGTCGCGCCGGAACTGCTGCCGGCCAAGCTGTCGTCGAGTGCCTTCGGCAGCTTCCTGGCGTGCCCGTATCAATTCTTTGCGTCGCGCATGCTGCGCGTGGCGGTGATGGATGAATTGTCCGACATGCCCGAGAAGCGCGACTACGGTAGCTGGCTGCATGAAATCCTGACCCGCTATCACGAGACCGTGCGCGATCAAAAAACGCCGGCGGCCTCGCGCCCGGCGCTGCTGGAAGAACTCTCGGCCGAGGTCTTCGAGCGCGCCATGAGCCAGCATCCGGCGGCGCTGGCCTACTATGCGCGCTGGCAGAAAGTGATGCCGGCCTATTTGTTATGGGCCAACGAGCGTGAAGCCCAGGGCTGGCATTTCGTGATCGGCGAGGAAGCGCAATCACATCAACTGGCCTGGGCCGACGGCGCCATCGAACTGCACGGTCGTCTCGACCGCATCGACGAGAACGACGCCGGCGAACGCGCGCTGCTGGACTACAAGACCCGCACCGTCGTCAGCCTCAAACAGAAGGTCAAGGACGAGGACGATCATCAGTTGGCCTTCTACGGCCTGTTGGCCGGCGGGAACATCGATGCCGCACATTACGTCGCGCTGGAACTGGGCGCCGACAAGAAAACCGGCGATGCCGCCGCGCCCGATTTCGGACGGAAACAGCAGATGCTCAAGCAGCAGATTTCCACCACCATGCAAGCCGTGGCCCAGGGCGCTGCCCTGCCGGCCAATGGCATTGAAACCGTCTGCCAGTATTGCGACATGCGCGGCCTGTGCCGCAAGGGGGCATGGCTGTGAGCGAGAAGATCAAGCCCGCTGCCTATGAGGTCAACGGTGCGCCCGTCGAGGCTGCCGTATTCACCCGCGCCGCCTGCGATCCGCGTCATTCGGTGGTGGTTGAGGCCTGCGCCGGCAGCGGCAAGACCTGGCTGTTGGTCGCGCGCATGCTGCGCCTGTTGCTGGCCGGCGCCCAGGCGCCCGAACTGTTGGCGATCACCTTCACGCGCAAGGCCGCGCAGGAAATGCGCGAACGCCTGATGGAATTGCTGCATCAACTGGCGCTGGCCGATGACGACGAGGCCGCCGCGCTGCTGCGCGAACGCGGCGTGGCGGATACCGACCTGGAACGGTTGATGCCGGCCGCGCGGGGGTTGTATGAGCGCATCCTGTCCTCCGAACAGAGTCTGTCCATCGACACCTTCCACAGCTGGTTCGCGCGCCTGCTGCAGATCGCGCCGCTGGCCGCCGGCGTGCCGCACGGCTACACGCTGACGGAAAAGAACGGCGAATTGCTGGATGAAGCCTATCGCCGTTTCATGCAAGGCCTGCGCACGCCCAAGGGCGAACCGGCCAAGGCCGCGCTGCTGGAACTGTATGAGCTGGTCGGCGATTTCAATGCCCGCAATCTGCTCGACGCCTTCATCGACAAGCGCGCCGAATGGTGGGCCGCGACCCAGCATGACGGCGACGATGCCGATCAGGTGGACATACCCACGCCGCTGCTCTGGCTGGAGCAACTGTGCGGCGACGATGCGCGCCTCGATGCCCGCCTGTCGTTGTGGAACGAGACCGCGCTGTGCAGCCGCGCGAGCCAGCTGGCGGTCTTGCTGGGACAGGGCGGCGCGGCCAACAAGACGCGCGCCACGGCGATCGAATCCGCGCTCACCGCGGGCGCCGCTGTGGAAAATTTTGACGCGCTCTATGCCCAGTTCTTCGACGACAAGGACAAGCCGCGCAAGAACGGCAAGGTCAAATCCTTCGTCGCCGCGCTGGTGCAGCATCACGGCGAGGGCGAGGACGCCGCGCTGGACGCCTTCGAGCGGGAGTTCAACGCCGTCGGCGAAGCGCTGCGCAAGCTGCAGCTGCGCAGCAAGGAAAAGCTGGTGCTGCAACTGAATCGCGCGCTGTTCGCCGCCGGCCGCGCGTATCTGGATTTCTATCAGGAAGTGAAGTCGGAGCAGCGGATGTTCGACTTCGCCGACCTGGAATGGCAAGCTTACCGCCTGCTCAACGACGAGGCCAGCGCCGCCTATTTGCAGACGCGCCTGGATGCACGCTACAAGCACATCCTGCTGGATGAATTCCAGGACACCAACCCGCTGCAATGGAGCATCGTGCGCTCCTGGCTGCGCGCCTATGGCGGCGACGCGGCCCAGCCCAGCGTGTTCGTGGTGGGCGATCCCAAGCAGTCGATCTACCGCTTCCGTCGTGCCGAGCCGCGCGTGTTCGTGGCCGCGCGCGAGCTGCTGCGCGTGCAGGGCGCCGCCATCCTGCGCGCCAACCAGACGCGGCGCAATGCCAGCGCGGTGGTCGAGGTGCTGAACCAATCCTTCGTCAAGGGCGATAACAAGCTGTTCGCGCCGCAGACCACACTGGGCATGGAAGGCGGAGAGGTATGGCGCTTGCCGCTGGCCAAGCCGGCTGATGAAGATGCCGAGGATCCGCCGCAAGACGACGGCGAGGCGCCGGTCATCGCCTGGCGCAACCCGCTGACCACGCCGCGCCAGGAGGAAGAAGACGCGCGCCGCCGGCTGGAAGGCGAGGCGCTGGCGCAGGCGCTGCTGAAGGCCTATCGTGAAGTGCCGGTGGCCGACGGCAAGGCCGGGCGCGCCATGCGCTGGAGCGACATCATGCTGCTGGTGCGCAAGCGCACTCACCTGGCCGCGTACGAAAGCGCGCTGCGCGCGGCCGGCATTCCCTTCATTTCGGACAAGCGCGGCGGCTTGCTGGAGTCGCTGGAAATCGCCGACCTGATCGCGCTGCTGACTTTCCTGATCACGCCCAACGACACGCGCGCGCTGGCGCACGTGCTGAAAAGTCCGATCATCGGCGCTTCCGATGGCGACCTGGTGCAGATCGCACGCCGGCAGGAAGCGCCGGCCGGCGCCGGCCACTGGTGGTGGCGCATGCAGGCCATGCAGCGCGAAGGCGCGGCGTCGGCCGCGATTGTGCGCGCGGTGAATCTGCTGGAGCGCTGGCTGCAGGCGGCACCCCATCTGCCGGTGCATGATCTGCTGGACATGATCCTGCACCAGGGCAATCTGGTCGCGCGCTACGCGCAGAACGCATCGCCCCTCACGCGCAGCCAGACGTTGGGCAATATCGCCGCCTTCGTCGAGCTGTCGCTGAACATGGATGCCGGCCGTTATCCCAGCCTGCCCAAGTTCATCGACGCCTTGCGCGTCCTCCAGCGCAGCGCCGGCGGCGATGCCCCGGACGAGGCCAGCGTGGATGCCGCCGCCGATGCCGTGCGCATCCTCACCGTGCATAGCGCCAAGGGTCTGGAGGCGCCCGTGGTGGCCATCCTCGACGCCAATCACAGCGATTCGGTGGACGACAACGTCGGCATCCTGTGCGAATGGCCGCAGGACGAAGATGCGCCCACCCACTTCTCCGCCTTCGGTCGCCGCAGCGAGCGCGGCAACGCGCGCGAAGATTTGTTCGCGGCGGAAGAATCCTTTCGTCTGCAGGAAGACTGGAACCTGCTCTACGTCGCCGTGACGCGCGCCAAGCAGTTGCTACTGGTCTCCGGCGTGGCCGGTACGCGCGGCGCGGACGAGGGCGGGGTGCAGGACGGCAGTTGGTATCAGCGCCTGTTCGACACCGGCGCGCCGGTGCGCGAGATCGCCGCGGAAGCGTTGACGGGCGCGGACGTCGCCGCCACCGCGGAAGGTTTCGAACTGGCCTTGTTCGATCCGCGCCCGGTGCCGCCCTCGTTGTTCGGCATGCCGGAGGACGACGACGACAGGCCTGCCGCCATCGCTGAAGACGGTACCCTGGCGAGCAGCGACGCCATCGACGAGGGCGTGGCCCTGCACGCCTTGCTGGAGCGCCTCACCTATGCCAGCGCGTGGCCGCCGCAACTGCCTGCGGCGCCGGTGCTGGTGCGCTGGTTGGGCATTTCGGTGGCGATGGCGCAGACCGTGCACGCGCAGGCGCGCCAGGTGTTCGCCCGGCCCGAGCTGGAACGCTTCTTCAACCCGGCGCAGCATCGCTGGGCGCGCAACGAGATGGAAATCGTCTCGCCCGCCGGCGTGCTGCGCTGCGACCGCGTGGTGATGTTCGACGACGAGGTCTGGATCCTCGACTACAAGCGCCGCCTGCTGGACAGCGAGCGCGCCGCCTACGCGGCGCAACTGGCGCGCTATCGCAGCGCGCTCATGTCGGTCTTTTCTGACAAGCGAATAAGGTCTGCTCTGATTACCGCCGATGGCGCGCTGCGTGAACAATGGGACACCCAAAACTCTTGATCCCAACTCTCCATGCGCTGCGGATAAATTCCAGACCAAAAACACCAAACGAAGGAAATCAATTATTCCGTTGTAATATAAAAAAGATCATCGCGAACGAGCAGCAGTATCGGTCAGCCGCCTAAGTCCAGTTCTCTTACTTGAGATTTATGGTCGGCGCCGCATCATCGGGCAAGCATTCATCGGCAGTCGAACGGCTTACCGGCGCTCACGCGATCCGCGCGGAGCATCGCGCGGTTTCAACAAACCGAAATCACTATTCAGGAGGAGATATGGAGTGGGCTCTTACGTCTTTCATCCTCGCACAGACGCTGCAATGGAATGCCTTGCTGGTATTCGGCGGCCTGCTGCTCTTCGGGCTGATCGCGGGTTACATCGTTTCCAAGTCGCCATGGGTGCCGCGCATCACTGGCTATCTGCTGGTGGGTTTCCTGCTCGGCGCCGGCGGACTCAATCTGCTGTCGGGCGAGGTGCTCAAGGTCACTAACATCTTTGCCGACATCGCCGTGGCGCTGGTGGTCTACCAGCTCGGGCGCTACGTCGATATCGGCTGGCTGCGCCGCGAGAAATGGCTGCTGATCACGGTCGCCACATCGGCGGTGCTGTGCTTCGGCTTCGTCAGCATTGCGCTGACCTGGTTCGGCACCGACTCCGTCATGGCGCTGCTGGGCGGCGTGATGGCCATCGCCACCGCGCCCGCGGTGGTGCTGGTGGTGCTGCGCGATCTCAAGGCCGAAGGCCAGGTCACGCGCCGGCTGGCGACCATGACCGCGCTCAACAACTTCGTCGCGGTGCTGGCCGCCTATGCCTTGTTGCCGGTGATCGCGCACGAAGCCGGCACGCCGGTGTGGACGCTCATCCAGCATACGCTGTATTCGCTGTTCGGCTCGGCGCTGCTGGCTTACCTGACCTATTGGCTGCTGATGCCGCTGGCGCGCCTGCTGGGCCGCGAAGGCAGCTGGCAGTTCGTGCTGGTGATCTCGGTGATCGCCCTGGCGATCGGCGTGGCGCACGCGCTGCACCTGCCGGTGATGCTGACCATGTTGATCTTCGCCATCCTGTCGAAGAACCTGGATCGCCAGTTCGACCTGATGGAGCTCGAATTCGGCGTGGCCAACGAGCTGTTCATCGTGATGCTGTTCGTCACCGTGGGCGCGTCGATGCGTCTGTCGGATCTGACCATCCTCGGCTTCTCGGTACTGATCCTGATCGCCGCGCGCTTCCTGGCGATGGGTATCGGCATCTTCCTGTTCGCCCGCTTCGCCCGCATGAACTGGCGCCAGGCCGGGTTGCTGACCCTTGGAACCCTGCCGATGACCGAAGTCGGCGTGGGCCTGATGCAAACCGTATCGTCGCTGTATCCGCACACCACGGCCAATGTGCTGCCGCTGCTGGCGGGCACCATGGTGGTCCTGGAGTTCCTGGGGCCGGTCGCGACGCAGTTTGCGCTGATCAAATCTGGAGAGAGTGGACGCGAATGAATACCGAGACTCCGATCCTCAATGACAACGCCGCCGCGCAGGCCCATGTGGCCGGCCTGCAGAGCAGCGCGGGCATCCTGCCCTTCAGCTCCTCGACGCCTTTCACCATGGGCATCGAGCTGGAGCTGCAGCTGGTCAACCGCCGCAACTACAACCTGGCCAGCGATGCCGTCGATCTGCTGAACTGGATCGAACCGCGCGATCTGCAAAAGCAGATCAAGCTGGAAATGACGCAGGGGATGATCGAGCTCAACTCGGGCATCCACACCCGCGTGGACGAACTGATCGAGGAATTGAAGGGGCTGCGCGCCGCGCTCAACAAGGGCGCGCAATACCTCAACATCGACGTCTCCGGCGGCGGCGCGCACCCCTTCCAGCACTGGAACGAGCAGCGCATCACGCCCAGCGAGCGCTTCCATTACCTGCACGAGAAATACGGTTACCTGGCCAAGACCTTCACGGTGTTTGGCCAGCACATCCACATCGGCGTGTCCAGCGGCGACGACGCGCTCTACCTGACGCATGCCTTTTCGCGCTACGTGCCGCATTTCATCGCGCTGTCGGCCGCTTCGCCGTTCTACCAGGGCGCCGATACCAAGTTCGATTCCTCGCGCAGCAACGTGGTGCGCGCCTTCCCGTTGTCGGGAACGGCGCCGGTGCACACCCGCTGGGCCGAGTTCGAGACCTATTACGACGAATTGCTGCAGATGGGCATCATCGCCAGCATGAAGGACTTCTACTGGGACATCCGTCCCAAGCCGGAATACGGCACCGTGGAAATCCGCGTCTGCGACACGCCGCTGACCATCGAGCACGCCGCCCATCTGGGCGCGTATGCGCAACTGCTGGCGCGCTGGGTGCTGACCGAGCGTCCCTTCGTGGTCGGCGACGATTTCTATCTGCTGTACCAGTTCAATCGCTTCGAGGCCAGCCGCTTCGGCCTGAACGGCATGCTGGCCCTGCACGGCGCCACGCCGTCGGAATCGCGCAAGTTGCCGATCTACGAGCACCTGTTGCAGCAACTGCAATTGCTGGAGCCCTACGTGCAGAACGAGGCCGAGCAGCAGACCATGCAGCGCCTGCGCCGCATCGCGCACGATCGGCTGTCCGACGCCGGCTGGTTGCGCCAGATGTTCGCCCAGCGTGGTTCGCTCAACGACATGATGCGCCTGTCGTCCGAGCTGTGGATGGGCGAGGAGCCGCCGCCGTATTTCCAGTGATCCGTTTTCGATAGCGTCGGCGGCCCGGGTGATGGCAGAGCGCAAGGGCTGGCGGGGCGAAGGAGGGCGAGGGGCCTGTGTCGCGAGATGCAGGCCCCTTGTCTTTGTGCGCCCAGCATGGGCGCACTCCTGCGGGTGCAAGTCCCGCCATGAGCTGGTCACAGTGAATGAAGTGAAGCGCAACTGCATGAGGGTGACCGAGTGTGGGAAGGAAGCGTGGAGCGTAAATCGCGAGCCGATGAACAAGAATCGCATAGAAGGCGC
>WNDX01000082.1 GCA_009914615.1 Herbaspirillum frisingense
CTGGTCGCACATTGAGGCCGTCACCCTCAACCCGGAACGCGATTCGGTCGTCGCTGCGGCCTCTCGCTGCGAACATATTCAGCCATTGGCTGCATGACTGAGGCGACAAGTAGCTTGACGCGCGCCGACCGCCGCAAATCCGTCTGGGAAGCGATCCTGCCGGTCCGGCCGTCGCCGACGCCAGGCTGCCGGCGCTGCTGCCGGTGGACGCCAAGACGGGCCCCAGCCCGGACGACGAGATCCTGGTGCTGCTGCGCCAGGCCGACGCGGACTTCAGCGGCAATACCATCGAGTTGCCGCAGGTGGCCATCACCTCGGAGAGCGAGCCTTTATCGGACCTGACGCTGCGCCAGGTGCTCGATCTTTCGCTCAATAACAGCTACAGCTACGCCGCCACCGCGGCCCAGGCCGACCAGGCGCGTTACGCCGCCAGGGCGGCTGCCGGGCAGATGGGGCCGACCCTGGATCTGCGCGCGCAGAAGGGCAAGGAATACTCGTCGCCCTCGTCGGTGATCGATCCCAATACCGGCCTGATCCAGCGCGCGTCCGACCACAAGCGCTGGGACGTCACGCTGATCGGCCGCCAGCCGGTGTTCGCGCCGGGCTCCTTCTTCGAGTACCGCAAATCCGGCGCGCTGGCGCAAGCCGCCGACCTGCGCCGCGACGATGCGCGCGAGGCGCTGTACTACACCGCCATCAAGTCCTATTACGATGTGATGCGCGCCTATGCCTCGCTGTCCTTCGCGCGCAGCTATTCGCAGCGCATGAACGCCTTGCTGGATTACATGCGCAAGCGCCTGGAAGGCGGCGGCGCCAGCCGCATCGACTTCGAGCGCGTGCGCGGCCGTTCGCTGACCGCCCAGTCCGCCGTGGCCGAGGCCGAAGGCGCGCTGGAGGCGGCCATGGTGTCGCTGAACCAGCTCACCGGTCGCAAGATCGAGCGCATCGAAGTGCCCGATCACATGATGCCGCCGGTGCCGGATAGCTCCAAGCTGGCTCTGAAGGATATCTACGAGACCAATCCCGGCGTGCGCGCGGCGCGGCGCGACGTGGACGCCGCCAATGAAGAATTGAAGTCGGCCCGTTCCAAGTTCTCGCCCACGCTGGCCATCGAGTGGACACAGCAGAAGACGCGCGGCGCCGGCGGCGCCATCGATACCACCGATGGCGGGCTGCAACTGGCCACGGACCGCCGTCTGATGCTGGTGATGTCGATGAACCTGCTCAATGGCGGTTCCGATATGTATTACCAGAAGCAGATCGGGGCCAAGTACGTGGAAAAGAGCAATACCGCGCTGGCCGTGGAACGCAAGCTGCGCGAGCAGATCGCGATCAACTACCGCACGCTGGGCGCGGTGCGCAAGCGCATGGAGATCTCCCGCCAGGCTTATCAGACCAACGCCAACGTGGCCGACGTCTTCCTGGAGCAGCTCTCCACCGGCAGCAAGCAATTGCTGGACGTGCTGGACGCCTACCAGCAGGCTTACCAGGCGCGCATGGATTTTGCGACCCTGCTGTTCCAGCAGGCCGATATCAGTTATCAGATCCTGCGCAATACCGGCAAGGCCTCGTCGCCCGAGGCCGTGCCCGCGCAGGCAGTGAAATAGGACGGGGGATTCATGGAGGGCGGAAAGGAACAGAATTTCTGGCCGGGCTTCGTGGACGCGCTGTCCAACGTGGTGCTGGTCATGATCTTCGTGGTCGTGGTGTTCGTCGTCACGCTGTTCTATTACTCGCAGAAGCTGGCCCAGATGAAGGTCAGCAAGCTGGTGTCGCAAAGCCAGAGCCAGGCGGTGCAGGGCGAGTCCAAGAGCAATAAGAACGACGTCATCAATACGTCCGACAACGTCAGCGCCAAGGCATCCGAGACCCAGGCCGAGCGCGAGAAGGCGCAGGAAATCGAACAGCTCAAGCGCGAAGTGGCCACGCTCAAGGCCAAGCTGGCGGCGCCGCCGCTGCAATCCGACGCCGGCAGCCTGCGCAGCACGGCCGCGCCGTCCAGCCCGAATGCGATCCAGGTCAAGACCGAGCCGACCAAGAACGAGATCGCGCCGGGCGTGCGCACCGATGCCAGCGACAAGGCGGTGGTGCTCAATTTCGACACCGATTCGACGCAACTGACCGATGACGGCACCAAGGCCCTGGACAAGGGCATCGGCGACTGGGTCAAGCGCGTCAAGTCCAACCAGGGCAAGATCGTGGTGACCGGCGTGATCAGTTCGGCCGGCTACAGCGACAGCCGCCGCCGCGCGTATTACCGCACGGTCGCGGTGCGCAACTATCTGATCGACTCCGGAGTGGACAAGGAACGCGTGGTGAGCCGCGTGGCCACCGCCGAGAACGGCGCCGAAGGCGCCTCCCGTGTGATCGTCCAGTATCTGGCGGCAGGAAAATGACCATGTCACTCAAGCCCGGCGCCGTCGATGGGATTACCTCCCGCGGCAAGGGCTTCATGCGCCGTATCGCGCCGCGCCTGGATCGCCGCATGGGCGAGCTGCGCGCGATGCCGCGGCCGCGCATGCTGGTGCTGGCGTGCGCGCTGTTGCTGGCGCTGCTGCTGGTGTGGTCGGTGTTCGCGCCGATCGACATGGTGGTGCGCGGCAACGGCCGCATCGTGGCTTCCGAACACAATCAGGTGATCCAGCACCTGGAGGGCGGCATCGTCTCCGCCATTCTGGTGCGCGAAGGCGCGGCGGTGAAGAAGGGGCAGACCCTGATCTCGATTTCCGACGTGCGTGCCAATGCCGACCTGGGCGAGGGCCGGGTGAAGATCCTCGGCCTGCGTGCCAAGATCGCCCGCCAGAGCGCCGAAGCCGCCGGCAGCGCAAGCTTGCAGATGCCATCCGACATGGCGCGCGACGATCCCGCCGTGCTAAGCGAACAGGCCGCTTTCGCCGCGCGCGGCGCCAAGCTCGCGCAGGAACTGTCGGTGCTGCGCGAGCAGTCGGCTCAGCGCCAGGCTGAACTCGGCGAAGCCCTGAGCCGCCAGAAGAGCCTCAACAGCGAGCTGGAACTGGCGCAGCGCCAATACAAACTGATTCACGGCATGCTGGAACGCAACGCCGCTTCGCAGTTGGAAGACATCCAGGCCCAGGCGCGCGCCCAGGACGCGCAAAGCAAGCTGGCCGCCACCAATGCCATGATCCCGCGCCTGAACGCGGCCATTGCCGAGGCCCAGGCCAAGATCGGCGAAGCGTCTTCGCGCTTCCGCTCCGACGCCCGCACCGAACTGACCGCCGCCGAGACCGAGCTGGCGCGCCTGCAGGAAGAAATCAAGTCGCGCAACGACCGCGTCTCGCGCTCCGAGGTGAAGGCGCCGATGGATGGCGTGGTCAACCGCGTGATGATCAATACCGTGGGCGGCGTGGTCAAGCCGGGTGATCCCATCATCGAGATGACGCCCAGCGACGACAAGCTGGTGATAGAGGCCAAGGTCTCGCCCGCCGACCGCGCCGAACTGGTGACCGGCGCCCGCGCGCGGGTGAAGGTGTCGGCGTACGACTATGGCGTGTACGGCGCCATGGACGGCGTGGTCAGCGAGATCAGCGCCGACACCGTGCCCGAAGAGCGCGGCGAGCGCTTCTACCGCGTCAAGATCGAGGTCACGCGCGGCAGCAACGAGCTGCAGCGCAGCCTGTCGCTGATGCCCGGCATGACCGCCACCGCCGACATCATCGTCGGTCGCCGTACCGTCTGGCGGTACCTGATGTCGCCGCTGTCGCGCTTCCAGCAGACAGCGATGCGGGAGCCGCGATGAAGCGCGCCGCCCGTTCCCTTTTCCGCGCCGCACGGATCGTCCGGGCGGCGTCCGTTTTCCGTCACACCAGTCTCCATCGCGTTCATTTCCCCGGAACTTCGCACGTATGAAAAATCTACGCCAATTCTATGCACTCGCCTCCATCCCGACGCTGCTGTTGCTGCTCGGCGCCTTCCTGTTCCGGGGCTTCGTACTGCATGCGATCCAGATCAACCCCTTCCTGAACCTGTTCATCATCTCGGTGGCGGTGTTCGGCGTGGCGCTGATCGGCTACAACCTGTGGCGCGTGAACTGGGAGCATGCCAAGCTGCTGCAGTTCTATGAACGCACCAAGGCCGGTGAGTCGATGGAAGACCTGGTCAAGGCGCCTGAATTCGCCGGCACCGAGATCGGCCAGGTGCTGGTCAGCGTGGCCAGCACCAAGGGCCGCCTGACCTCGCGTATCGAGCAGGAAACCATCGAAAGCTCGCTGCACGACCTGCGCGCCCACCTGGACGCCAAGACCGAATTCCCGCAGTTCCTGACCGGCTTCATGATCGCGCTGGGTCTGTTGGGCACCTTCATCGGCCTGCTGGAAACCCTGGTCGGCACCGCGGCCCTGATCGACGGCTTCGGCAAGGCGGCCGGTGGCGGCGACATGGACGCTTCCTTCATGCACCTGGTGGCCGACCTGCAAAAGCCGCTGGCGTCGATGGGTACCGCTTTCTCGGCCTCGATGTTCGGCCTGATCGGCTCGCTGGCCCTGGGCCTGACGCTGACCCCGCTGCGCGGCGCCGGCAAGAAGCTGGTGGCGCGCGCCCGCGAATGCATCAGCGACATGGTGCAGCACGTGGTGCACGACATGTCCGGCCCGGCGGCCACGCAACGCCAGGGCGTGTCGGAAACCTTCCTGGCCGAATTCCTGCAAGACTTGATGGTGCTGCAGCGCGAATCCATCATGGCCGCGCGCAACAGTTCGGAAGCCTCGCTGCAGGCCGGCATCAAGCTGGAAGGCCTGAACGAACGCCTCAACAATATCGTCCAGCTGTTCACCGACAGCATGGAAGAGTCGCGCAACCTGCGCCAGCTGGTGGCCTTCGGCCCGCGCATGCATGAGACCGCGCAGCAGACGCTGGAAGAAGTGCGCAACGTCGGCCAGATCATCAACACCAAGATCACCTCGGCGCGCGACCTCTCGGATAGCCTGTCCTCGCTGGAAGAGCGCCTCTCGGTCAACGGCGACATCGCCAACCGCACCTTCGAAGTGCTGCCGCAGATCGTCTCCAGCATCCAGGCCGGCCAGCTGGCGCTGTCGTCGGCGATGACCTCGCTGCAGGCGCAGCAGAGCGAAATCTCCAACATGAACGAAAAGAGCGCGCAGAACATCGCGCAGTTGCCGCCCCTGCTCAACCAGATCTCGATCCGCCTGGCCGACGAGATGGGCGCCATCCAGTACCAGGGCGAAATCCAGTCCACCGTGGCGGCGCGCCTGAACGAACTGGGCAACACCATCGGCGAGAACTCCAGCAACATGGCCCGCGACGCGCTGTCGGCGCGCCAACTGCAGATCGACCTGGCCAAGCACATGGCGACCCAGAACGATCGCGTGAAGAACCTGGGCGCGATCCCGCAATCGCTGACCTCGATCACCGAGGCGCTGATGCGCCAGAACATCAACTGGCAGACCGTCATCGACGAAATGCGCTCGGGCCGCCAGACCATGATCAAGGATCTGCGCCTGGAACTGCGCGAAGCGATCCGCGAGATGTCCGCCAATCGCGGCGCCTGATCGCGCTCCCGGCACAAGGCAAGATAAGGCAAGAACGGAGCAGTCCCGATGAACGAAAGCGAACAGGTACACATCGACCAACCGCAAGTCCCGCAGGACTTGCGCAAGGACCCCACCTACCTGTCGCTGCTGCGCGCCTACGGCGGCCGCTTCGTCGAGATCATCGTGGCCGGGATCCTGGTCAACCTGCTGGGCTTGCTGCTGCCGCTGTATTCGAGGCTGGTGTACGACAAGGTCATCGGCAATCACATCCCGGAAACGCTGTGGGCGCTGACCCTGGGCATGCTGCTGTTCATCGCGCTGGAACTGGTGCTGCGCATCATCCGCGTGTATTACACCGAACAGTTGGCCGGCCGCCTGGATGCCGAGTTCGACGAGGTAGCCGCGCGTCGCCTGATGACCGCGCGGGTGACCGCGCCGGTGGGTTCGGTGCTGGCGCGCTATCGCGACCTGCTGTCGTCCAACTACATGCTGTTGCTGGTGGATCTGCCGTTCCTACTGCTCTATGTGCTGGCCATCGGCCTGGTCGGCGGCCATCTGGTGTGGGTGATGCTGGTGGGCGGCGGCTTGCTGGTGGGGGCGCAGCTGCTGTTCAAGGTGCCTTCCAACGATTACGCGGTGGCGGCCATGAAGGCCGGCATCGGCAAGACCGACAAGATGGCCAGCCTGGTCTATGGCATGGATACGCTGAAGACCTCGCAGTTGCAGCAGCGCGTGATCAAGGCCTTCCTGGCCGACGCCGCCGACAATGCGGTGGCGCAATCCAAGAGCCGCTTCTGGATGAATACCGGCTATGCGGTGGCTTCGGTGGGCTATGTCGCGATCTCGGTGGCCACGCTGGTGGCCGGCGTCTATCTGGTGGAAGATAACGCGCTCACCGTGGGCGGCCTGATCGCCGGCTCGCTGCTGATCAGCCGTTCGACTTCGGTGCTGTCCTCGCTGTCCACCTTCCTCGGGCGCATCGAGATGTTCCGCCGCGCCCGCGCCGAATTCGACGCGGTGTTCGAGGATGCGCCGGAGCAGGGCCGCGCCGACGTGCTGCGCCAGGAAATGCGCGGCCTGATCCAGGTCGGCAACCTGACCCTGCACCTGGACAAGAATGAAAGGCCGGCCCTGAAGCAGGTGGCCCTGACCATCCAGCCCGGTGAGAAGGTCGGCATCGTGGGCCGCTCGGGTTCGGGCAAATCGACGCTGCTGCGCACGCTGGCCGGGCTGCAGCCGGTGGAAGAGGGCCATGTCTTGATCGATGGCGTGGCGGTCAACGCCTATGCGCCCGAGGTGCGCACCCGCAATATCGGCTTCAAGCCGCAGGAACCCTTCGTGTTCGACGGTACGGTGGCGGCCAATGTCTTTGCCGGCGATCGCGTGCTGGGCCAGGTGTATGAGGCGGCGCTGGCCGTCTCCGGCCTGGACGACCTGATCGCGCGCGGCGAGCTGCGCCTGGATCAGATGCTCAAGGCGCCCGGCAACCTGTCTGGCGGCCAGCGTCAGATGGTGGCCCTGGCGCGCGTGGTGGCGGCGGTGCCGCGCGTGCTGCTGCTGGATGAACCGACCACCGGCATCGACCAGCAATCGGAAGCCCGCATCATCGAGCGCCTGCTGGCCTTCTCGGCCGGCCGCACGTTGCTGGTGGCGTCGCACAGCCCGGCGCTGCTGCGCCACATGGATCGCATCATCGTCATCGACGGCGGGCGCATCGTGGCCGACGGCCCGCGGGCGCAGATTTTGCAGTAATCGGGTAGCATCCGCCTGCGGCTTGCCGCGTGGCAATCCGGATTTGATGAAACAACAACTTTCGAACTGATCTTCGACAGCGAGGAAACATGGCAACCGCAAGCTCATCACAAGCGAACTCCGCGGATAAACTCACCGGCCCGGTACGGGTCGTGATGCCGGACCAGAACGGCAGCTTCCAGCTCAATGCAGCGCGCGCCTCCGTGCAGCGCGTGCAGGTGGTGGACGTGGACATGGTCCTGCACATGGCCGATGGCACCAAGGTGGTGCTGGCCGGCGGCGCCATGGAAGCGATGGACGACAAGTCCAAGGTCAAGTTCGCCGATACCAGCGCCGACACCGGCCGCCTGCTCGACACGGTGGGCAAGATCCCGTTGCAGCCGAACGATCAGTCCAGGGTGCTCAATTCCGATCCGATCGCCGCGGCCGACCATACGGCCACCACCGACGCCGTCGGCCCCGGCCAGACGCATGTGGCGGTCGATCGCAATGCGGCGCCGGTTTCCAGCGATTCGGTCAGCCAGTTGGCCAAGATCATCAGCGACAATTCGCACTCGGTCACCAACGGCTCGCAGAACCTGTCGATCCCGACCCAGCCGACCGCGGGCGATGCCTCCAACACCACGGTGCAATCGGCGATCAACGCCAACCAGCAGGCCGGCAGCGATTCGGTCACCAAGCCGAGCGAAGTGCAGCAGCCGCCGGAACGTCCCGGCACCACGCCGTCCACCCACGTGACCGGCCCGGCCGCGCCCTCGCTGGCGGTCAACCTGGTCAACCTGACCACCCAGACCCAGGTCGGCGACACGCTCTATGGCAGCGGCGGCACCAAGCCCTCGGCCACCGACGGCTCCAATGCCGTGCAGTTTTCGCCGCAGGTGATCACCGCCGGCGACGATGTGCATACCATCTATGCCTCGGGCAATAACAACAACACCTTCATCAAGGTGTTCAACATCACCGTCACCGGCGATGTCACGGTCAAGACCCTGGTGGTGTCCGGCGTGCCGGACTACGTCACGATCCTCAACGGCACCAACCTGGGCGGCGGCAAGTACGAAATCACCGTCACCGGCAGCCAGAAGGAATTCAACCTGCAGTTGCAGTACAACACGCAGTTGGCCGATCCTTCGTCGCCGGTGCACGACTACGGCACCGGCAACGGCGGCGTGTTCAAGCTGACCTTCACCACCACGCTGGGCACCAGCGACGGCGTGCTGACGCTGGACCAGACGCGCTATGTCGCCGTCAAGGACGCCAGCTCCTCGGGCGACCTGTCCTATCTCGACCCGCAGACCGGCAATACGGTGCTGATCCTGCCGGCGCAGGGCGTGCCGCACGAAGTGCACGCCGGCAACGGCGGCGTCACCATCTACGGCAGCAACGCCAACGATTCGCTGTATGGCGGCGCCGGCAACGACACCATTTACGGCGGCGCCGGCAGCAGCAGCTTCTTCCAGGGCGGCGGCGGCGCCGACACCCTGGTCGGCAGCGCCACCGGCAACAACACCGCCAGCTACGCCGGCTCGGCCGCCGGCGTCACCATCGATCTGGTGGCCGGTACCGGCGTCGGCGGCGACGCCCAGGGCGACCGGCTGACCAATATCCAGAACCTGATCGGCAGCGCCCAGGACGACACTTTCATCGCCAACAGCCAGGCCAACAAGTTCGACGGCGGCGGTGGTTCGGACACGGTGTCGTATGCGTATTCGACCAGCGGCGTCACGGTCAACCTGGTGACGGGCGCCGGCACCGGCGGCTACGCCCAGGGCGATACTTACGCCAATATCCAGAACGTCATCGGCAGCAGCGGCAACGACACCTTCATCGCCAACGCCGCGGCCAACCGCTTCACCGGTAACGGCGGCTCCGACACCGTCTCGTATGCGTCCTCCACCTCGGGCGTCACGGTCAACCTCAAGACCGGCGCCGGCAGCGGCGGCTATGCCCAGGGCGATACCTACGTCGGCATCCAGAACTTCATCGGCAGCGCCTTCGACGACACCTTCGTCGGCAACGCCGCGGTCAACAACTTCGACGGCGGCGCCGGCGGCAACGACACCGTCAGCTATGCCGGCTCGACCGCCGCCGTGGTGGTCAACCTGGTGACCGGACGCGGCTCCAACGGCGACGCCGCAGGCGATAGCTATACCCGCATCCAGAACGTGATCGGCGGCGACGGCAACGACGTCTTCGTGGTCGGGCTGGACAGCAAGAACTTTGACGGCGGCGGCGGCACGCTCAACACCGTGGACTACAGCGGCTCGTCCTCGGCGATCACCGCCAACATGCTCAACAATACGGTGACCCGCGACTTCGAGCCGGTCAATCAGTTGACGCGGATCCAGAAGATCGTCGGCACCTCCTATTCGGACACCTTCATCGGCGGCCCCAACGCCGACGTCTTCGACGGCGGCCTGGCCGGTTCGGACACGGTGGATTATTCGGCCTCGGCCGCGCCGGTGACCGTCGATCTGTACAGCGGCACCGGCCAGGGCGGCAACGCCCAGGGCGACACGCTGGTGCACATCCAGAACGTCAAGGGCAGTAGCGCGGGCGGCAATACCTTCTACGCCAGCGCCGATGCCAACCACTTCGACGGCAACAGCACCAGCGGCAACACGGTCAACTATTCGCACGCCACCGCCGGCGTCGTGGTGGACCTGACCAATACCCGCGACAGCAACCTGGCGCCGGACATTTCGCACGGCGACACCTACACCAACATCCAGAACGTGGTCGGCAGCGTGTATGACGACCTGATCGTGGCGACCTCGCAGGTCAACGCCATCGATGGCGGCCTGGGCAACAACACCGTCAGCTACGAGCGCGCCACGACCGCCGTGAAGATCGACCTGGCGGCCGGGCAGGGCAGCATGGGCGACGCCGCGGGCGACACCTACGCCAACATCCAGAACGCCATCGGCGGCGCCGGCAGCAACACCGTGAGCTACGAGCGCTCCACCGCGGCCGTCACCGTCAACCTGGCCACCGGGCAGGGCCTGGCCGGCGACGCCGCGGGCGACACCTACACCAATATCCAGAACGCCACCGGCGGCGCCGGCAACGACATCATCATCGCCAGCGCCGCGACCAACGTGATCGACGGCGGCGGCGGCGCCAACAACACCGTCAGCTACGCCAATTCGACCGCCGCGGTGAAGGTCGACCTGGCGCTGGGACGCGGCTTCGGCAATGACGCCGCGGGCGACATCTACATCAACATCCAGAGCGCCACCGGCGGCGGCGGCGACGACACCTTCGTCGGCAGCGCCGCCCATAACGTGTTCGACGGCGGCGCCGGCAGCAATACCATCAGCTACGAGCACTCCACCGGCGCGGTGACCATCAACCTGGCCACCGGCGCTGGCGTCGGCGGCGACGCCGACCAGGACGTCTACCTCAACATCCAGAACGCCACCGGCGGCGCCGGCAACGACATCATCGTGGCCAGCAGCGCGATCAACAGGATCGACGGCGGCGGCGGCAACAATACGGTCAGCTACGCCAACTCCGGCGGCGGCGTGAAGGTCAACCTGGCGACCGGGCAAGGCCTGTCGGGCGACGCCCTGGGCGACACCTATCTCAACATCCAGAACTTCACCGGCGGCGGTGGCGACGATATCGTGGTGGCCAACGGCGACATCAACATCATCGATGGCGGCGGCGGCAACAACACGGTGAGCTATGAAAGCTCGACCGGCGCCGTGACCATCGACCTGTCGCAGCAGAAGGGGCTGGCCGGCGACGCCGCCGGCGACATCTATACCAGTATGCAGAACGCCACCGGCGGCGCCGGCAACGACCTGATCATCGCCAGCAACGTGGCCAACGTGATCAAGGGCGGAGCGGGCATCAACACGGTCAGTTACGCCAACTCGGCGCTGGGCGTGAAGGTCAACCTGGTCACCGGCCAGGGTTCCCAGGGCGATGCCGCCGGCGACACCTACCAGGACATCCAGAACGTCATCGGCAGCGCCCAGGACGACATCTTCGTGGGCAACGGCCAGGCCAATGAATTCTGGGGCGGCGCCGGCAACAACCGGGTCAGCTACGAAAACTCCGGCGCGGCGGTCACCATCGACCTGCAGTTGCAGCGGGGCCTGGCGGGCGACGCCAACAACGACGTCTATCACGACATTCAGAACGCCACCGGCGGCAGCGGCGACGACCTGATCATCGCCAGCGACGTGGTCAACAAGATCGACGGCGGCGGCGGCAGCAACACCGTCAGCTACGAACATTCGACCGGCGCGGTCAAGGTCAACCTGGCAACCTTCCAGGGCTTGCTGGGCGACGCCGCGGGTGACACTTACACCAACATCCAGAACGCCACCGGCGGCGCCGGCAACGACATCATCGTCGCCAGCAGCGTGGTCAACAGGATCGACGGCGGCGGCAACAATACCGTCAGCTATGAGAGTTCCGGAGGCGCGCTCAAGATCGACCTGGGCCAAGGCAAGGGCCTGGCCGGCGACGCCTTGGGCGATACCTACGTCAACATCCAGAACGCCACCGGCGGCAGCGGCGACGACATCATCGTCGGCAGCAACGTGGTCAACATCATCGACGGCGGCGCTGGCAACAACACCGTCAGCTATGAAAACTCCCTGGCCGGCGTGAAGGTGAATCTGGCCAATCGCACCGGCACCGGCGGCGACGCCGACGGCGATAGCTACCTCAACATCCAGAACGCCATCGGCGGCGCCGGCGACGATATCTTCGTCGGCAACGGCGTGGTCAACAAGTTCGACGGCAAGGGCGGCAGCAACACGGTGAGCTACGAAGCCTCCACCACGAGCGTGACCGTCGATCTTCAGAACCGGGCGGGCCTGGCCGGCGATGCCGCGGGCGACAGCTACACGAGCATCCAGAACGTCACCGGCGGCGCCGGCAACGACCTCTTCTACGCCAGCACCGATGCCAACAAGTTCGACGGCGGCGGCGGTTCCAACACGGTCAGCTATCTCTATTCCGCCACGGGCGTGACGGCCAACCTGGAGATCGTCAACTTCGTCGGCACCGGCGGTGCGCTGGGCGACACCTACAAGAACATCCAGAACCTGATCGGCAGCGGCCTCAACGACTCGCTGACCGGCGCGGCTTCCGGCATGTCGGTACTGACCGGCGGCGCGGGGGCGGATAACCTGACCGGCGCGGCCGGCAACGGCGCCAATACTTACGCCAACTATTCCACCGCGGGCGATTGGGTGAAGGTCGATCTGTTCAACGGCACCGGCACGCACAGCGATGCCGGAGGCGACCGCTTGAACAATGTCTTCAACGTCATCGGCAGCGTCTATAGCGATATCTTCGTCGCCGACAACAACGTCAACATCTTCAACGGCGGCGGCGGAGCGGGCCTGGATACGGTGAGCTACGAGTATTCCACCGCGCCGGTGACGGTGGATCTGTCGGGCACCAAGGCGGCGGCCGGCAGCGGCGGCTTCGCTGCCGGCGATACCTACATCGGCATCGCCAACGTGATCGGTTCGTCCGGCATCGACAACCTGACCGGCTCCAAGACCGCTGCCCGCTCGGAAGTCACCGGCGGCGGCGGCGCCGACCTGCTGTACGCGGCCGTCGGCAACGAGGCTAATACCTATGCCAGTTACGCCACCTCAAGCGGCCCGGTGAAGATCGACTTCACCACGCATAGCGGCTACTTGAACGACGCCGCCGGCGACCAGCTCAACAACATCGACAATGCCGTCGGCAGCAACTTCGACGACATGTTCATCGCCAGCGCCGCGGTCAACAGGATCGAGGGCGGCAACGGCAGCGACACCGTCAGCTACGAGCTCGCGACCACGGCCGTGGTGGTGGATCTGTACACCGGCCAGGGCGGCGGCGCTTCCAACAGCTGGTCTTACAACGACACCTACAAGAGCATAGAAAACGTCATCGGCGGCGCCGGCAATGATATTTTCTATGCCACCTCCGACGTCAACTCCTTCGAAGGCAACGGCGGTTCGAACACGGTCAACTATTCGCACTCCAACATCGGCGTGGTGGTCGATCTGGTGACCGGCAATGGCGGCGGCGCCAGCAACAGCTGGTCGCTCGGTGACAAGTACAGCCACATCCAGAACGTGGTCGGCTCCAGCGGCAACGATTATTTCTACGCCAACGGCGACGTCAACAGCTTTACCGGCAGCGGCGGCAGCGACACCGTCAGCTACGAGAAATCGGCCAGCACCAGCATCACCGCCAACCTGGCCACTGGCCAGGGCACCGGCGGCGATGCCGCGGGCGACACCTACGCCGGCATCTCCAACCTGGTCGGCACCGCGGTGGCCAACGGCAGCAACACGTTGATCGGCAACAACGGCAGCAACACCTTCACGGTACACGGCGCGTCCACCACCAACCGCCTGGAAGGCGGCGTGCTCGGCACCGACACCAACCAGACCGACATCTTCAATGCGCAGGAAGGCGGCAGCAACACCCTGATCGGCGGCGCCGGCACCAACGTGTTCAACGTCAGCGCCAACGGCACCACCGGCATCGCCAACCTGGCCAATGCGGAAGGGCACGGCGTCAGTTCCACGCTGCACGTCGAGGGGCTGGGCCGGACCCTGGATCTGAGCACCTTCTCTCACAACACGTCCAACATCAGTACCCTGGACGTCTCTTCCAGTCCCGACACCAACCTGCTGGTGTCCTACGACGACGTCCAGCACATGGGCGTGAGCAATGTGCTGACGATCAAGATGAAGGGGACCGAGAGTATCCAGATCAACACCACCACGCAGCAGTATTACCTGATCTTCGGTAACGGCGACTACGTGTTCTACAACAACGCCAACCACGATACGGAAATCGCCCGTATCCACGTGCAGCTGGCGTGAGGCGCATGCAGCAATGAAAAAGGGACGCTCCGGCGTCCCTTTTTCATTGGCGAGCAGCCGGCCTCAGCCGCGCTTGTCCAGTTCCTGCTCCAGGAAGCGCCAGATGCCCGGGTCGGCCATGCTGGCGACGTTGATGCGCATGCGCGTGGAGGGCAGCTGGGACGGCGAGAACAGGCTGCCCGGCGCCAGCAGGAAGCCTTCTTCCATCGCCTTCTCCGTCAGCACATTGGTGTCGCAGCGCGCGTCGACCCACAGGAACATGCCGCAGGGCGTCGGATCGCCCACGTCCACGCCCAGCTTTTCGAGTTGCCGCATCACCTTGTCGCGCGCGCCGTTGAGGCGCGAGCGCAGCCGTTCGGTGTGCTTGCGGTAGTGTCCCTCGGACAGCACCTTGTAGGCCACGCGCTCGCCGATCTCGCCGGTGGTCAGGGTCGAGAGCATCTTGCGATCGGCCAGGTGGCGGGCCAGCTCCGCCGAGGTGGCGATGAAGCCCACGCGCAGGTTGGCCGACAGCGTCTTGGAAAAGCCGCCCAGATAGATCACCCGGTGCAACTGGTCGAGCGCGGCGATGCGGGTGGCGGGCTGTACCGCCGAGCCGGGGTGCATGTCGCAATAGATGTCGTCCTCGACGATGACGAAATCATGCTCCTCGGCGATGCGCAGCACCTGGAAGGCCTTGGCCGCCGACATCGAGGTCGAGGTCGGGTTGTGCAGCACCGAGTTGATCACGTAGAGCTTGGGTTTGTGCAGCGCCGCCAGTTCGGCCAGGCGGGCGATGTCGGGGCCGTCCGCCAGGCGCGGGATGCCGACCACCTTGGCGCCCAGCGCGGCGAAGGAGCCGAACATCAGGAACCAGGCCGGATCATCGACGAAGATCACGTCGCCAGGCCGCAGGAAGTGGCGCGCCACGGTATCCAGCGCCTGGGTGACGCCGGTGGTCAGCACGATCTGCTCGGGCGCGGCGGCGATTTCCAGTTCGGCCAGCTTCAGCTGCAATTGCTGGCGCAGCGGCAGGAAACCCTGCGGCGTGCCATAGCCCAGCAGCAGCGAGGGATTGTCGCGGCTGATGGCGCGCAGGGCGTTGGAGATCAGTTCGCCGTCCAGCCAGTCCGGCGGCAGCAGGCCGCCGCCGGGCATCTTGTGGGAGGGCATCTGGCGGAACATGTTGCGCACCAGCCAGACCACGTCCAGGCCGCCTTGCGGCTCGTCCTGCGCGGCCACGCGCGCGATGTCGCCGCCGTAGGCGCCGGCCATCGGCGATCGCTCTTTCACATAAAAGCCGGAGCCGCGGCGCGATTCCAGGAAACCCTGCGCGACCAGTCGGTCGTAGGCTTCCACCACCGTGAAGCGCGAGACTTCATGGGCATCGGCGAACTGGCGGATCGAGGGCATGCGCGCGCCCGTGCGCAAGAGCTTGTCGTCGATGCGCGAGCGGATGCCGCGCACGATCTGTTCCACCAGCGAGTCGCCGCTCTCGCGCGAGAGCATGGGCCAGCCGGGCAGGGCGGCTTCGTTGCTGACCGCGTTGGCGGCGGGGAGCGCGAAGGGCGCGGGGCGGGAGCGTTTGACTGTATTGGTCATTTTGCCGTGACAATATTTAAGATTATTTCTTAAGTGTATCGGTACTGTACAGGTATTGTCCGCTACGATGGCTTTCAATGCAAGACCGGCCGACTCCCGCGCCCGGCTTGCCAGGCAAGCCCGTTTGCCATTTCCAAGGAGACCCGCCATGACCCAAGCCGCCCGCGACCTGCTGCCCAGCCTGACCGAGATCGAGCAAGCCGCCTCCGTGGTCTATGGCGGCATGGCGCCCACCCCGCAACTGTCCTGGCCGCTGCTGAACCAGGCGCTGGGCGCGCAGGTCTGGGTCAAGCATGAAAATCACGCCCCGACCGGCGCCTTCAAGGTGCGCGGTGGCATGGTCTATATGGACAAGCTGGTGCGCGCCCGGCCGCAACTGTCCGGCGTGATCTCCGCCACCCGCGGCAATCACGGCCAATCGGTGGGCCTGGCGGCCAGCCGGTTCGGCGTGCCGGCCACCATCGTCGTCCCCGAGGGCAACAGCCGCGAGAAGAACGCCGCCATGCGCGCGCTGGGCGTGACCCTGATCGAGCGCGGCAGCGAGTTCCAGGAAAGCCGCGAATACGCCCAGCAACTGGCGCAGGACCAGCAACTGCACATGATCCCGTCCTTCCACCGCGACCTGGTGGCCGGCGTGTCCACTTACTGGATGGAGCTGTTCGCCGCCCAGCCCGACCTGGACGTGGTGCTGGTGCCGATCGGCCAGGGTTCCGGCATGTGCGGCGCGGTCGCCGCGCGCAATGCGCTGGGCCTGAAGACGCGCGTCATCGGCGTGGTGTCGGCGCATGCGCTGGCCTACAAGCTGTCCTTCGAGCAGCGCCGCAAGATCGAGTCGCCGGTGTCCACCCGGATCGCCGACGGCGTGGCTTGCCGCGTGCCCGACGACGCCTCGCTGGAAGTCTTGCTGGCCGAGGTCGATGACGTGGTCGCCGTGACGGACGACGAAGTGATGGATGCGATGAAGATGGCTTTCATCGCCACCCACAATGCGGCCGAAGGCGCCGGCGCCTGTGCGCTGGCGGCGGCGCTGCAATTGCGCGCGCGCCTGCGCGGCCGCAAGATCGGCCTGACGCTGTCCGGCGGCAACGTCGATCACGATGTGTTCGCCCGCGTGCTGATGCGCGAATCGGCGGTGTCCGCCGAACTGCAGGCGCCGGCGCAAGTGCTGCCGCTACCGCAGCGGAGGACGGCATGAACCCCGCGCCGCAGGGATTGCCGGCGCAACTGGTGATGCACCGGCGTCAGGTGCGTTCCGGGCGCGTGGCGCAGGTGTGCGTGCTGCAGGTGGGGCATGGCCGCGTATGGGCCACCCAGGAAGGGCGTCCCGAGGATTTCTGGCTGGAGCCCGGCGCCAGCATGGTGCTGTTGCCCGGCGCGCTGGTGGTGATCGAGGCCGATCATCGTTCCAGCCTGCGCATCGAGCCGGTGGCCCTGCAGACCGCGCGCGCCTGGCTGCGCCTGTGCGGCGCCGGCCTGCGCGGCCTGGCCGCGGCGCTGGGAGGCAACCTGCGGCGCAACGCCTCGGCGCTGCTGCACGGCGGGGAGGGGCGCTGAGATGGAAGCTTTCCTGCCCCTGATCTCCTTCGCCTTCGTCTCCTCCATCACGCCCGGGCCGAACAACATCATGCTGACCTCCTCGGGCATCTGGTTCGGTTTCCAGCGTTCGGTGCCGCACATGCTGGGCATCACCTTCGGCTTCGGCGTGCTGCTGGCCTTATGCGCATTCGGTATAGGTGGGCTGGTGATCGCCGTGCCGGAACTGGTGTTGCTGTTGAAGGCCCTGGGCTCCGCCTACATGCTGTATCTGGCCTGGCAATTGCGCGGCATGCGCGTGGCCGGCGGCGCGGGCGCGGCGATCCGGCCGATGTCGTTCTGGGCCGCCGCGATGTTCCAGTTCGCCAATCCCAAGGCCTGGATGATGGCGGTGACCGGTGCATCGGCCTTCATGCCGATGTTGCATAACCATCCTGTGTGGCTGGCGATCCTGCTCTACTGCTTGATCTTCTGCGCGGTGAACCTGCCGTGTGTCTCGGTCTGGGCCTGGGCCGGCGCGCTGCTGCGGCGTTATCTGGAGCGTCCGCTGTGGCGCATCGCCTTCGTTGTCGTCATGGTGCTGCTGACGCTTTATTCGGCGCTGGCGATCTGGTTCTGAGCGCGGAAATCATTAATAAAGAATCATCAGAGGAGCGGCAACAAGATGCAGGCGCAGACCAATCCGGACAGCGGCGCGAAGCCGGCGCTGCCCAATGCGAGGGGCAATGAATCCAAAGGCATGTGGCTGGGGCTGATCGGCGTGGCCGTGTTCAGCCTGACGCTGCCGTTTACGCGCATCGCGGTGGCCGAGCTCAATCCGGCCTTCGTCGCTTTCGGACGCGCGGTGGTGGCGGGGCTGTGCTCGCTGGCGCTGCTGGCGTGGATGAGGGCGCCGCGGCCGAACGCGCAGCAATTGCGCGGGCTCATCGTGACGGCGCTGGGCGTGGTGGTCGGCTTCCCGCTGTTTTCTTCGATCGCGATGCGCTATGTGCCGGCCGCGCACGGCGCCGTGGTGGTCGGGCTGCTGCCGCTGGCCACCGCGCTGTTCGGCGCGCTGCGCTTCGGCGAGCGTCCCTCGACCGGCTTCTGGCTGGCGGCGCTGGCCGGTTCCGGCATCGTGATCGCGTTCGCGTTGCGCGAGGGCGGCGGCAGTTTCCATGCGGCCGATTTCGCCCTGTTCGCGGCGGTGGTGACGGCGGCCATGGGCTATGCCGAAGGAGGGCGGCTGTCGCAATCGATGGGCGGCCAGCAGGTGATCGCCTGGGCGCTGGTGATTTCGCTGCCGGTGATGGTGCCGGTCTCGCTGTGGCTGGGCTGGACCTACGGCGTGACGGCGTCGCCGGCGTCCTGGCTGGCGTTCGCCTATGTCTCGCTGTTCTCGATGTTCATCGGCTTCTTCTTCTGGTACAAGGGCCTGGCGCTGGGCGGCATCGCGCGCGTTGGCCAGGTGCAATTGTTGCAACCCTTCATGAGCCTGCTGGGCGCGGCCGTGATCGCCGGCGAGGCGCTGGATGCGAGCAACATGTTGTTCGCGCTGGCGGTGATCGCGGTGGTGGCCGTGGGTCGGCGCATGGCGGTGCGGCGCTAGCCATGACTGCGGCAGCACCGGCGGGCAGGGCGTCTTGCCGGCCGGGAACCTGCATTGCGAGCCGCAATTGTCGGGCTAAAAGTCCGGATATTTGAGATAATCGTCCTCTTATTTTTCTTAACGAGCAAAGCCCGTCCGGCCAACCCGCAGGCACGGCGCGATGCAAAACAAGGAGTACCGCATGTCCGTTTATGAAAAGCTGAAAGCACTGAACATCGAACTGCCTGCCGTGGCAACCCCGGCGGCGGCGTATGTGATGTATGCGCAAACCGGCAATACCGTCTTCCTCTCCGGCCACCTGGCCAAGCAGGATGGCAAGGTATGGGTCGGACAGCTGGGACGCGACATCGGTACCGAAGATGCGAAGCTGGCCGCGCGTGCAGTGGCGATCGATCTGATCGCCACCCTGCAGGCGGCCTGCGGCGGCGACCTCACCCGGGTCAAGCGCATTGTGAAGCTGATGAGCCTGGTCAACTCGACCGGCGAATTCACCGAACACCACCTGGTGACCAACGGCGCCTCCGAACTGATCGGTGAAGTCTTCGGTGACGCGGGCAAGCATGCCCGTTCCGCCTTCGGCGTGGCGCAGCTGCCCATGGGCGCCTGCGTCGAGATCGAAATGATTGCTGAGATCGCCTAAGACTTCCCGCGACGTTCGCACCCCGCCGCTCCGGACGACAGAATCCGGACGGCTCGCCGGGCCGCCCCGTGGAGACTTGGATAGAACCGGCGACCGGGACTTTTTTGCCGCAGCCGGGCAGTCCCTGCCCAATTTTTTGCCGCGGCCGGTCGCCACCACCTCATAACAGAAACACCATGAAACTCGAAAATCCCGCACCGCTGCAATGGCAGTTTTCCCACCGCGCCGAACAGATGAAGAGCTCGGCGATCCGCGAAATCCTGAAGGTGACCATGCGTCCCGACATCACCTCCTTCGCGGGTGGCCTGCCGTCGCCGCAAACCTTCCCCGTGGAACACATGAAGGCCGCGTTCGACCGCGTGCTGACCCAGCAAGGCAAGATGGCCCTGCAATACGGTCCGACCGACGGCTACCTCCCGCTGCGCGAATGGATCGCCGGCTCGCTGTCTTCCGATGGCGTGCAGATCCTGCCCGAGCAGGTGCTGATGGTGTCCGGTTCGCAGCAAGGCCTGGATCTGCTGGGCAAGGTGCTGGTCGATGAGGGCAGCAAGGTGCTGGTCGAGACCCCCAGCTACTTGGGCGCGCTGCAAGCCTTCGCGCTGTACGGCGCCAAGTTCGAATCGGTTCCCAGCGACGAACACGGCTTGCAGCCGGAAGCCATCGAAGCCATCGCCGGCGGCGCCCGCATGCTGTACTCGCTGCCCAACTTCCAGAACCCGACCGGCCGCACGCTGCCCACCGAGCGCCGCTTCAAGCTGGTCGAGACCTGTGCCCGCCTGGGCCTGCCGCTGATCGAAGACGATCCGTACGGCGCCCTGAGCTACCGCAATGCGCCGCTGCCCAAGATGCTGTCGATGAATCCGTCGGGCGTGATCTACATGGGCTCGTTCTCCAAGGTCCTCACTCCCGGCATCCGCCTCGGCTACGTGGTCGCGCCGCGCCCGCTGATCCTGAAGATGGAACAGGCCAAGCAAGCCACTGACCTGCACACCGCCCAACTGACCCAGATGGTGGTGTACGAAGCGATCAAGGACGGCTTCCTGGACCAGCACGTGCCGACCATCCGCAAGCTCTACGGCGACCAGTGCCAGGCGATGCTGGACGCGCTGCAGCAGTACTTCCCGGCCGGCTGCTCGTGGAGCAAGCCGGAAGGCGGCATGTTCATCTGGGTCACGCTGCCCCGGCACATCGACGCCGGCGCGCTGCTCAATGAAGCCGTGGAACAGGAAAAGGTGGCCTTCGTGCCGGGCGCGCCGTTCTTCGCCAACGTGGCCGAGCACAACACCATGCGCCTGTCCTTCGTCACCGTGCCGCCGGAACAGATCCGCGCCGGCGTGGAACGCCTGGGCAAGCTGATCGCCTCCAAGCTGTAAGCCGGCGGCGTTGCGATGAAGATCGACAATCTGCCGTTCGGCACCACCGACTGGAGCCAGGTCGACACCACCGAGCACCCGGGCGTCACCGGCAAGGCCTTGTGGCGCACCTGCAAGTTCGGCGACATCCGCGTACGCATGGTGGAGTACACGCCGGGCTATCTGGCCGACCACTGGTGCGTGAAGGGCCATGTCCTGCTGTGCCTGGAAGGCGAACTGCATACCGAGCTGGAAGACGGGCGCACCTTCGTCCTCAAGCCCGGCATGAGCTATCAGGTAGCCGACAACGCAGAGCCGCACCGCTCCTCGACGGCGGTGGGCGCCAGGTTGTTCATCGTGGACTGAGTCCTCTCGCATGGCCCGATCGGGATAGGGGCGGCCAGAACCTGGCCGATCCCCTCCCACACCACCCGGCGTGCGGGTCCGCACCGGGCGGTTCGAGTCGTTGAGGTCAACAGAGCCGAGGTACCCCAAGCCGGTCGAAGTAGGC
>WNDX01000083.1 GCA_009914615.1 Herbaspirillum frisingense
TGAGTGACCACAATTCATCGTCGACAAGTTCTTTAGGCATCGCATCCCGTCAGGAAAAACAAGACAGGAAGTTAACATCAAGTCGGGGAAGTTAACAGCCCCGAAATTTAATTTTGCAACAGCCTCTTAGTGGTCTCACATTGACGGCTTATTTTTCTGACTGGACCTGGGCGGAAAGCCTGTCCGAATTAAATGGCAGGGGAACAAGGATTCGAACCTTGGAATGCCGGAATCAAAATCCGGTGCCTTAACCAGCTTGGCGATTCCCCTACACAATCTGCTGTTTTCCGTGTCAGCGCGCTGTCTTGTCAAGCGCGCATCTTCGTCAAACCAATTCTTTTCACGACTGCAATAAATGGGCGAGAGGGTGTTCCTGCATCGCCTTGGCTTTCCAGCCGATCCAGCGCGAAGGCAATTGTTTCAGCGCTTCGTCTGCCTGCTGTTCGTGTTCGAATGCACAAAACACACAGGCGCCGGATCCGGTCATTCTCGCATTCCCGAACCTGCTCAGCCATTGGATAGCTTCCGCGATTTCAGGGAAATGCCGGGTTGCCACCATTTCCAGATCGTTTTTCCCGAAGCTTGAAGCGATTTGTTTCGTCGCATCAGGAAAGTCCGTTATTCTGACGGCTTTCGTATCCCTTGTCAATTGCGGAGACGAAAAAATTATCGGGGTTGGAACAGATACGCCCGGTTCGATCACCACATACCAGTAATCGGCCGTCTCCAGCGGGGATAGCGCCTCGCCCACGCCTTCGGCGAAGGCATTGCGGCCGAACAGGAAGAACGGTACGTCCGCGCCCAGTTTGAGACCGATTTCCATCAATTTCCGGCGGCTGAAACCCGTCTGCCACAGATGGTTGAGCGCCATCAGTGTGGTGGCGGCATCCGATGAGCCGCCGCCCAGTCCTCCTCCCATCGGCAAGACCTTGTTGACCGTGATCGAGGCGCCGAGATCGGCCTTGCCAGCCGCTTCGCGCAGAAGCCTGGCCGCGCGCACCACCAGATCGGATTCGGCCGGTACGCCGGGTACCTCATTGGCGCGCACGATCTGGTCATCGTCGCGCACGGCAAAATCCAGGCTGTCGGCCCGGTCGATCAACTGGAAGGCCGATTGCAACAGGTGATAGCCGTCCGGCCGGCGGCCGGTGACGTGCAGGAACAGGTTGAGCTTGGCGGGCGCCGGGCAGGCGTTGAGGGTCGCGGTCATGCTTGGGGGCTTGGATGGGCGGCGGGCCGGGCAGGCCCGCTTCAGGGTTTCTTCCAGCGATCGACCGCCACCCGGATGGCGACCTTGCCGGCTTGTTCGGTACTGCGGGTCATGTCGATGCGCTTGGGGCGGGTTTCGCCGCTGTCGGGATCGTTTTCCCAGTTGGCGTACACCACGCGCCAGCCGTCTTTCGTGGTGAACGTGGCGAAATCCTCGCCCGGCTTGGCCGAGAAGGTCTTGCCGGCGGCGTCGGCGCCGGTGCCTTGCAGCCACAGGCGCATGCCGGAAACCGGCAGCGGCCAGCCCAGCGATTGCGCCGCCAGCGCATCGACGTCCGGCGCCACCTGCGGCGCGCGACCGGACTGCACCAACGTGGTGATGCCCGGCTTGACGTTGATCGTGGCCACGGTCTGGCCCAGCGGAGAGAACAGTTCCAGGTTCACTTCCCTGGGCGTCTGGGTCCAGATGAAGCTGCCGTGCAAGGACTGCGGATTGCCGCCCTGTTCATATTGCACGGAGATGCGGCCGCTGATATCGATGCTCTCTTTATAAGAAGGCGCATTCGCGGCGCCCGGTTGGAGCGTCTGCTGGATGCTCGCGCAGCCCGCCAGCAGCACCGCCAGCGAGACGGCCCCCGCGGTGGCCGCGCGGCGCACGCCGCCAGTCATGAAAAAACGACCCGCTGCCATCATGGCTTGACGTTCAGCCGCGCCAGCGTGCTCTTCAGGACGTCATTCTCCGGATCCTTGGCCTGGACTTCGCGCCACACCTGGCGGGCTTCATCCTGCTTGCCGCGAGCCCACAGCACTTCGCCCAGATGCACGCCGATTTCCGGATCGGGGCGCAAGGCATAGGCACGACGCATCTGGGTTTCGGCCTGCTCCAGGCGGCCCATGCGGAACTGGATCCAGCCCAGGCTATCGGCGATGAAGGCATCCTGCGGCGCCATGTCGGCTGCCTTCTGGATCAGCTCCAGTGCTTCCGGCAGGCGCACGTTGCGATCGGCCAGCGAATAGCCCAGCGCGTTATAGGCGTGCTGGTTGCCCGGCGCCAGACTGATCACGCGGCGCAGCGACTTTTCCATGTCGTCGTACTTGCCCAGCTTTTCCTGGACCATGGCGTAGTCGTACAGCAGGTCGGTGTTGTTGGGGAAGCGATCGAGGCCGCCCTTGAGCACGTCGGCGGCTTCCTGGTTGCGGTTGGCGTCGCGCAGCAGCATCGACTCGGCCTGCACCAGTTGCAACTGTTCGGCATCGTTGGCCGATTCCGACTGGGCTGCTTCGAGCGCCTTGCGCGCGCCTTCGATATCGGCCTTGCGGGCCAGCAACTGGGCGCGGCGCACCTGGATGTTGACGTAGCCGTCCGAACCCGGCTCGGCCTGGTCGAGATAGCGCAGCGCGCCGTCCAGGTCCTTGCGTTCCTCGGCGATGCGCGACAGCAGCAGGATGGCTTGGCTGGGATCGCGGTCATCCTCCGGCTGGGCCGCCAGCACCTGCAGATAGCGCTGCAGATAGCTTTCGGCATCCTTCAGCTGGTCGGTCTGGGCCGACAGCACGCCCAGCGCGAACAGGGTGGTCGGGTCTTCGCCGTCTTCCTTCAGCAGGGCTTCGAACTGGGCGCGGGCGTCCTTGTAGTTCTTCTGCTCCACCAGGCTGCGGGCGTAGGCGACGCGCACTTCGCGCGAATCCGGATACTTGCGCAGGAATTCCGACACCAGCTTGGTCGCTTCCTTGGTGTCCGGGGCCACCTGGGCCGCGGTCAGGATGGCCAGCTCGGAATCGGGCTTGATCTTTAGCGCCGCGCGCGCTTCGCGCTGCGCATAGGTGGTGTCGCCCACGCTGAAGGCGCCTTGCGCCAAGGCCAGGTGGGTTTCCATCAGGTTGCCGTAAGGCTGGGTGACCTTTTGCAGGATGGCGAAGCTGGCCTGCTTGTCCTTGGCGCGCACCAGCAGGCGCTGGATCTGCAGGATCATCGGGCCGCGCGCCTGCGGAGCGGCGTCGGCCAGGCGCTGGGTCAGCAGCGGTTCGATTTCATCGACGCTGTCCGACAGCATGATCAGGCCGAGGTAGTTCTGCAGCGCTTCATCCGAGTGCGGCGCCAGTTCGGTCCACAGGCGTACCGCCACCAGCGCTTCGCTGGGCTGGCGCGCGGTCACCGCGATCTCGGCGGCGCGCTTGGCCAGGCGCGGGTCGCGCGTCTGCTGCGCAGCCGACAGGATGGTCACGTAGGCCGATTGCCACTGGCCGCGCTGGAAGGCGATCTCGGCCGTCAGGACCTTGTAGAGGATGTCTTCGCTCAATTCGACCGCCGGCAGCGCGTCGTCCTGCTGCTGGGCCTTGGCCTTGGGCGATTTCTTGCGGTTGGCCGCCGCCGACTTCGCGGATGCCGTCTTTTGATCCTGTGCCGCCTGGGCGTTCGCCTTGTCGCCGGACTGCTGGAAGCTTGCGCATGCGGTCAGCAACAGGGAACTGGTTAGGAGGGCGATGGTTTTTTTCAAGATTGCGTCCTGACTATTCGGGAAGTTTCGATTTTACGCCCAACAACCATGGCTTTGCTGTAAGCGGAGTGTAATCCATCTTGCGCTTGCCGCCCCGGGCCGTGGGCACACTTTGCTTCAGGCCTTGTTTTCGGCATCTGCATTATCATATGCAGCTTCCCACCAGCAGTCCCCACAGAAGCAGCCAGATGCCAGAATTGCCAGAAGTAGAAGTCACCCGCCGCGGGGTCGCGCCTTATCTAGAGGGCAAGACCGTCAGCGGCGTCGTCATGCGCCATGCCGGGCTGCGCTGGCCTTTCCCGGCGGGACTGGACGCGCTGCTGGCCGGCCGCACCGTGCGCAGCACCGGCCGCCGCGGCAAGTATCTGCTGATCCATTTCGACCACGGCACGTTGATCGTGCATCTGGGCATGTCCGGTCACCTGCGCATTTTGCCGCCCGGCATTGTGCCGCAGAAGCATGACCACTTCGACCTGCTGGTCGGCGGGCAAGTCATGCGTATGACCGACCCGCGGCGCTTTGGTGCGATTCTCTGGCATGACATTACCGACGGCTCGGTCGAGGAACACATGCTGCTGCGCAGCCTGGGCCTGGAGCCGCTGGAAGACAAATTCTCCGCGCGCGAGCTGTTCCGCCAGACGCGCGGTCGCTCGGCGCCGATCAAGCAGGTGCTGCTGGCCGGCGATATCGTGGTCGGCGTGGGCAACATCTATGCCTCGGAAAGCCTGTTCAAGGCCCGCATCAATCCCAAGACCCCGGCCTACAAGATCAGCCTGGCACGCTACGAGCGCCTGGTGCAGGCCATCCGCGAGACGCTGGCCGCCGCCATCGAGCAGGGCGGCAGCACGCTGCGCGACTTCATCGCGGTCAATGGCCAGTCCGGCTATTTCCAGCAAAGCTATTTCGTCTATAACCGCACCGGCGAAGCCTGCCGCGTGTGTACCACGCCGATCCGCCAGATCAAACAGGGCCAGCGTTCCACCTTTTACTGCGTGAGCTGCCAGAAATGAAAGGCCTGGTCGATAAACCGCGGCGCAAGACTGCGCCGGCAGATGGCGAGCGCTATGAGGATCCGTCGTTCTCGGCGGCGGTGATCGCCTGGCAGAAGCAGCACGGACGTCACAAGCTGCCCTGGCAGAACACGCGCGACGCCTACCGGGTCTGGCTATCCGAGATCATGTTGCAGCAGACCCAGGTGGCGGCGGTGATTCCCTATTACCAGCGTTTCCTCGCGCGCTGCCCGGATGTGTTCAGCCTGGCCGCCGCGCCTTCCGAAGACGTGATGGCGCTGTGGAGCGGGCTGGGCTATTACACCCGTGCGCGCAACCTGCACAAGTGTGCGCAGCGCGTGGTCAGCGAATACGGCGGGCGCTTCCCCGATGATCCCGAACTGCTGGCCGACCTGCCTGGCATCGGCCGCTCCACGGCGGCGGCGATCGCGGCGTTTTCCTACGGCCGCCGCGCCGCCATCCTGGATGGCAACGTCAAGCGCGTGTTTGCGCGGGTGTTCGGCATCGACGGCTATCCGGGCGCCAAGCCCATCGAAGACAAGCTGTGGCTGCGCGCCGTGGCCTTGCTGCCCGACGAGGGCATCGAAGCCTACACGCAAGGCCTGATGGATTTGGGCGCCACGTTGTGCGTGCGCGGCACGCCCTCCTGCAAGACCTGTCCGTTGGCCGGGCGTTGCGTGGCGCTGGCCCAGGATCGCGTATCGGAGCTGCCGGTCAGCAAGCCCAAGAAGGCGGTGCCGGAAAGGGAAACGGTAATGCTGGTGGTGACCCAGGGCAGCGACGTGTTGCTGGAGCAGCGTCCCGACAGCGGTATCTGGGGCGGCCTGCTGTCGCTGCCGGAGATCGCGGCCGGAGATGCCGGCCGTTTCGATGCGGCGGTGCGCACGCTGGTCGAGCCTTATGGCGAACTGGAAGGCTGCCGCAAGCTGCAGCCGTTCTCCCACGTCTTCACGCATTTCAAGCTGCATGTCGCGCCGTTCCAGGTCGCGCTCAAGAGCCGTTCGCAGCGCATCGCGCAGAACGCCTTGGTGTGGTATCCGGTGGAAAGGCTGGCCGATGCACCGCTGCCGGCACCGGTCAAGAAGCTGCTGCTCGGGGTATTGCGCAGCGACGATCTGCTGGCCGCGGTCTGAGGATCGGCCAGGCCGGGATCAATCCAGTTGCCGGTGGCGGCACACCACCTGTTCGGTCGCGCGGAAGTGGCGCGCCAACTGCTCGGCGATGTACACCGAGCGGTGCTGGCCGCCTGTGCAGCCGATGGCGATGGTGAGGTAGCTGCGGTTGTCGTCCTTGAAGGACGGCAGCCATTTCTCGATGAAACCGCGGATGTCGTTGAACATGTCAGCCACTTCCTGGTAACCGGCCAGGAATTCCACCACCGGCTCATCGCGCCCCGTCAGCGGGCGCAGCGCCGCGTCGTAATGCGGGTTGGGCAGCATGCGCACATCGAACACCAGATCGGCGTCCAGCGGCAGGCCATGCTTGAAGGCGAAGGATTCGAACAGGATGGTCAGCGGCGAACGTTCGAGATCCACCAGGCCCTTGATCCAGCGGCGCAGCTTGTTCGAACTCAATTGCGAGGTATCGATCACGTGGCCGATTTCCTGCATGTCGCTCAGCATTTCCCGTTCGATATCGATGCACTCGGTCAGGGTCAGCCGGTCTGCCGGATTGCGGCCGGGCAGCAGGCGGTGCGACAGCGGATGGCTGCGGCGGGTCTCGGAGAAGCGGGTGATCAGCGCCTCGTTGGAGGCAGTCAGGAAGAACACCTTCACGTCATGGCCGTCGGCTTTGAGCTTGTCGATGTCGGTGCGCAGGGTGGCCAGCGAATCGGCGCTGCGCGCATCGGTGGCGACCGCCAGCACGCTGGCGCCTTCCTTGATGCGGGTATCGACCAGGTCGCACAGCAGAGCCGGCGGCAGGTTATCGACGCAGAAATAGCCGGCGTCCTCAAGCACGTGCAGTGCCACGGATTTGCCGGAGCCGGAGATGCCGGTGATCAGAACGATTCGCATGCCGCCAATGATAACGCATGCCACATGAAGCCTGCGTGACAGCGCCGCAGGTTCCCGTCAGGTGGGATGGTCTGTCGTTTATCCGTCGCTTGCTTGCGCTTTATTCGTGGCTCATTCGCCGTTCATCGCGCGGCGCTGGCGCTCGATGAATTCCTTGAGCGTATCGATGCCGCGCAGTTGCAGGATGGTGTTGCGCACGGCGGCTTCCAGCAGCACCGCGATGTTGCGGCCGGCCGCGACAGGGATGACCACCTTGCGAATCGGCAGGCCCAGCACCTCTTCATACTGCGCGTCCAGCGGCAGGCGCTCGTAGTTTTCTTCCAGCGTGCTGCGGCGGACCAGGTGCACGATCAGCTTCAGGCGCATCTTCCGGCGCACGGCGGTCTCGCCGAAGATGGCCTTGATATCCAGCAGGCCCAGCCCGCGCACTTCCAGCAGGTTTTGCAGCAGCGGCGGGCAGCGGCCTTCGATCATGTTGGGCGCGATGCGCGCGAATTCCACCGCATCGTCGGCCACCAGACCGTGGCTGCGCGAGATCAGTTCCAGGCCCAGTTCGCTCTTGCCCAGGCCGGATTCGCCGGTGATCAGCACGCCCACGCCCAGCACGTCCATGAAGACGCCGTGCATGGTGATCTGCTGGGCCAGTTTCTTGGACAGATAGACGCGCAGATAGTCGATCACCTGCGCCGCCGGCAGCGGCGTGGAAAACAGCGGGATGTTCTTTTCGTCGCAGACCGCCAGAATGTCGGGCGGCGTGGACAGGCCCTGCGCAATGATGAAGGCCGGCGGCTCGCCTGCCACCAGTTCGGCGGTCTGGTAGGCGCGCGAGGTGTTGGAGAGACGTTGGTAATACTCGATTTCCTGGTGGCCGAAGATCTGGATGCGGCCGGGGTGGATCAGGTTCAAGTGGCCGACCTGGTCGGCGGCGGAGACGGCGTCGCCGGAAATCAGGCGTTCGCCGCCGGGGAAGCCGGCGAACCAGCCCAATTGCAGGGATTCACGGTTTTCTTCGTAAAGCTGCTGTATCGACAACGCGGAGTAATTGGGCATGTAGATCCGGTTCTGCTGACAAGGTTGGGCGATGCAAACGATGCCGCTTCATCCGCGGCGCGGGCCGGGCCGGATGAAGCGCGTTGATGCAGGGTACAGAATTTGCCGGGCCGCGGGAAGCGGCCGCCGGAACAGGCAGGCGATCAGCCGGCCTTTTCCAGCGAAGGCTGCCAGGTCACGATGCGCGCATGCACGGTCGCCGCATCGGGTTCCGTTGCCAGTTCATTGCGGAAGGCGTCGTCGGAAAACATCTCGGCGATTTCGGAGAGGATTTCCAGGTGCTGCTGGGTCACGTGGTCGGGAATGAGCAGGAACACCAGCAGCTTGACCGGCTGACCATCGGGCGATTCGAAGGGAATGGGCGCGGACAGCCGCATGAACAGCGCCAGCGGCGCCTTGAGCCCTTTGATGCGTCCGTGCGGGACGGCGACGCCATGGCCCAGTCCGGTCGAACCGAGGCGCTCCCGTGCAAACAGGTTTTCGGAAACAGTGGAGCGAGCGATGCCGCTATTGTTTTCGAAGGTCAGGCCGGCTTGTTCGAAAGCTCTTTTTTTGCTGGAGACTTCCAGGTCCAGAACGACATTTTCTGGAGACAGGATTTTTGCAAGATTAGTCATGACGCTCAAGGAATTACCACAGGGTGTAGCTTTGAGCAGGATTATAGGCTTGTTTGCGGGCCCCGCAATGCTTTGAAAGCCCGGAACAGGAGGTGAATTTGACCGGAATGAAGGGATTTGCGGCGGGACGCGCCGCCGCACGGGGCGAAAGACAAAAAGTTGTTAAAAATCAAGCCCTTCCCCCGTTCTTTTAGGCATCTTTTTTACGATTTTTTCCGTGGAATGGTGACGCGCGCGTCAAACCGTCCGGGGGCCCGACGTGTTGCCGGGACCAGGCGCGGCGGATTTACATTTCGATGCGGCCGAAGATCAGCAGCACGTCGCCGCTGTTCTTGTTGCCGGACAGCCTTGGCACATAGGCGAACATCACCTTGCCCTTCTTGGTGCCGATCGACGCCAGCGGCAGCGGCACCGGGAAGGGCACGCTGTTGAAATAGTCCTGGCGGCTCATGAGCATGGCGGTGCCGCCCAGGCCCAGCTCCAGACCGGTGTGCGCGACCGGGAACACCCATTCATAGGCATAGCCGGCCATGTATTGCGGGTGGCGGTGCGAATCCTTCACGACGAACCCGTACAGCGATTCGTCGTTGCCGCTTTCATTGCGCAAGGTCCTGCCGTAACCCGCGCCCCAGGCGTGTTCGTTGAGTTCGTTCAGCTTCTCGTGGGTGTAGGTGCTGCGTCCGTGATGCGCCACGCCGGACAGGTAGATGGCGTGGTCCCCCTGGTCCCAGATGTTGGACATATGGTCCTTGGTCGCTTGCCACAGGCTGTATTGATTGTCCTCGGCGTGCGCGGCGGGCGCGACGGCGACTGCTCCTGCCACGGCCATGGCGACGCAGGCCGCGCCGCGGCGGATGGAGGAAGAGAGGGGAGCGGGCGCACGCAGGCGCGAAAAAGTATTGTTCATGTTGTTATCGTCTGTTGGCTGAAGCCCACGCAATCCGCGCGGAGCGGATCGGGAGCGTGGCGACATGAGGTTGTTGCGGGATCGGATGACGGCGGCGCTGCCCTGCACGCGCTGCCCGTCAGAGAGACAGACCTGCATTTTCAGGGAAAGATTCCTGAAAACGCAGGATTGTCAGGGGGCAAGATGTTACCAAGTTGTTGCCGGCCATTGTCACCGCTTCATGCACTCGGGTCGTGTTTTCGAAGAGGTACGATCGCTACTTCTTCGTCTGTACGAGGTGCCAGAGGCGCCGTGGAACGCTGGCCGGCGGATCCGCGCAAGAGAAGCCCAAAGCCGTCCGTGACCTCGCGTTGCAAGATTTGGTAACAATTTACTGATGTCCCGCGCTTTTCAAGCCTGGCGCGGGATCAGGGGGCTTATTGGCGCGCGTTGCGCAACTGCGAAGGTGGCTTGCCGCTGGAGAAGTTGCTGCGCCATGGATTGATGTCCAGTCCGCCGCGCCGGGTATAGCGTGCATAGACGGCCAGCTTCTGCGGTTTGCAGTGACGCAGGATGTCGGTGAAGATGCGCTCCACGCATTGCTCGTGGAATTCATTGTGCTCGCGAAAACCGATGATGTACTTCAGCAGCATCTCCTGATCGATGGGCGCGCCGACGTATTGGATCTGCACGCTGCCCCAGTCGGGCTGGCCGGTAACCGGACAGTTGGATTTGAGCAGATGCGATACGAAGGTTTCCTCGACCGTCGCTTCCTCATGGTTGGCGCGCAGGATGCTGCCGTCCGGGTGGGAGGCGGCTTCGATTTCCACGTCCAGCCGATCCAGCGGCAGCCCGGCCAATTCGCCGAATTGCAGTTGGCCGAACTGTGCCGGTTCCATCAGCGATACCTGCACGGCGGCGCCGGCGGCGGCCGAGAGATCGGTGCGCAGTTTCTCGACGAGTTGCGCCGAACTTTCCAGGCGCTCCTGGTTGAAGGAGTTCAGATACAGCTTGAACGACTTCGACTCGATGATGTTGGGCGAATCGGCCGGCACGATGAAGGTCGCGATGGCGATCTGCGGCTTGCCGCGCAGGTTCAGCCACGAGATTTCATAGGCGGTCCAGATATCGACGCCGAAGAAGGGCAGCGTGCCCGTGATCTGCAGTTCGGCGCGCTTGGGGGCGCGCGCAATGGGGAACAGCAGCGTGGGTTCGTAGGCGGCGGGATAGGCCGAGCTCTTGCCCAGCGGCGAGGTTTCCGGCGAATGGCCGGCGGTGGATGCGGACGGGTTTGGCGTGTCCATGATGATTCTCCTGCGGTGCTGCATGCTGCGGCCGCGGCGCCACCAGGGACACCGCGGCCTGTCCGGCCTTAGCCGAGGAACAGCTTGTATAGCGGGTTCTTGGTTTCGTCCCAGTGGCGGTAGCCCAGCTGCGCCAGGAAGGCGCGGAACTCTTTCATTTCCTTCTTCGGCACTTGCACGCCGATCAGGATGCGGCCGACGTCGCCGCCCTGGTTGCGGTAATGGAACAGGCTGATGTTCCAGCTCGGATTCATGCTGGAGAGGAACTTCATCAGCGCGCCCGGGCGCTCCGGGAATTCGAAGCGATACAGCAATTCGTCGCCGGCCAGCTCGCTCTTGCCGCCCACCAGGTGGCGGATGTGCACCTTGGCCAGCTCGTCGTGCGTCAGGTCGAGCACGCCGAAGCCGGCCTTCTCGAAATTGCGCGCGATCTTGCCAGCCTCGTCGGCGCCGGAGATCTGGATACCGACGAAGACGTGCGCCGCCTTGGCGTCGCTGATGCGATAGTTGAACTCGGTCACGTTGCGCGGGCCGACGGTCTCGCAGAAGCGGCGGAAGCTGCCGCGCTCTTCCGGAATGGTCACCGCGAAGACGGCTTCGCGCGCCTCGCCTGCATCGGCCATCTCGGCCACGAAGCGCAGGCGGTCGAAGTTCATGTTGGCGCCGCAGGCAATGGTGATCAGCGACTCGTTCTTGATGGGCTGCTTGCTGTTGCGGGCACGCTCCACATAAGCCTTGGCGCCGGCCACGGCCAGCGCGCCTGCGGGTTCGACGATGCTGCGCGTGTCCTGGAAGATATCCTTGATCGCGGTGCAGACGGCGTCGGTGTCCACGATGATGATGTCGTCCACGTACTCCTTGGCCAGGCGGAAGGTTTCCTCGCCCACCAGCTTGACCGCGGTGCCGTCCGAGAACAGGCCGACGTCGGGCAGGGTCACGCGGCGGCCGGCCTTCAGGCTGCGCGCCATGGCGTCGGAATCGGCGGTCTGCACGCCGATGATCTTGATCTCCGGGCGCACCGCCTTGACGTAGGCCGCCACGCCGGCGATCAGGCCGCCGCCGCCGATGGCCACGAAGATGGCGTGGATCGGCTCCGGGTGCTGGCGCAGGATTTCCATGCCCACGGTGCCCTGGCCGGCGATCACATGCGGATCGTCGAAGGGGTGGACGAAGGTCAGCTTGTGCTTCTTTTCCAGCGTCAGCGCGTGGTTGTAGGCGTCGGTGAAGGAATCGCCGAACAGCACCACCTCGCCGCCGCGCGCCTTGACGGCGTCGATCTTGACCTGCGGCGTGGTGGTCGGCATCACCACCACGGCGCGGCAGCCCAGGCGGGCCGCCGACAGCGCCACGCCCTGGGCGTGGTTGCCGGCCGAGGCGCAGATCACGCCGCGCTTGAGTTGGGCCGGCGTGAGGTGGGCCATCTTGTTGTAAGCGCCGCGCAGCTTGAAGCTGAACACGCTCTGCATGTCTTCGCGCTTGAAGTAAATTCGATTATCAATCCTTTGCGACAGCGTGTTCGCCAGTTCGAGCGGCGTTTCTTGGGCGACGTCATAGACGCGGGCGGTCAGGATTTTTTTCAGATAATCGTTACTCATTTTTGTCATCAAGAATGAAGTGCAGTATGGCGTTCGGCAGCGTGTTTAAGCGCGGTCATATCGCAAGAGGATAAAGGGAAAAACGGCTCGGTAAGCCGGTCGGAATTCCCGCCGGCGGCCGGCAGCGATAGCCTGCCGGCGCAAGGGGAACTGATCATTATAATGGAGCCGCGCGCCGTGCCGGCTTCGCGGGCCGATAGGCCGCATGCGCGGCGCGATATGGCGCCGCCGCCATCGCTGGGCGCCGGCGCGGATGACCTTCTTGATATCCGCGCTTCCGGCCCAAGCTAGAATGCGAGCTTTGCCGTTCGCGCCATAGGCGACGGCGGCTTTCCGACTGGCTGTTGCCAGCCTTCAACCCGCTCCATCCATCGTCCCGCCCGCATGATCGAATCCGCCGTCCTCTGGCTGCTCAATATCCTTGCCGTTCCCACCGTTGGCCTGACGTCCGTCTTTCTCATCAGCTTCGTCTCGGCGACCCTGTTGCCGCTGGGCTCGGAGCCGGCGGTGTTCGCCGTCATCAAAGCCAATCCCGAGATGTTCTGGCCGGTGATCCTGATCGCCACGCTGGGCAATACACTGGGCGGCATGGTGGATTACTGGATGGGCTACGGCGCCAAGCAAGCCTTTGCCAAGGAGCGTTCGACGCGCTGGTTCCACTGGCTGGAGCGCTTTGGCCCCAAGACCATGCTGCTGGCCTGGCTGCCGGGCATCGGCGACCCTATCTGCACCCTGGCGGGCTGGCTGCGCCTGCCGTTCTGGCCGTCGGTGATCTATATGGCCATCGGCAAGTTCCTGCGCTACATCCTGATGACATGGCTGTTGCTGAACGTGCCGGACGGTTTCTGGCGCGGCGTGGCGGACTGGCTGTCCTGAGCAAGCTCATCGTCCAACAGCAAACGGCGCCCGCGGGCGCCGTTTTTTCATGGCGAAGGCGAAAGACTCAGCCGAGGATCACGTCCAGCAGCATCATCGTCACGAAACCCGCCAGCAAGCCCAGCGTAGCCTGCGACTCGTGACCCTGGCGGTGCGATTCGGGAATCACTTCGTGGCTGATCACGAACAGCATCGCGCCGCCCGCGCCGGCCAGCGCCCAGGGCAGGGCGGTAGTGGAGACGCCGGTGGCCATCGCGCCCAGCACGCCGCCGATGGGCTCCACCAGGCCCGACAGGATGCCCGCCGCCGCGGACTTCCATGGCGAATAGCCTAGCGTGCGCAAGGCCAGCGCCACCACCAGGCCTTCCGGGATGTCCTGGATGCCGATGCCGGTAGCCAGCGCCACGGCCTTGCCCATGTCTTCCCCGCCGAAGCCCACGCCGATGGCCAGGCCTTCGGGGAAGTTGTGGATGGTGACCGCCATCACGAACAGCCAGATGCGGCTGGCGCGTCCCGGGCTGACCTTGTCGCTGGCCATGGCCAGGAAGTGCTGGTGCGGGATCACATGGTTCAGCGCCAGCACGAACAGGCCGCCCAGCATGATGCCGGTGGCCGCCAGCAGCACCGAGCCGTGCTTGGCGTAGCCGATGGATTGCGCTGCATCCATGGCCGGGATGATCAGCGAAAACACGCTGGCCGCCAGCATCACGCCGCCGCCATAGCCCAGCATCACATCCTGCGCCTTGACCGAGATGCGCCGCGTGAACAGCACGCCGAGCGCGCCCAGCGCCGTCAGGCCAGCGGCCGCACCTGATCCCAGCAGCGCGTTCCACACGTGCGGATTGAGTGCGAAATAGGCGTGCAGGCTTTCATAGGACTTGATCAGCAAGAACACCAGCGCCACCAGCAGCATGGCGATCTGGCGCGGCTTGAGGTTGAGCGTCAGGCTGTCGCCGATGGCCGGGCCGGAAGGCGCGGCGCCTTCCTGGTCGCGCGAATGCTCATCCGCGGAGATGAAGGGCGCTGCCGACGGTTCGTCGGAAGTGCTTGATTTGACGGGAAATTTTTTGTTCAACGGTGCCGGTATCATGGCAGTCTCCCTGGCTGGCGGGTTGGCTGGACGTCCCCGCTGTCTGTGTCATGAAGTGACACGCGGGATGGAGTTGACGTTCCGTTTGGCTATGCCTTGCATTCGGCGTAGTCGGCCAGGGTGATGGCTAGATTTTCCAAGAATTCGGTAATCAGTACTTGAAACATAACATCCTCCGTAGATTTTCGGGATAACACCCCTGTCGCCTGGAGGTATTATAGATTTTGATGATTGATTTATTGAAATCGATTGTATTTATAAATTCAATTATCCACAGCTATCGCAATCGGCCTTGATCCAGCGTTTTCCGTGTGGATTTGTTATTGCTCCAAGGCACTTTCAAGGTAATTTTGTTGCAAGGCAAAAGATGCTGCCCAGGCAATTTGTGCCTGAGTTTCCTTGTCAAAAGAGAACGGTTCTCATTGCGTCCGCAAAACCCGCCCCATCCCGTCGCGAGTTTTTGCAATAGGCTAAAATGCACATCCGGCAGCAGATTTACCTTCCTACATAGATGAACGCCCCCGCTCATATCCAAGCCTTGCTCACAGACGCGCCGCACGGCGCCACGCCTACTCGCTTGCGCGAAATTCCGTACAACTACACCTCGTTCTCCGACCGTGAGATCGTGATCCGGTTGTTGGGTGAAGAGTCTTGGTCTTTGCTGGATGAACTGCGCGGCAAGCGCCAGACCGGTCGCTCGGCGCGCATGCTGTATGAAGTGCTGGGCGATATCTGGGTCGTGCGCCGCAATCCTTATCTGCAGGATGACCTGCTGGACAATCCCAAGCGCCGCGCCGCGCTGATCGAAGCGCTGAACCATCGCCTGAGCGAAGTGGACAAGCGCCGCATGGCGACCGATCTGGCCGAAGCCGGCGATCAGGACGCCGCGCGCCGCAGCGCCAACGTGGAAGCGCTGCTGAAGGCCGCCCGGAAAGCCATCGGCGACTTCGCCGAGGAATTCCGTCGCACCTATGACCTGCGCAAGCGCGCCAACAAGGTGCTGGGCCGCTATACCGCCAAGGACAACATCAAGTTCGACGGCCTGTCGCGCGTCTCGCACGTGACCGACGCCACCGACTGGCGCGTCGAGTATCCGTTCGTGGTGCTGACTCCGGACAGCGAAGACGAGATGGCCGGCCTGGTCAAGGCTTGCATCGAACTCGGCCTGACCATCATCCCGCGCGGCGGCGGCACCGGCTATACCGGCGGCGCCATTCCGCTGACGCCGATGTCGGCCGTCATCAACACCGAAAAACTGGAACAGCTGGGTGCCGTCGAGATGGAAGTGCTGCCCGGCCTGGACAAGCCCTACGCCACGATCTACTCGGGCGCGGGCGTGGTCACCAAGCGCGTCTCTGACGCCGCCGAGAAGGCCGGCTTCGTGTTCGCGGTCGATCCGACCTCGGCCGAAGCCTCGTGCATCGGCGGCAACGTCGCCATGAACGCCGGCGGCAAGAAGGCCGTGCTGTGGGGCACCGCGCTGGACAACCTGGCCAGCTGGCGCATGGTCGATCCGCAGGGCGACTGGCTGGAAGTCACCCGCCTGGACCATAACCTGGGCAAGATCCACGACGTCGAAGTCGCACGCTTCAAACTGGAGTGGTCGCACCCGGGGGAGAAGGGCCAGAAGACCGAAGTCTTCAAGACCGAGATCCTGGAAATCTCGGGCAAGAAATTCCGCAAGGAAGGCCTGGGCAAGGACGTCACCGACAAGTTCCTGTCGGGCCTGCCGGGCGTGCAAAAGGAAGGCTGCGACGGCCTGATCACCTCGGCCCGCTGGATCCTGCACAAGATGCCCAAGCAGACCCGTACGGTGTGCCTGGAATTCTTCGGCCAGGCGCGCGACGCGATTCCCTCGATCGTCGAGATCAAGGATTTCCTCGATGCCGAAACAAAAAAGGGCGGCGCCATCCTGGCCGGCCTGGAACACCTGGACGAGCGCTACCTGCGCGCGGTCGGCTATGCCACCAAGTCCAAGCGCGGCGTGCTGCCGAAGATGGTGCTGATCGGCGACATCGTCGGCGACGATGAGAACGCCGTCGCCGCAGCCGCCTCGGAAGTGATCCGCATGGCCAACAACCGCGTCGGCGAAGGTTTTGTCGCGGTGAGCCCGGAAGCGCGCAAGAAATTCTGGCTGGACCGTTCGCGCACCGCCGCCATCGCCAAGCACACCAACGCCTTCAAGATCAACGAAGACGTGGTGATTCCGCTGAACCGCATGGGCGAATACACCGACGGCATCGAGCGCATCAACATCGAACTGTCCATCAAGAACAAGCTGCAACTGCTGGCCGAACTGGACAGTTTCTTCGTCAAGGGCAACCTGCCGCTGGGCAAGAGCGACGACGCCGAAGGCGAGGACATCCCCGCCTCGGAAATGCTGGAAGACCGCGTGCACCAGGCCGAAGCGCTGCTGGAACAGACCCATGCGCGCTGGTCCTACCTGCTGGCCAACCTGGACAAGCCGCTGACCGTCGCCAAGGGCGAGCTGGCCGCGCTGGGTCTGGACAAGATGATGCTGGTGTTCGACCAGCGCTTGATCGAGCAGCCCGACGCCACCGTCTTCCACGTGGTGCAGGACCGCACCGTGCGCATTTCCTGGAAGCAGGAAGTACGCGCCCAGCTGCGCCAGATCTTCTCGGGCGCTGCCTTCAAGCTGATCCTGGAGGAATGCCAGGCGGTGCACAAGCGCGTGCTGCGTGGCCGCGTGTTCGTGGCGCTGCACATGCACGCCGGCGACGGCAACGTGCACACCAACCTGCCGGTCAACTCGGATCACTACGAGATGCTGCAAGACGCGCATGAAGCCGTCGCGCGCATCATGACGCTGGCCCGCTCGCTCAACGGCGTGATCTCGGGCGAGCACGGCATCGGCATCACCAAGCTGGAATTCCTGACCGAGGACGAGATCGGCGAATTCCGCGAGTACAAGAAGCGCGTCGATCCCGAAGGCCGTTTCAACAAGGGCAAGCTGCTGGATCTGCCGGGTATGGAAGCCGACCTGCGCAACGCCTACACGCCGTCGTTCGGCTTGATGGGCCACGAGTCGCTGATCATGCAGCAGAGCGACATCGGCGCCATCGCCAACAGCGTCAAGGACTGCCTGCGCTGCGGTAAGTGCAAGCCGGTCTGCTCGACCCACGTGCCGCGCGCCAACCTGCTGTACTCGCCGCGCAACAAGATCCTGGCGACCTCGCTGCTGGTCGAAGCCTTCCTCTACGAGGAGCAGACCCGCCGCGGCGTCTCGATCAAGCACTGGGAAGAGTTCGAAGACGTGGCCGACCATTGCACGGTGTGCCACAAGTGCGTCACGCCCTGCCCGGTGGATATCGACTTCGGCGACGTCTCGATGAACATGCGCAACCTGCTGCGCAAGATGGGCAAGAAGTCCTTCAATGCCGGCACCAATGCGGCGATGTTCTTCCTCAACGCCACCGATCCGGCCACCATCAACGCCACCCGCAAGGTGATGACGCAGTGGGGCTTCAAGGCGCAGCGCCTGGGCAACGACCTGTTGAAGAAGTTCGCCAAGAAGCAGACGCAGAAACCCGCGGCTACGGTCGGCAAGGCGCCGATCAAGGAGCAGGTGATCCACTTCATCAACAAGAAGATGCCGGGCAACCTGCCCAAGAAGACCGCGCGCGCGCTGCTGGATATCGAAGACGACAAGATCGTGCCGATCATCCGCAACCCCAAGACCACCACGGCCGATACCGAGGCGGTGTTCTACTTCCCGGGCTGCGGTTCGGAGCGCCTGTTCTCGCAGGTCGGCCTGGCCACCCAGGCGATGCTGTGGAACGTGGGCGTGCAGACGGTGCTGCCGCCGGGCTATCTGTGCTGCGGTTATCCGCAGCGCGGCACCGGCGACTTCGCCAAGGGCGAGAAGATCATCACCGACAACCGCGTGCTGTTCCACCGCATGGCCAATACGCTGAACTACCTCGACATCAAGACCGTCGTGGTGTCCTGCGGTACTTGCTATGACCAGTTGCAGGGCTATCAATTCGACAAGATCTTCCCCGGCTGCCGCATCATCGACATCCATGAATACCTGCTGGAGAAGGGCGTCAAGCTGGAAGGCGTGACCGGTACCCGCTACATGTACCACGATCCCTGCCACACCCCGATGAAGCTGCAGGATCCGCTGAAGACGGTCAACTCGCTGATCACCACAGTGGACGCGCAGAAGATCGAGAAGAATGATCGCTGCTGCGGCGAATCGGGCACCTTCGGCGTGTCGCGTCCGGACGTCTCGACCCAGGTCCGCTTCCGCAAGGAAGAAGAAATGCGAAAGGGCGCCGCCAAGGTGCGCGCCGATGGTTTCGACGGCGACGTCAAGATCCTCACATCGTGCCCGTCGTGCTTCCAGGGCCTGTCGCGCTACAACGAGGACTCGGGCACCACCGCCGACTACATCGTGGTTGAGATGGCGCGCCACCTGCTGGGCGAGAACTGGATGCCGGAATACGTCGAGCGCGCCAACAACGGCGGCATCGAGCGCATCCTTGTGTAAGCCATGAGCCAGTCCAGCCAATGTGAACTGTGCGCCGGCGACGGCGGCGAAGTGATCTGGCGCCACCCGGCCTTCCGGGTGGTGCTGGTCGATGAGCCCGACTACCCGGGCTTTTGCCGCGTGATCTGGAATGCCCACGTCAAGGAAATGACCGACCTGGCGCCCGCCGAGCGCACGCTGGTTTCCAACGCCGTCTGGGCGGTGGAAGCGGCGTTGCGCGAAACCCTGCAGCCGGAAAAGATCAATCTCGCCACGCTGGGCAACATGACGCCGCATGTGCACTGGCACGTGATCCCGCGTTTCACCGACGATCGCCATTTCCCCAGCCCGGTCTGGGCCGCGCCGCGCCGCGAGGCCGACCTGCCGTCGCTGCAGGCGCGCCGCGCGCAGCTGCCGCAGGTGCGCGACGCGATCCGCCGCCAGTTGGATGCCGCGGGTTTGCCGGTCGCCTGAATCCACCGACGGCCGGCGGCACCGCGCCGCCGCCGTTTTCTCTTTGGTTCACCGCTTTTCTCTCAACGGGTGTTGCATGAGCTCGCAGTCCTCTCCGGTTCCGGTGTCGTTCAAGGTGCGCAAGGTCTCGCGCGTGGTTGAAGTCGAGTTCGACGATGGCGCCATGTTCGCGCTGCCGTTCGAGCTGATGCGCGTGTATTCGCCTTCGGCCGAAGTGCGTGGCCATGGTCCCGGCCAGGAAGTGCTGCAGACCGGCAAGCGCAATGTCGAGATCAACGGTATCGAGCCGGTCGGTAACTACGGCGTCAAGCCGCTGTTCTCCGACGGCCACGCCAGCGGCATCTTCACCTGGGATTATCTCTACCAGCTCGGCCGTGATCAGGCCGCGATGTGGGAAACCTATCTGCAAAAACTGGAAGCAGCCGGCTTCACCCGCGAAGGCGGGCGCGACCAGGAAATGAACGCCCATGGAGAGGGAAGCGGGCATGCCTGCGGCCATCATCACTGAACAGGCCGGCTTCCAGATCCGGTCATCGCGTCCGGAAGACGCGGAAGGCGTGATGGCGCTGGCCAGCCTGCCGGGCTTCCGCTTCGGCACCCTGCGCCTGCCGCACCAGACGCTGGAACAGACCCGCAATTGGCTGGCGACGGAAACACCGGACAGCATGCATCTGCTGGCCGTGCTGGACGGCAAGGTCATCGGCCAGGCCGGTCTGCGCCGTTTCGCCGGCCGCCGCGCCCATGCGGCGGGCCTGGGGCTGGGCGTGCATGACGATTACCTGGGCCGCGGCGTGGGCAGCGCGCTCATGCGCGAACTGGTCGATGTCGCCGACAAGTGGCTCGACATTCGCCGCCTGGAGCTCACCGTGTTCACCGATAATGCCGCCGCCATCACGCTGTACCGCAAGTTCGGCTTCGAGGTCGAAGGCACGCACCGCGCCTATGCTTTCCGCGATGGCCGCCACGTCGATGCGCTGGCCATGGCGCGCTTGCGCGGGATTTGAGCGGGCGCGGCGTCAAGCAGGCGCCGTCGGCCTCCCTGGCGCTTTATAATGTCGTCTTCACCGTTACAGGCCGAGTCATGACCAATACCACCCATTTCGGTTACGAAACCGTCAAAGAAGAAGACAAGGTCCGCAAGGTCGCGGAAGTATTCCATTCCGTCGCCGCCAAGTACGACGTCATGAACGATTTCATGTCGGCCGGCCTGCACCGCATCTGGAAAGCCTTCACCATTGCCCAGGCCGGCATCCGTCCGGGCTTCAAGGTGCTGGATATCGCCGGCGGCACGGGCGACCTGTCCAAGGCCTTCGCCAAGCAGGCAGGCCCGAGCGGCGAAGTCTGGCTGACCGACATCAACGAGTCGATGCTGCGCGTGGGCCGCGACCGCCTGCTCAACAAGGGCATCGTCACCCCGACGACCCTGTGCGACGCCGAGAAGCTGCCGTTCCCGGACAACTACTTCGATCGCGTGTCGGTGGCCTTCGGCTTGCGCAACATGACCCGCAAGGATGCGGCGCTGGCCGAGATGCGCCGCGTGCTCAAGCCCGGCGGCAAGCTGCTGGTGCTGGAATTCTCCAAGGTGTGGGAGCCGCTGAAGAAGCCCTACGATATTTATTCTTTCTCGGTGCTGCCGTGGTTGGGCAAGAAGGTTGCCAACGACGCCGACAGCTACCGTTATCTGGCCGAATCCATCCGCATGCATCCGGACCAGGAAACGCTGAAACAGATGATGGAGCAGGCCGGCCTGGAGCGCGTCGAATATTTCAACCTGACCGCCGGCGTGGCGGCGCTGCACACCGGCATCAAGATGTAAGACGCCGTGCGCGGCCGCCCGTGGTCGCGCGCGGTATACGCGCGGCGTCTCAGGCGCGGGCGCCGCGGGTTGTCGTTAAGGATGGCTTAAGAGGCTGTTGCAAAATTAAATTTCGGGGCTGTTAACTTCCCCGACTTGATGTTAACTTCCTGTCTTGTTTTTCCTGACGGGATGCGATGCCTAAAGAACTTGTCGACGATGAATTGTGGTCACTCA
>WNDX01000084.1 GCA_009914615.1 Herbaspirillum frisingense
GAAAGCGTTCTCCTCCTCCAGCCGCGCCACTTCACGTTTGAGCCGTGCATGTTCGGCCAACTCCAAGCGTTGTGCCTGATCGTCCTGGTCGTGCCGCCGCGCCTGGGCGCGCCAACTGTACAGCTGGGCAGGCTGCAACCCCAGATCACGAGCCACCGTGGTTACCCCTTCTGTGGCCGCTCGCAACAGTGCCTGCTGCCTGAACTCCAGGCTGAACTCCTGCCCCTTTCTGCCTGCCTTGCTCTTGGTCATCGTCCACCTCCTATTGCGATAGTTAATCGCTTATAGGGGTGTCCGTGAAACGGGGGCAAGATCACACTTCGTCCTGCCGCTGCCGCCCGGCCACCGGTTTCCCATGATCAAATACCGCATGATCCGCGAAGGCGCGGCCAGTGCCGTGGCGGGACTGGATTTCCATGAAGCGATGCCGGCTTCCGACGGCGAGCTGGCGTTGGCCCATCATCCCGATTACATCGCCCGCGCCAGCCGCGGCGAACTGACGGCGGCCGAGCAGCGCGAGATCGGCTTTCCGTGGACGCCCGAGATGATCGAGCGTTCGCGCCGCTCGTCCGGCGCCACCATCGCCGCCTGCCGGGCGGCGTTCGCCGAGGGCGTCGCCGTCAACCTGGCCGGCGGCACCCATCACGCCTACGCCGACCGCGGCGCCGGCTTCTGCGTGTTCAACGATTCCGCCATCGCGGCGCGCCTGATGCAGGCCGAACGCCGCGCGGCGCGCGTGGCCATCGTCGATCTCGATGTGCACCAGGGCAACGGCACTGCCTCCATCCTCGCCAGCGATGACTCGGTCTTCACGCTTTCGCTGCACGGCGAGAACAACTATCCCTTCGATAGGAGCACAGCGACCTCGACGTCGCCTTGCCGGACGGGGTCGGAGACGCCGATTACCTGCAGGCGCTGGAGGCCGCATTGGCCCGGCTGCAGGAAGTGTTCGCGCCACAGCTGCTGATCTTCCTGGCCGGCGCCGATCCGCATGAGGGGGATCGCCTGGGCAAGATGAAACTGAGCATGCAAGGGCTGGCGGCGCGCGACAACGCGGTGTTTTCCTTTGCGCGCCAGCACAAAATCCCGGTTGCGGTTACGATGGCGGGCGGCTACGGACGCGACATAGAACAGACCGTGGCCGTACACATACAAACGATAAGACTCGCCAGCCACCACGCCGCGGCCTGGAACAAGAGTTGAGATGACCTGGCCGCCCGCGCGGCCTACCCCTGGAAAAACAAATGATGCAATCCGCCGCCGGCGTCGGCCGGCAACGCCAGCTCTTGATGAGCCTGGTTCCCTTCGTGTTCGTGCTGATCTGGAGCACCGGCTTCATCGTTGCCAAGTTCGGCCTGCCGTATGCGCCGCCGCTGACCTTCCTGCTGCTGCGCTTCATCGGCGTGCTGCTGGTGCTGTTGCCGCTGGTCCTGCTGTTCCGCGCGCCGTGGCCGCATGGCCGCATCCGCCATGTGGCGGTGGCCGGCGTGCTGCTGCAGGCGGGCTATCTGGCCGGTGTCTGGTGCGCCATCAAGATCGGCATGCCGGCCGGGTTGTCGGCGCTGATCGTCGGGTTGCAGCCCATCCTCACCGCGTTTGCCGCGCCCCTGCTGGGCGAGTCGGTGCGCGGACGGCAGTGGCTGGGACTGGCGCTGGGCCTGTGCGGCGTGGGGCTGGTGGTCGCCAACAAGATCTCGCTGATCGGGCTGTCGGGCGCCAGCATCGCGCTGTGCGTGTTCGCGCTGTTTTGCATCACCATCGGCACTTTGTATCAGAAGCGTTATTGCGCCCACTTCGATCTACGCACCGGCACGGTGATCCAGTTCCTGGCATCGGCGCTGGTGGTGCTGCCGTTCGCGGTGGCAGTGGAGGGCCTGGACTGGCAGCTCAGCCACGTGGCGTGGACGCCGCAATTCGTCGGCGCCTTGCTGTGGTCCATCCTGGCGCTGTCGATCGGCGCGATCTTCCTGCTGTTTGCCCTGATCCGCAAGAGCGCGGCCACCAGCGTGACCAGCCTGTTGTACCTGACGCCGCCGACCACGGCGGTGATGGCCTGGCTCATGTTCGGCGAGGCGTTCAGCCTGATCGGCGCGCTCGGCATGCTGGTGGGCGTGATCGGCGTGGCCTTCGTGGTGCGCAAGTAATGGCTTGATGATGCCTTATGCGTCGTCGCCAGCATCGGGCATCAGCGTCACCAGCTTGAGATCGGGCCGGTTGGCGACGCGGAAATTGACCTGCCGGTAGCGCAGCTCACCCAACTGCGGATGGCGGAAGCGGCGCTCGCCGCCTTCGCGTTCCACCACATCCTGCAAACGCCAGGCGCGCTTGAACAGCGCGTTGCGCGCCGACAATTCTTCCACCAGGCCCGCTACCTGCGGATCATCCAGCAGGGCCGCGCAATCGGCGCGGAATTCGGCCACCACGCGTCGCGCGCGCTGCTCCCAATCGACCGTCAGCGTCTGCGCTTCTTCCGTACAGAACATGAAATGCAGCAAGTTGCGGTTGCCGGCGCGGGTATCCAGCCAGCCGGCAAACAGCTTGCGCGCGGCGGGGTTCCATGCCACCGCATTCCAATAGCGATCCATCAGGTAGGCCGGCGCGCGGAAGTTGCGTACCACCTCCAGGATCTCGGGTGCGATCACCGATTCGTCGCCGTGCTCGGGCAGCACCGGATCTTTCTTCCCCGCCAGTTCGAACAGGTAGGCGCGCTTGGCGCGCGGCAGGTGCAGGGCCTCGGCGATGCGCGACAGCGCCTGCGGCGAGACCGAATCGGTGCGGCCCTGTTCTATCCAGGTGTACCAGGTCACGCTGATGCCGCACAACTGGGCCATTTCTTCGCGCCGCAGCCCGGGCGTGCGCCGGCGTCCGCCCAGGGCCAGGTGCGGCAGGCCGGCCTGCGAGGGCGGCGTCTGCTCGCGCTGGGTCTTGATGAATTCGCCGAGGGCGCGGCGGGCCAGTTGGTTGTCCATCGAGGTGTGAGAGAGGGAAGGGGGCGCTAGCTATTGCTTTTGATAATAGTATAAATGCCTAACTTGTAACAGGATATAAAAGGTCTAGACTGTGCTCCTCCATTCACCTCATCCCCCACACAACAACAGGAGCCAAAGCACATGCGTAGCCACCAAGAGGTCGTGACTGAACAGTTCGGAACCACCGCCGCCGCCTATCTCACCAGCGCCGTCCATGCCCAGGGCGCGGATCTGCAGGAGCTGGCGCAGATCGCCGGGGCCATTCCCGCGGCGCGCGTGCTGGACCTGGGCTGCGGCGCCGGCCATGCCAGCTTCGCGGTGGCGCCGGTGGTGGACAACGTGATCGCCTACGACCTGTCGGCACAGATGCTGGATGTGGTGGCCAGCGCGGCCAGGGAGCGCGGCCTGGACAACCTGGCGGTGCGCCAGGGCAGCGCCGACCGGCTCGACTTCCCCGATGCCAGCTTCGACATGGTGTGCACCCGCTTCAGCGTGCACCACTGGCGCAACGTGCCGCAGGCGCTGCGCGAGATCCTGCGCGTGCTCAAGCCGGGCGGGCGTTTCATCGCGATCGACACGGCGGCGCCGGCCGATGTGCTGGCCGACACCTATGTGCAAGCCATCGAGCTGCTGCGCGACACCTCGCACGTGCGCAACATCAGTTTGAATTCGTGGCGCAAGCTGCTCAAACAGGCCGGCTTCTCCATCGCTTCCGACAAGACCTGGAAGCTGCGGCTGGAGTTCGATTCCTGGGTGGCGCGCATGCGCACGCCGCAAGACAACATCACCGCCATCAAGGCGCTGTGGAGCAGCGCGCCGCAGGAGGTGAAGGATTATTTCGAACTGGACCAAGCCTGTTCCTTCTCCATCGACGTCGCCATGCTGGACGCGCGCAAGGCCTGACGGCCGTCGGCCGGCCCCTCGCTTTGCACGACCGGGCCGGCCCTCTCCTCACTCTCCTCAGGGATTTTCCCATCAGGATTTTCCCGTCAACGCGCGGCGTCGCGCCGCCGTTATCATGCTCAATTCCGACGCAGGACCCGGGTAGGGCGGGCTATTGCAGAGCTGCAATAGCCGCATCTGGCGCGGATATTCATCTCTGTTAAGGGGATGGCGGCTTCAGGTGGCGCTTTACACTGATATGATGCGTTGGATTTTGTGTTGGCGTCGGTGGGATTTACCGACGGTAAAGCGCAAAAATTCGAGCAGAAAATCGTCCTCTACAGAAGAAAAACATCAAATCGCTCGGGGAAGCGGGGTGAGGCGGCAGGTAGAAAGTCGTTTAATTCATTGCGCTAACTACTTAATTCTCTTGCGAATTTTCTGCTTTTTGCTACACTGCCAACGTTTCTCTTGTGTACTATCCGGGTTAAATTGGGGGGAGATCCACCTATGATCAAATCAGCGCTGGCTATTTTTACGTCCTTACTCTTCATCCACGCTGGTTTGGCGCCCGCGGCAGCCCAGGCCGCCACCACCACCACTACCAAGAAGACCACCAAGAAAGTCGCCCCCAAGCGTGCGGTCGCCACCAAGACCGTGGCCAAGGGCTCGCTGAATAACCGCGAAAAGCTGGTGCGCAAGGTGACCGTGGTCAAGGGTAAGCGCCATGTGAGCTATCAGCGCGTCTCGGCGGCTCCTTCGGTGCCCGTGGTGCCACCCGTGATGACCGCTGGCGACATGGCCGGCCTGAACCTGACCCCGGATCCGCTGGCCCTGCGTTCCAACGTGGCGCTGGTGATCGACCAGGCCAGCTCGCAAGTCCTGTTTGAAAAGAATTCCGCCGTGGCCCTGCCGATCGCCTCGGTCACCAAGCTGATGACCGCACTGGTGGTAGTGGAAGCACGCCTGAACATGGAAGAAACGCTGACCGTGACCGACGACGACGTCGACCGCGAGAAGCACAGCAGCTCGCGCCTGCGCGTGGGCGCGACCCTGAGCCGCGACGACATGCTGCACATCGCGCTGATGAGTTCGGAAAACCGCGCCGCCTCCGCGCTGGGCCGCAACTACCCGGGCGGCCTGCCGGCCTTCGTCGCAGCGATGAACGCCAAGGCCCGTTCGCTGGGCATGATGGAAACCCACTACGTCGATTCGACCGGCCTGTCCAGCCAGAACGTCGCCAGCGCGCGCGATCTGGCCAAGCTGGTGACCGCGGCGTACAACTACCCGATCATCCGCCAGTACTCCACCGATCCCAAGTATCTGGTCGAACCCAGCGGCCACGCCTTGCAGTACAACAGCTCCAACCGCCTGACCTCCAGCAAGGACTGGGACATCGGCCTGCAAAAGACTGGCTTCATCAACGAAGCCGGCCACTGCCTGGTGATGTACACCCGCATCGAAGGCCGTCCCATCGTGATGGTGTTCCTGGATTCCAAGGGCCGCCTGTCGCACGTCGGCGATGCCACGCGCATGCGCAAGTGGCTGGTGGAAGACCAGCCCAAGAACCTGACCCGCGTGAAGATGGTGCGCGCCGACCAGGGCTGATCGCGCCGATTCCGGAAAAAAAGCGAACCTTCGGGTTCGCTTTTTTTTATGTCCGCGCCACCGCGCAGGGTGGGTTTCCGGAATGCCGCGTCAGCCGCGCACCTTGTCGAAGCCCAGCGCCGATGAGATCTGGTTGGCGGTGCTGACCAGGTCTTCCACCCATTCTTCCTGCAGGCGATCGGCCGGGGCCGAGATCGACAGACCCGCCACCAGCTTGCCGCTGTCGTCGCAGATGCCGGCGGCCATGCAGCGTACGCCCAGCTCCAGCTCCTCGTTGTCGCGCGCATAGCCCAGCGCGCGCACCATCGACAATTCGCGTTCCAGCTTGCTCAGGTCGGTGATGGAATTCTTGTTGTGGCCGGCCAGACCGGTGCGGGTGGCGTAGGCGCGCACCGCCTTCGGATCGTCCACCGAGAGGAACAGCTTGCCGGTGGAGGTCAGGTGCAGCGGTGCGCGACCGCCGATGGCGCGCACCACCTGCATGCCCGAGCGCTCGGAGAAGGAGCGGTCGATATAGACAATCTCGTCCGCCTGACGCACCGAGAGGTTGATGGTCTGGTGGGTCTTGCGGTGCAGGGCGCGCATGAAATCCAGCGCCGCTTCGCGTACCGACAGGCGGCTCTTGACGATGTTGCCCAGTTCCAGCAGCCGCATGCCCAGGCGATAGGTGCCCGGCTCGACGCGATCGACGAAGCGCTTGACCACCAGGTCGTTGAGGATGCGGTGGGCGGTCGAGGGATGCAGGTCGGTGGCGGCCGACAATTCTTTCAGGCTGACCGGGTCGGGATACGCGGCCAGCGCGTCGAGCAGCGATACCATGCGCTCGATGACCTGGATGGATATGTTTTCTGTCTCGCCTGCAGCTTCTTTTTTCATGGCGCGGCCTGATGCGTTGCAATAAAAAGAGTTATACCACATTGTGAAAACAAGAAAAAGTTCGACCGTGCTTTTTATGTAAACGATTTACGCATTTGGCAGCGCCGGGCGGGCGCGGGGCAAGCGTGCGCAGAAACCGGTATTTTTTAGCACGACCGTTAGTGCCCCGCCGCTGCGTGTTGCCGATGTATCCGGAAACGGCCGGTATCGACGTATCTGCATGTTTCGTTATAAAGACGCGCCGCCTTATTCCGCGCGCCTGATCTTGCATATCTGTTTTTCGCATAACCAGAGAAGAAAGTATTCGTTCTTTTTCAAGAGCCGCCTCATTAACCTGTGCTCTCCAAAACAACAGAACACTCCTGGGAACGGAATATGCTGAAGAACATCATCAAATCGGTCGCCGCCGCGCTGGTGCTGGCGCAAGCCGCTCACGTCGCCCAAGCGGCCGATCTCTCGCTGCTCAACGTCTCCTACGACCCGACGCGCGAACTCTACGCCGACTACAACAAGGCCTTCTCCAAGTACTGGAAGGAAAAGAGCGGCGACAACGTCACCATCAAGGCTTCCCATGGCGGCTCCGGCAAGCAGGGCCGTTCGGTGATCGACGGCATCGACGCCGACGTGGTGACCCTGGCGCTGGCCTATGACATCGACGAAATCTCGGAAAAGGCCAAGCTGCTGCCGGCCGATTGGCAAAAGCGCCTGCCGCACAATAGCTCGCCCTATACCTCCACCATCGTGTTCCTGGTGCGCAAGGGCAACCCCAAGGGCATCAAGGATTGGGACGACCTGATCAAGCCGGGCGTGTCGGTCATCACGCCCAACCCCAAGACCTCCGGCGGCGCGCGCTGGAACTACCTGGCGGCCTGGGCCTACGCGCAGAAGAAGGGCGGCAACGAGGCCGCAGCGCGCGACTACATCGGCAAGCTGTTCAAGAACGTGCCGGTGCTGGACTCCGGCGCCCGCGGCGCCACCATCACCTTCGTCGAGCGTGGCATCGGCGACGTCCTGCTGGCCTGGGAAAACGAAGCCCTGATCTCGCTGAAGGAATGGGGCCCGGACAAGTTCGACATCGTCGCGCCGTCGATCTCCATCCTGACCGAACCGCCGGTGGCGGTGGTGGACAAGGTGGCCGATCGTCGCGGCACCCGCAAGGTGGCCGAGGAATACCTGAAACACCTGTATTCGGAAGAGGGCCAGGAAATCATCGCCAAGAACTACTACCGTCCCATCGATCCGAAGATCGCCGCCAAGTACGCTGCGCAATTCCCGAAGCTGAACCTGGTGACCATCGACAAGGATTTCGGCGGCTGGCAGAAGGCCCAGAAGACCCACTTCGCCGACGGCGGCACTTTCGACCAGTTGTACGCCCCGAACAAGAAGTGATCTGAACGACCCAGCGCGGACCGGCCCCGTCCGGTCCGCAGCCAACACCGGCAGGCGCAGCGCCTGCCCATCAAGCAAGAAAAGCAGATTGAGCAGACTGACATGACCATCCTGTTGCTGGCCGGCAGCCCATCGGCGCCTTCCCGTTCCACCCGCCTGCTGAACCACGTCGGCGACAAGCTGGACCAGCTCGGCCATCGCTACGCCCGCATCGAGGTGCGCGACCTGCCGGGGCAGGCCATCCTGCGCGCCGACTGGAACGACGCGCAGATCAAGGCCGCGCTCTCGACGGTGCAAGAAGCCTCGGCAGTGGTGGTTGCCACGCCGGTGTACAAGGCGGCCTATAGCGGCATCCTGAAAGCCTTCCTCGATCTGCTGCCGCAGTTCGGGCTGACCGATAAGCTGGTGCTGCCGCTGGCCACCGGCGGCAGCCAGTCGCACATGCTGGCGCTGGATTACGCGCTGCGCCCGGTGCTGTCCTCGCTCAATCCCAAGCACGTTCTGCCCAGCATCTACGCCACCGAATCCCAGGTCACCTGGAGCGAAGAGCAGGGCTTGCTGCTGGACGCGCCCATCGCCACCCGCGTGGAAGAAGGCGTGGCCCAGCTGTCCGCCAGCCTGCTGGCGCTGCACAAGGCGGCGCCGGAAGAATTCCGCGAGATCCCGTTCTCGCAGGTGCGATGTAGCGTCTGACGCGCAAGCAGCGCCGGCGCGGCCGACGCCGCGATCCCATCCCGACGAGATAACCGGCTGGTGCAGCGGAAGGCCGTTTGCACGCCGACAAAACGGAGAGTCCATGAAACCGAACAAGAACAACAACGCATCCATCTTCCGCCGCCGCGCGCTGGCGCGGTTGTCCGCCGCTGCCCTGGGCGCGCTGGTGATCGCCGCCGGCGTCGCTCCGCTGGCCCAGGCGCAGGAGGCCAAGGTGCTGCGCATCGGCTACCAGAAGGCGGCCAATACGCTGGTGCTGCTGAAGGCCCACGGCACGCTGGAAAAGCGTCTGCAGCCGCTGGGCGTGGAAGTGAAATGGGCCGAGTTCGCGGCCGGTCCGCAATTGCTGGAAGCCCTGAACGTCGGATCGGTCGATTTCGGCTATGTCGGCGAAGCGCCGCCGGTGTTCGCGCAGGCGGCCGGCGCCGACTTCGTCTATACCGCCTATGAAATCCCGACGCCGGACGCCGAAGGCCTGCTGGTGCCGAAGAATTCGGCCATCAAGAGCGTGGCCGAACTGAAGGGCAAGAAGGTCGCCTTCAACAAGGGTTCCGACGTGCACTGGCTGGTGGTCGCCTTGCTGAAGAAGGCCGGCCTTGCGTATAGCGACATCCAGCCGGTCTACCTGGCGCCGGCCGATGCCCGCGCCGCGTTCGAGAAGGGCGCCATCGACGCCTGGGCGATCTGGGATCCGTTCCAGGCCGCCGCCGAAAAGCAGATCGGCGCGCGTCGCCTGGCGACCGGCGTGGGCGCGGTGAACCATCACCAGTTCTTCCTCAGCGCGCGTCCGTTCGCCGCCAAGAATCCGCAGATCGAAAAGATCCTGCTGGAAGAGATCACTCGCGAAGGCCAATGGGTGCGCGCCAACACCGCGCAGGCCGCGGCCCAGCTGGCGCCGATCCAGGGGCTGGACGCCGACATCATCGAGACCGGCCTGAAGCGCTACGCCCACATCTACAAGCCGGTGGACGCGCAGCTGCTGGCCGAGCAGCAGAAGATCGCCGACGCCTTCTATGAACTGAAGCTGATCCCCAAGCCGCTCAAGGTCAGCGATGCGGTACTGAAATAAGCCGAGCACAGGAGTCACGCATGAACGTTTTCTGGTTTATCCCCACCCATGGCGACAGCCGCTACCTCGGCACCGCCGAGGGCGCGCGGCCGGTCAGCCATGACTACATGAAGCAGGTCGCGGTGGCGGCCGACACGCTGGGTTACGACGGCGTACTGCTGCCGACCGGGCGTTCCTGCGAAGACGCCTGGGTCGCCGCCTCCAGCCTGATCGACGCCACCCGCCGCCTGAAATTCCTGGTGGCGGTGCGTCCGGGCCTGACCGCGCCCACGCTGTCGGCGCGCATGGCCGCGACCTTCGACCGTCTGTCCAACGGCCGCCTGCTGATCAACGTGGTGACCGGCGGCGATCCGGTGGAGCAGGAGAGCGACGGCGTGTTCGGCAGCCATGCCGAGCGCTATGAAATCTCCGACGAATTCCTGAAGATCTGGCGCGAGGTGCTGGCCAAGACCCATACCGGCGGCGACACCGATTTCGAGGGCAAGCACCTGCGCGTGAAAGGCGCCAAGGCGCTGTATCCGCCGGTACAGAAACCCTATCCGCCGTTGTACTTCGGCGGCTCCTCGGACGAGGCCATCGACCTGGCCGCCGAGCAGGTCGATGTCTATCTGACCTGGGGCGAGCCGCCAGCCGCCGTGGCCGAGAAGATCGCCCGCGTGCGCGAGCGCGCCGCCAAGGCCGGCCGCACGCTGCGCTTCGGCATCCGCCTGCACGTGATCGTGCGCGAGACCAATGAAGCCGCCTGGCGCGCCGCCGATGAACTGATCAGCCGCCTCGACGACGAGACCATCGCCAAGGCCCAGGCCAACTTCGCCCGCATGGATTCCGAAGGCCAGCGCCGCATGGCGGCCCTGCACGGCGGCCGTCGCGACAAGCTGGAAGTCAGCCCCAACCTGTGGGCCGGGGTCGGCCTGGTGCGCGGCGGCGCCGGCACCGCGCTGGTGGGCGACGGCGAAACCGTGGCGGCGCGCATCAAGGAATACGCGGCGCTGGGCATCGATACCTTCATCCTGTCCGGCTATCCGCACCTGGAAGAGTCGTACCGCTTCGCCGAACTGGTGTTCCCGCTGCTGCCGCGCGCGCAGCGCGAAGGCCTGTCCGGCCACAACCTGACCGGGCCGTTCGGCGAGATCGTCGGCAATACCGAAGTGCCCAAGGCCGCGCCGGTGCGCGTGTCGGCAAGCTGAGGCGACCATGACGAGTGCCACTTCCAATCCCGTGATCGATGCCGCCGGCGTGCCGGGAGCCGCGGGCAAGACCAGGAGCGCCGCCCGCGCCCGGCGCTGGCAAGGCGGCGGCTGGATAGGCTGGCTGCTGCCGCTGGCGCTGCTGGCCTGGTGGGAAATCGCCGCCCAGGCCGGCTGGCTGTCCAGCCGCATCCTGCCGGAACCTTTCGCCGTGCTCAAAGCGGCGTGGGCGCTGTCGGCCTCCGGCGAGCTGTGGCGCCACCTGGCGGTGTCCAGCGGCCGCGCCGCCTCGGGCTTCGCGGTCGGCGCCGGCCTCGGCCTGGTGCTGGGCCTGCTGTCGGGCAGCCTGCGTTCGGCCGAGCTGCTGCTCGATACCACGCTGCAGATGGTGCGCAATATTCCGGCGCTGGCGCTGATCCCGCTGGTGATCCTGTGGTTCGGCATCGACGAGACGGCCAAGCTGTTCCTGGTGTCGGTGGGCGTGTTCTTCCCGGTGTACCTGAACACCTTTCACGGCATCCGCTCGGTGGACAAGGGCTTGATCGAGATGGCCAAGAGCTACGGTCTGTCCGGCTGGCCGCTGTACCGCGACGTGATCCTGCCGGGCGCCTTGCCGTCCATCCTGGTCGGCCTGCGCTTCGCGCTGGGCCTGGTGTGGGTGCTGCTGATCGTGGCCGAGACCATCTCGGCGCAGGCCGGCATCGGCTACATGACCATGAATGCCCGTGAATTCCTGCAGACCGACGTGGTGCTGGTGGGCATCCTGCTCTACGCGCTGCTGGGCAAGCTGGCCGACACCGCTGCGCGCGCGCTGGAACGCTTCTGGCTGCGCTGGCACCCGGGCTATCAATAACCGACAGGAAACCATCATGCGCAACCATGCACAGGAAAACCAGGAAGTCAGCCGCGCCGCCGGCCGCGGCATCGGCATCCGGCTGCGCGCCGTGTCCAAGTCCTTCGGAGGGCGCGAAGTCTTGCACGACATCGACCTCGACATCGCACCCGGCGAATTCGTCGCCATCGTCGGCCGCAGCGGCTGCGGCAAGAGCACGCTGCTGCGCCTGGTGGCGCAGCTGGACGGCGCCAGCGGTGGCGAGGTGATCTACGACCAGGGTGCAGCGGGGGAACCAGAGATCCGCATCATGTTCCAGGATTCGCGCCTCTTGCCGTGGAAGCGCGTGCTGGCCAACGTCGCCCTGGGCCTGCCCAGACAGGCCGCGCCGCAAGCCTTGCAGGCCTTGCGCCACGTCGGCCTGGAGCAGCGCGCCGGCGAGTGGCCGGCGGTGCTCTCCGGCGGCCAGCGGCAACGCGTGGCGCTGGCCCGCGCGCTGGTGCACGACCCGCAGTTGCTGCTGCTGGACGAGCCGCTGGGCGCGCTCGACGCGCTGACCCGCATCGAGATGCAGGCGCTGATTGAATCGCTGTGGCAGGAGCGCGGTTTCACCGCCTTGCTGGTCACGCACGACGTGCAAGAGGCGATCGCCCTGGCCGACCGCGTGCTGCTGATCGAAGACGGCCACGTCGCGCTGGATCAGCGCATCGAACTGGCGCGCCCGCGTTCACGCGGACAGGCGCAGTTCGCGGCGCTGGAAGAAGCGATCCTGGCGCGCGTGCTGCGCCATCCGGGCAGCGAGCAGGCACTGGAAGACAACGCGCAACTGTTCGCGCCGCGCGGCGTGCAGCAGGTGCAGTGGGCGGTATAGCGCAAGCGGATCGGGCAGATCCGGCAGAACGATTTCAACCATCGCGACGCGGCAGGTGCGGCGTCGCATTATCGAGGAGCAGAGAGCATGACCATTCAAGCCATCAACGTACGCAATCAGTTCAAGGGCAAAGTCAAAGCCATCATCGAAGGATCGGTGGTGTCGGAAGTGGACGTCGAAACCCCGGCCGGCATCGTCACCTCGGTCATCACCACCCGCTCGGTGAAGGACCTGGGTCTGACCATCGGCAGTGAAGTCGTGGCACTGGTGAAGGCCACCGAAGTCTCGATCGCCAAGCTGTGATCCCGCTGCCGCCCCGCAGCGGGCGGCGCATCTTTTTCTTGGAGCAGGCCGGATGGCATATCAGGCACTGGACGCTTACCTGGCGCGCCTCAATAGCGGCGCAGGGACTTCTTCGAAAGTCTGGCTGGACGAACAGGGGCGCGCGGTCGGGCGCTTCTTCAATACCTCGCTGACCTCGGCCTTGCAGCCGGTGCGCAGCTTCGGCGACGGCAACATCATCGCTTGCGAGGCCTTCGCCCGCAGCTATTCGGAAATCGACGACGGCTTGCACCTGTGGAAGCTGCTGGATCAGGCCGCCAGCGACGACGAATCGGTCGAGCTGGATCGGCTGTGCCGCATGCTGCACGCCATCAATTACTACCGCCAGGCCGGCGATAATGCGCCCGAATTGCACCTGTCGGTCCACGCCCGCCTGCTGGCCGCGGTCAACAACAACCACGGCGTGGCCTATCGGCGCATCCTGTCGGCGCTGGAGTTGCCGCACGAACGCATCGTGCTGCAATTGCCGGTGGTCACGCCCAACCAGCGCTGGCTGCTCAACTACGTGCTGGACAACTACCGCCGCAACGGCTTCCGCCTGGGCGTCTCGGCCAACAGCCCGCTGGAAGCGCTGGGTCTGCTGGACAAGGTCAAGCCCGACCTGATCAAGGTCGATGCGCGCGAACTGGCCGATCCCGACAGCGTCGCGCTTCTGCTGCTGCGCGCGGCGGAGCAGGGCGTGCGCATCTTCTTCAAGCGTGTCGAAAGCCGCGAGGTGCTCGACAAGCTGGAGCAGTACGGCCGCGCGCTGGCCCAGCCCATCCACGCCCAGGGCTATCTGTGGGACACGCCAAGCGCGCGCCTGCCGCAGGGCGGCATCTCGCGCGCGGCGGCCTAAGTACGGAAAGCCGCCCGGGCGCGGGCGGCGTAGCATAGGGAGTCTCACCCATGCATGACATTCTTTTGCGCGAGGACCCGATGAGCCCACCTTCGGCCGCAAGCGCGGCTTCGCATGCCCACCTGGCGCGCCTGGCCGATTACCGGATCCTGGTCGCGCCGGGCTTGCACGGCAGCGGGCCGGATCACTGGCAGTCGCGCTGGCAGCGCCTCTACCCATCCTTCGAACGCGTCGAGCAGCAGCACTGGAACCAGGCCGACCTGCCGCGCTGGTCGCGCCGGTTGGGCGAGGTGCTGGCGCAATCGGCGCGGCCCACGGTGATCGTGGCGCACAGCTTCGGCTGCCTGACCACGGTGCACCGCGCCGCGGCCTTGCAGGCCGAATCCGGCGCGGCCTTTCCCATCGCCGCCGCGCTGCTGGTGGCGCCGGCCGATCCCGACAAGTTCGAGGTCAGCGCGGCGGTCAGCCACCGCCTGCCGTTCCCGGCCCTGGTGGTCGGCAGCGAAGACGACCCGTGGATGAGCGCCGCGCGCGCCCGGCATTGGGCCGGGGTGTGGGGCGCGCATTTCCGCAATGCCGGGGCCCAAGGGCATATCAATGCCGAATCGGGCCTGGGCGACTGGGTGGCCGGGCAGGAATTGCTGCTGGCGCTGCTGGACAGGATTGCCTGATTTGCATTTCTTTTTGGCAATCATTGGATGCATGAGCGCGCCGTCCCACGGCATCTTTATGCGTTTTTCTTCTAAAGGCATGCAAAAATTTTCGTTCTCTTTATAACTAACGGGTGCGAATATCGGTCACCTATAGTCGCATTTGTAATAAAAAGAGAACGACCATGTCTGCTTCATCTGTTTCCATCGCGGCCCCGCAAGCGGCTCGCCCGGCCGCTGACGGCGGGCGCGGCAAGCGCGTGCTGCCGGGTTTCCGGCTGTCGCTGGGCTTCACGATCTTCTATCTGGCGCTGATCGTGCTGATCCCGCTATCGGCCCTCTTCCTGAAGACCTTCACGCTGACCTGGGGCGGCTTCGTCGATGCCGTGACGTCGCCGCGCGTGATGGCGTCTTACCGGCTCAGCTTCGGCGCCTCGCTGATCGGCGCCTTCCTCAACGTGATCTTCGGCGGCATCGTGGCCTGGGTGCTGGTGCGCTATCGCTTTCCGGGCAAGCGCATCATCGATGCCCTGGTCGATCTGCCGTTCGCGCTGCCCACCGCCGTGGCCGGCATCGCGCTGACCACGCTGTATTCGCAGAACGGCTGGCTGGGCAAGCTGCTGGCGCCGTTGGGCATCAAGGTGGCGTTCACGCCGCTGGGCGTGCTGGTGGCGCTGACCTTCATCGGCCTGCCGTTCGTGGTGCGCACGGTGCAGCCGGTGCTGGAAGAGGCCGAGCGCGAGCTGGAAGAAGCCGCCGCCAGCCTTGGCGCGAACCGCTGGCAGACCTTTACCCGGGTGATCTTTCCCACCGTGCTGCCGGCGCTGCTGACCGGCTTCGCGCTGGCCTTCGCGCGCGCTTCCGGCGAATACGGTTCGGTGGTCTTCATCGCCGGCAACATGCCGATGGTGTCGGAGATCACGCCGCTGTTCATCGTGACCAAGCTGGAGCAGTACGACTATGCGGGCGCCACCGCGATTGCGATGGTGATGCTGGTGGTGTCCTTCCTGTTGCTGCTGACCATCAACCTGCTGCAAGCCTGGACCCGCAAGCGCGGCCGGGCCGAGAGGAACTGACATGAGCGGCGCTCCAATTTCCTCCATCTCCATCGCCCGCGGCGAACCGCCGTTGACCCCGGGCGCGACGTTGGAACCCGTCTGGGTGCGCGCGCTGCTGATCGGCATCGCGCTGGCGTTCCTGACGCTGTTCTTGTTCGTGCCGCTGGTGGCGGTGTTCTACGAGGCGCTGAAAAAGGGCTGGGATGTGTATGTGGCCTCCATCACCGAGCCCGACGCCTGGTCGGCCATCAAGCTGACGCTGCTGACCGCGGCCATCGCCGTGCCGCTGAACCTGGTGTTCGGCGTGGCCGCTGCCTGGGCCATCGCCAAGTTCGAGTTCCGCGGCAAGAATCTGCTGCTGACGCTGATCGACCTGCCGTTCTCGGTGTCGCCGGTGATCTCGGGGTTGATCTACGTGTCGCTGTTCGGCCTGCAAGGCTATTTCGGCCCCTGGCTGCGCGAGCACGACATCAAGATCCTGTTCGCCGTGCCGGGCATCGTGCTGGCCACCGTGTTCGTGACCTTCCCCTTCGTGGCGCGCGAGCTGATTCCGCTGATGCAGTCGCAGGGCAATGAAGAGGAAGAGGCGGCGCTGGTGCTGGGCGCGTCCGGCTGGCGCACCTTCTGGCACGTGACCCTGCCCAACATCAAGTGGGGCCTGCTGTATGGCGTGATCCTCTGCAACGCCCGCGCCATGGGCGAGTTCGGCGCGGTGTCGGTGGTCTCCGGCCACATCCGCGGCGAGACCAACACCATCCCGCTGCAAGTCGAGATCCTCTACAACGAATTCAACATCACCGGCGCGTTCGCCGTGGCGTCGCTGCTGGCCTTCCTGGCGCTGGTCACGCTGGCGGTCAAGAGCGTCATCGAGTGGCGCCTGCACAGCCAGCAAGCCGCCGGGCACGAATAACAGGAGTTTCCATGAGCATCGAAGTCAATCACATCAACAAGCGCTTCGGCAGCTTCACCGCGCTGGACAATGTCTCCCTGAACTTCCCCGCGGGCGAGCTGACCGCGCTGCTGGGCCCGTCCGGTTGCGGCAAGACCACGCTGCTGCGCATCATCGCCGGACTGGAGTCGCCCGATTCCGGCCAGGTCCTGCTGGATGGCGAAGACGCCTCGGCGCGCCACGTGCGCGAGCGCCAGGTCGGTTTCGTGTTCCAGCACTATGCGCTGTTCAAGCACATGACGGTGTTCGAGAACATCGCCTTCGGCCTGCGCGTCAAGCCGCGCGGCCAGCGTCCGTCGGAAGCCGCGATCCGTGAGAAGGTCAAGAGCTTGCTGGAACTGGTGCAACTGGACTGGCTGGCCGACCGCTATCCGCCGCAGCTTTCCGGCGGCCAGCGCCAGCGCATCGCCCTGGCGCGCGCGCTGGCGGTGGAGCCGCGCGTGCTGCTGCTGGACGAACCCTTCGGCGCGCTCGACGCCAAGGTGCGCAAGGAGCTGCGCCGCTGGCTGCGCCGCCTGCATGATGAATTGCACGTCACCAGCATCTTCGTCACCCACGATCAGGAAGAGGCGCTGGAAGTGGCCGATCAGGTGGTGCTGATGAACAAGGGGCGGGTCGAGCAGATCGGCACGCCCGAGGCGGTCTATAACCAGCCGGCGTCGCCCTTCGTCTACGGCTTCCTGGGCAACGTCAACCTGTTCCACGGCCGCGTGCATGAAGGCGTGCTGGACGCTGGCGGCGCGCGTTTCGACGCGCCCGGCCACGGCGATACGCGCGATGCGGCCGGCGTCGGTTTCGTGCGTCCGCACGAGCTGGAGGTGGAGCGCTATTCACCGGGCGCCGAAGGCATTGTGGTGCAGTTGCGCCGCTCGCATGCGATCGGGCCGCTGGCGCAGCTGGAACTGGAGCGTGACGACAATGCCGAGCTGATCGAGGCGGTGATTCCCAACGAGCGCTTCGCCCAACTGAACCTGAAGAGCGGCGAGACCCTGGTGGTGCGGCCGCGGCGCTTGCGCGTGTTTGCCCAGCAAGAAGGAGGGCAGGCGCAATGAATTTCCAGCAACTGCGATCCATCCGCGAAGCCGCGCGTTGCGGCTTCAATTTGACCGAAGTGGCCAATGTGCTGTTCACGTCCCAGCCCGGCGTGAGCCGCCAGATCCGCGAACTGGAAGAAGAACTGGGCGTGGAAATCTTCGAGCGCAACGGCAAGCGCCTGACCGGGCTGACCGAGCCCGGCAAGGGCATTCTCGGCATCGTCGAGCGCCTGCTGCTGGAGGCCGAAAACCTGCGCCGCGCCAGCAAGGAATATTCCGGCGAGCAGAGCGGCACGCTGTCCATCGCCACCACCCACACGCAGGCACGCTACGTGCTGCCGCGCGTGGTGCAGGCCTTCCGCGACGCCTTCCCGCAGGTGCGCATCGCCTTGCAGCAGAGCGCGCCGGAGCACATCGCCGAATGGGTGATCTCGGGCAAGGCCGACATCGGCATCGCCACCGAGGGCCTGTCGCAGTTCAAGGAGCTGGTGTCCTTCCCCTGTTATACCTGGAGCCACGTGATCGTGGTGCCGCAGGGCCATCCGTTGCTGGGGCTGGAGCAGGTCAGCCTGGCCGACCTGGCGACCTGGCCGCTGATCACCTATGACGTCGGCTTCACCGGCCGCGGCCACATCGACGAAGCCTTCCGCCAGGCCGGCATCGAACCCGACATCGTGCTGACCGCGATGGATTCCGACGTGATCCAGCAATACGTGTCGCTGGGCATGGGCGTGGGCCTGGTGGCCTCGATGGCGGTGGACCAGGGCAAGCATCAGGAGATGGTGGCGATCAATGCTTCCCACCTGTTCAAGCCCAACATCGCGCGTCTGGCGGTGCGCCGTGGCGCCTACCTGCGCGGCTATGCGTATGACTTCATCCTGCAGTTCGCGCCGGATCTGACGCGTGCCGACATCGTCAACGCGCTCAACGAGGCCAACGCGCCGCAGTGACGCAGTCGGCGCTTAAAGTGCCTTGCGATAGACGATGAAGCCGGAATCCATGGCCACCGTGTCGTACAGGCGGCGCGCCGTGGCGTTGGTATGGTGCGTATGCCAGTACACGCGCTCGGCGCCGTCGGCGGCGGCGCGGCGATAGAGTTCCTCGATCAGCGCCCGGCCCACGCCCTTGCCGCGCGCGGCCTCGACCGTGAACAGATCCTGCAGATAGCAGGTAGGGCCGATCAGGATGGTGTTGCGGTGATAGAGGTAGTGCGCGATACCGAGCAGGCGGCCTTCGTTTTCGGCGACCAGCGCATGCACCGGTTCGGCGGCGTCATGGATGCGCGCCCAGGTGGCGTTGGTGATCTCCAGCGGCAGGGCGGTGGGGCCGGAGCGGCCGTAGAAGGCATTGTAGTCATCCCACAGCACCTTCCATTGCGGGAAATCGTCCCGCTGCGCGTTGCGGATCACTACGTCCGCGCCGGCCTGCGACTGTTCCATCTGCTGCTCCTTATTGTTCTGTCCTGGTGGAGTGCACAGTATATACAGGGGCGCAGCAGCGACACTGTCGCGCGAAGCGACGCGACGCCCTGAAAAAAGCCCGGCCGCGCCAGCGCGCTCCGGGCTTTTTCATTTCGCCTCCGGCGTGGGCCGGAGGCTGCTCTCCATCAGGCCTTGGCGGTCTGGGTGGCTGTGGTTGCGCCGCTGCTGACCGCAGTGGCGCCGGCGTTGGCCTGTTGCACGGCCGACTGGCCGGCGGCGTTCATGACATCGGTGAAGTTCACCGCGGGTTTCTTCGCCGGCGGCGGCATGGTCGCATGGGCGGTGGCGGTGCGGCTGGAAGCGACGGAATTGATCGGCATGGTATTCATCCTCAAGTAAGCGTGGGCCCCCCGGGCACTGGGCCCAGACTGATGTTGCCGGGGCAGTATAGGCGCGCGTCGCGGGCGCGCCGTGCTTTTTAACGCAAACTTGCAAGTCTTTACCCGGCCTGCCGCGCAATGACGCAGGCATGACATTGACAGCGCGACTTACTTGCGCAGACGGGCGGCGCAGCTGTCGCGCAAGGAGGTATCCTCCGGCGCATCTTCATCGCCGTCGGCAGCCGGCGCGGCGGGTTCGCTCTTGTGGGCGCAGGCGCGGTAACGCGCCACATAGCGCTCGAACTCGGCGCGCGCCTGCGGCTTGGGCAGCGCGGCGAGCTTGCGGATGAAGTCGCGGCTGCCGATCTCGAAGTGCTGGTAGTCGATCGGCTGCTTCCAGTTGCCGCCCCAGATCAGGAAGCCGTGGTCGTAGAACACGCCGACCAGGTCTTCGGCCATGCCGGGCTTGACCGGCGCGCGCTGCAGTGACTGCGCGGCGGCTTGCGGCGGCAGCACTTCCTGCTGCGGGCTGCCGGCCTGGCTGATATAGGGGTTCTGCAGGGGATTGATGTCGATCGCCGCGCCGTACGCGTGCTTGGACCAGGCGCCGCCGCCGGTCATGGGGCGGCCGTTGAAGGCCGAGGTATTGTTGGCGGCCATGGATTTCTGGTCGTCGCCGTCGAAAAATTTCAGCGGCCGGGCGCCGGCCAGCGGCACCGAGCGCAGCAGCAGTTCGCCGAACAGCGATTCCACCTGCGGCGCCACCGCGTCCAGCACCACCACCGAGCCGTTGCGCGTGGCGCCGTCGAAATCGGTGTAATCGAAGCTGACCGTGGCCAGCCGCGAGCAGGGAACCGGGTTGGCGGCGGTGATCACGTTGCGCGCCTTCATTTCCGTGCATTGGGCGGCCGAGACCGGCGCGATGTCGGCGTGCGCCGCCGGAGCTAGGGCGACGGCGGCCAGCAGCGGCGCGAGCAGGCGGGTCGGACCGGGGGAGGCGAGGCCACGGAGGCGGGCGGTGAGCGTTGTCATAGCTCGCGATGATACGGCTTTTCGGATGGGAAAGAGTTGCTTTTCATGCAATGTTGCCTCGGATGGCTGACATGAATATGCGTCGTTTTCTGACAGTCCCCGGCAGTCGAAACAGGAATAATTTGGCATCAGAAGTAGTCGAATTTCGGCAAACCTATGAACTTCGGCAAATCCGATCAACAACCTTTGGAGGCAAAACATGCTGATTCGCCACACCCTCTTGGCTGCCGCCGTATTCACCGCCGTCCTCGCCGGCTGCAACAAGCGCGACGAAGCGCCCGCAGCACCGGCTGCCACGCCGCCGGCCAGCTCCCCGGCCGCACCTGCGGCATCGCCGTCGCCGGCTCCGGCCGATTCGGGCAGCTCGACCGCGGCACCGGCAGCACCGTCGGCCGCTCCGCCGGCTGATTCGTCGGCCCCGGCTCCGGCTACTCCGCCGGCATCCGGCGACACCGCCGGCGGCGAGAAGAAGTAATCGTCACCGTATAACAGCCATCACAGAAGAACGGCCAAAGCCGCACCGCAATCCCGGCAGTGGGAACAGCACTGCACACGCCGCGACGGGCAACCGCCGCGGCGTTTTCTTTGTGCGCCCAGCATGGGCGCACTCCTGCGGGTGCAAGTCCCGCCATGAGCTGGTCACAGTGAATGAAGTGAAGCGCAACTGCATGAGGGTGACCGAGTGTGGGAAGGAAGCGTGGAGCGTAAATCGCGAGCCGATGAACAAGAATCGCATAGAAGGCGC
>WNDX01000085.1 GCA_009914615.1 Herbaspirillum frisingense
GCGCGAGCACCGCGCCCTGTTGGAGCAATACGCTTTGATCGCCAGCATGAGTGCCAGAGGCAACTGCTACGACAACGCAGCAATGGAGAGTTGGAACCACAGTCTGAAGGTCGAGGCCATCCATGGTGAACACCTCGCCACACGGGAGCAGGCCAAGGCTCATGTGTTTGACTACATTGAGGTTGACTACAATCGGATCCGGCTGCACTCGACCCTGGGCTACCTCAGCCCAGAGCAGTACGAGCTGGCCAATGTCGCTTAGATAGGTGTCCGTAAATCAGGGGCAAGATCAAAGGTGCGGGGACCGCAGGTGAAAAGCAGACAAAAAAAACAGGCAAAAAGCAGGCAAAAAAACAGGCAAAAAAACAGACGAAAAAAAAACCGGTCCAGAGGACCGGTTCTTCAGAAAATAATCTGATGATTATTTTGCCGGAGCGTCAGCAGGCTTAGCAGCGTCAGCGGCCGGAGCGGCGTCAGCCGGCTTGGCGGCGTCAGCAGCCGGAGCAGCGTCAGCAGGCTTGGCAGCGTCAGCGGCCGGAGCGGCGTCAGCCGGCTTAGCGTCAGCGGCAGGAGCCGGAGCAGCAGCAGGAGCTTCAGCGGCGGGAGCCGGTGCCGGAGCTTCTTCCTTCTTACCGCAAGCAGCCAGGGCAACAGCCAACAACGAAGCGATCAACAGAGTCTTTTTCATGAATATTCCTTCAATATTTAAAAATTGTGCGATGAATAATTACCGGTAATTATCGCTCTACAGGAGGCTTTCGCCGTACTGGTTGACCTCACGGCCGGGCTTCGGTTCTTGCTTCTTTTTCCTGCCGAAACACGCCTGGACAACGAAAACTTTCCAGCCCGTCATTATAGCTATTTTTTGCCGAAATCACACCGCAATCATTCTTTTTCGTAAGAATTTGTAAGTTCTTACATTTAAACCCATGTGCCCGGAGGGCCTTTATCCAAGCCGTTTTCCCGTGATTGTCTAAGCATTAACTGACGCCGTTTCTTAGAATTTCGAGACGCGTCACGCGAATTCCAGCCACCCGCTTTCATGCCACTGATGGAGGGCTTCCAGCAGGTCTTCAGAGGCCGCATCGAACTCCGATTTCTCCAGCCGGCGATGGTCGGCCAGCCGGCTCAGAATCGCTTTGTCGGCGCGTCCGACCTCGAAGGATTCTCCGTTCACGAAGACATGCGCGCCGCGATACAGCATCTGGGTCTTGCGATGCAAGACCAGCCCGCGCTTTTTCGCGCCCTGGAAAAAGCGAGCAAAGGATAGCTGCTCGGCCGGCGGCTCGAAGAACACGCTGGCTTTGGGTTCGGACAGATGCTCGCCGAGGAAGATGGTGATGTCGTCGTCGGTGAAGCGGATCTTGTTCAATTCTTCGCGAATGCGCGCGATCATGTCCAAGGGCAGTTCGGCCGGCTTGGCGCTGGCCTTCAGATCCGGATCGGCGTAGCGGCCGGGCAGGTCGATGCTGTCCATCATGAAGTCGAGGAAGGCCTCGCCCAGCTCCTGGTAGGCCGGCGCGCGGAAACCGATCGAGTAGGTCATGCACTCGCCCACGGCCACGCCGTCGTGCGCGTAGTGCGGAGGCAGGTAAAGCATGTCGCCCGGTTCCAGCACGAATTCTTCTTCCGGCTGGAAGTGGCTGAGGATCTTCAGCGGCACGCCGTCCACCAGCGACAGGTCGTCCTGCGCGCTGATGCGCCAGCGGCGCTGGCCGTGCGCCTGCAGCAGGAACACGTCATAGGAGTCGAAATGCGGGCCGACGCCGCCGCCGTCGGTGGCGTAGCTGATCATCAGGTCATCCAGGCGCGCATCGGGCACGAAGCGGAACTGGCGCAGCAGCGCATCGGCGGCCGGGTGGTGCAGGTTCACGCCTTGCACCAACAGGGTCCAGGCTTTTTGCTTGAGCGAAGGCAGCTTGACGGTGGGGCCGTGCTGCATGTCCCAACCGTCTTCGCGATGGGTGATCAGGCGCGATTCGACGTCGTCGCGCTTGGCGAGGTCGAACAGCTCCTGGCGCGGCAGGGGCGCCTGGAAACCGGGAATGGCCTGGCGGATCAGCAGGGGTTTCTTGTGCCAGTAATCACGCAGGAATTGGGCGGGCGTGAGGCCGCCGAGCAGGGCAAGTTTGTTCATGCCCGCCATTATAGGCGCGCCCAGGGGCTTGAAACTGCGCAAAGGCGGTGAAGTTTGATGCAGGTATAATCGCGCTGTCGAGAACCCGTTTAAAAGAGTCCTTGCCGCGCGGGAATGGCAAGGGGGAACGCTCTTAGGCCCCATCGGGGCGACAGGCCATGAATGACAACGGCAGAGCCCGCCGCTCCCGCACCACACACCGATATACAAAGGACCCCATACGATGAAGATCGCAAAGAACACCGTAGTTTCCGTGAACTACAAACTGTCGGACGCGCAGAACAACCTGATCGAGGAAAGCAGCGAGCCGATGGTGTATCTGCACGGCGGTTACCACAACACCCTGCCCAAGATCGAAGAAGCGCTGGACGGCAAGGAAGCCGGCTACAAGGTCACCATCCAGGTCGAGCCGGAAGACGCCTTCGGCGAATACGATTCCGAACTGGTCAAGATCGAGCCGGTGTCGCGCCTGCCGCAACCGCTGGAAGTGGGCATGCAATTCGAAGGCTCGCCGGATGACGACAACGAGGAAACCGTCATTTTCACCGTCACCGAAGTGGCCGACGGCAAGGCCGTGCTGGACGGTAACCACCCGCTGGCCGGCATCGCGCTGCGCTTCGACCTGTCGGTGACCGAAGTGCGCGCCGCCTCGGAAGAAGAAGTGGCCCACGGCCACGTGCACGGCGCCCACGGCCACCATCATCATCACGATGAAGATGAAGGCGAAGACGGCGATCACTTCCGCAGCCAGCCGCTGAACTGATCAAGCCCCCGCTGCAGCAAAGCAAAACGCCTGCAATCGCGGGCGTTTTTCATGGCGGGAACGGTGCGCACATCAGCGTCGCTCGCCATCGGCATCGGCCACCGCGAACAGCTGCGGCAGGTGATCGTCCACCACCACCTTGAGCCAGCGCTCGCCCACGCCGACGTTGCCCAGGTTGCCGGTCCACAGGATGCGCGGCGGCGTCTTGGCCTTCATGGTCTCGCCATGCACCACCAGCACCCGGCCCTGGAACTTGCCGGCCAGGTCCGAAAAGGCGCGCCGCGTTTCGGCGAATCCGTCGCGCTGGGTGCGGAAGAAGGAGCGCTTGGGCGGCGGGCCGAAGGGATTGCCGTCGCTGAAGAAGACGATGGCCGCGCTCTTCTTCAGCGCGGCGAAAGCGAACAGGTGCTGCAGCCAGTTGCGGTTGGCGATCAGGCGGTCTTCGAACTCACTGTTGCGGCCGCCGTCCAGCAGGAAGTGGTTATTGCCGGCCGGCAGGTTGACGGTGGCAAACAGGACGTTACCGACTTCCCAGCGGGTGTTCTCGGCATAGCTGCGGAATTTGGGCGTGAGCGACTGGCGCAGCAGCGGCAAGCGGCTGGCGCCGAAGGAGAACTCTCCGGCATGGAACAGCTCGCGCATGCGCGCCAGCCGTTCGATGGCGTCCGAGCGCTGCTCGCGGTCGCGGCAGGTGATCCAGTCGCTGCCGGCCAGCGACATGAAGACGCCGTTCTGCGCCTGCGACAGCAGTTCGTGCCGCTGGCTGTACAGCGCATCGTCGCAGGGCTCGGAGGCCGACTTGATGCCGTTGACCACCACGAAAGCCAGATTATCGGCATCGGTCTCGGTGATGGCCTGGCGCAGCACTTCTTCACCGTTGCTGCCGGCGAAGGCGTGGCTGATCACGCCGAACGCGAAATCCTGCGCCGCCGCCGATGCCGGACGCGCCGCCAGGGTGAGGGCGGTACAGGCCAGCAGGGCGGTCAGCAGGATGCGCTTCATGGCGTGGCGAACTCTCCGGGAGGATGGTCGGGGCGCCGCATCAGTTGCCGCGGCGCAGTTGCTTGAGTTGATATAGCGCATCCAGCGCCTGGCGCGGGGTCAGGGCATCCGGATCGATCCCGTCCAGCGACTGCAGCAGCGCCTGCGCCAGCGGATCCGTTTCGACCATGATCTGCGGCGCTTGTTCAGGCGCGGCCGGGATGTCATGGGGGGCGGACTGCGCTTCGTCGCGCTGCGCCGGTTCCTCGGGTTCGACGTAGTGCGGCGTGCTGAACAGGTCGAACTGCGGCGTCTGCTGCATCGACTGGCTTTCCAGCGACGCCAGGTGCTTGCGCGCGGCGCGGATCACCGGCGCCGGCACACCGGCCAGCTGCGCCACCTGCAGGCCGTAGCTCTGCGATGCCGGGCCGCTCTGCACTGCATGCAGGAACACGATGCTGTCCTTGTGCTCGACCGCCGACAGGTGCACGTTGGCTGCCGTCGGGTGCACCTCGGGCAGTTGGGTCAACTCGAAATAGTGGGTGGCGAACAGCGTGAAGCTGCGCGTTACGTCGATCAGGTGCTTGGCGATCGCCCAGGCCAGCGCAAGGCCGTCGAAGGTCGAGGTGCCGCGGCCGACCTCGTCCATCAGCACCAGCGAATGCTCGCTGGCGTTGTTGAGGATGGCCGCCGATTCGGTCATCTCGACCATGAAGGTCGAGCGGCCGCCGGCCAGGTCATCGGCGGCGCCGATGCGGGTGAAGATGCGGTCGATCGGGCCGATGGCGGCGCTGGTGGCCGGCACGAAACTGCCGACGTAGGCCAGTAGCGTGATCAGCGCCACCTGGCGCATGAAGGTCGATTTACCGCCCATGTTGGGGCCGGTGATCAGCAGCAGCTTGCGTTCGGTGGCCAATTGGCAATCGTTGGCGATGAAGCGCTCGATCTGGTTCTCCACTACCGGATGGCGGCCCTGTTCGATCTGGATGCAGGGCTCGGCCACCAGTTGCGGCGCGCACCAGTTGTTGCGCGCCGCGTGGTCGGCCAGCGCCACCAGCGTATCGAGCTGCGCCAGTGCGTGGGCGATGGCCTGCAGCGTGACGATGTGCGGCGCCATGTCGTTGAGCAGTTGCTCGTACAGGAATTTCTCGCGCGACAGCGAGCGCTCCTGGGCCGACAGCGCCTTGTCCTCGAAGGCCTTGAGCTCGGGGATGATGTAGCGCTCGGCGTTCTTCAGCGTCTGGCGGCGGCGGTAGTCTTCCGGCACCTTGTCGCTCTGGCCGTTGGTGACTTCGATGTAGAAGCCGTGCACCTTGTTGTATTCCACGCGCAGGTTGGCGATGCCGGTGCGGGCGCGCTCGCGCGCCTCCAGGTCGAGCAGGAACTGGCCAGCGTTCTCCGACAGGCCGCGCAACTCGTCCAGCTCGGTGTCGTAGCCGCGCGCGATCACGCCGCCGTCGCGCACCATGGCGGCCGGCTCCAGCATGATGGCGCGTTCCAGCAGATCCAGGCATTCCACCGGCGTGGCCAGCGCTTCATGCAGCTCGCCCAGCAGCGGCGCATCGGCGTCGCGGCCGCACATGGCGACATAGGCACGCAGCGAGCTCAGTTGTTGCAGGCCGGCGCGCAGGCCCGCCAGGTCGCGCGGGCGCGCCGACAGCAGAGCGATGCGAGTGGTGATGCGTTCGATGTCGGGCACCGCGGCCAGCGTGGCCGAGAGGCCGGAGCAGGCGTCGGTGCGCATCAGCGCGTTGATCGCCGCATGGCGCGCGCGCGCCACCTGCTGGTCGCGCAGTGCATGGTGCAGCCAGTGGCGCAGCAAGCGCGAACCCATCGCCGTGCGGCAATGGTCCAGTGTGGAGAACAGCGTCGGTGCCAGCGCGTTGGCATCCTGGGCGCGGATGGCTTCGGTCAGTTCCAGGTTGCGGCGGGTGGCGGCATCCAGGCCGATGAATTCATTTTCCGACTCGACCGTCAATGCGCGCACATGCTGCAAGCCGCGGCCCTGGGTCGATTGCGCATAGCGCAGCAGCGCGCCGGCGGCGCCGATGGCGGTGGACAGACCCTGCGCGCCGAAGCCGTCCAGCGTCGCCACGGACAGCTGCTCCAGCAGGGCTTTCTCGCTGCTGGGCTGGTCGAAGTGCCAGTCCGGCACGGTCACGGCGCGGCTGGGCAGCAGCGTTTGGCATTGTTCCAGCTGACTGTCAGCGATCAGGACTTCGGCTGGCGAGATGCGCTCCAGCTCCTGCTTCAGGCGGGTTTCCAGCAACGGCGCATCGACGTTGAACTCCATCAGCTTGAGCGCGCCGCTGGCCATGGACAGCCACGACAGGCCGATCTGCACCTGCTTGCGCTGCTTGCCCGTGGCGATCTGCAGCGCCAGCAGGCAGCGCTCGGATTTCTCCGGCAGCAGGTCGGAATCGGTCAGCGTGCCCGGCGTCACCACCCGTACCACCTTGCGCTCGACCGGCCCCTTGCTGGTGGCCGGATCGCCGATCTGTTCGCAGATCGCTACCGACTCGCCCAGCTTGATCAAGCGCGCCAGGTATTGCTCCACCGAGTGGAAGGGAATGCCCGCCATCTTGATCGGATTGCCGTTGGACGAGCCGCGCTGGGTCAGCGTCACGCCCATCATGCGCGAGGCTTTCTCGGCATCGTCGAAGAACAGTTCGTAGAAATCGCCCATGCGGTAGAACACCAGCGTTTGCGGGTAATCCGCCTTGATGCGCAAGTATTGCTGCATCATCGGCGTATGGTGGGCAATTGCCTGTTCGCTAAAGTCTTGTTTTTGAGCGGTATTTTCGGTAACTATCTGATTCATAAGTGCTTAATCTGTCTTTGCCGCAAAACTTGTTCCCCCGTCGAAGCTCATCGAAGTGCATCTACACTTCCAAATCAGCGTAGCTTTTTGCATCGAAAAAATTCGAGGTTACGCTACAATCGCCGGCGCGTCACATGTGTGATGAAAAGTTACGCCGGAGGGGGCATGTATTTTGATGCAAGGGCCGCGAAGCTGCTGCAGCCTGGTGAGCACCTGGTGGTGCCAGATCACCCTGGGCTTCGCCTGCAAGCCACCGAGTCTACACGCAGTTGGATCTACCGCTACAAGAGTCCGGTCGATGGGAAAATGCGCCAGGTGAAGATCGGTGCGTGGCCAACCATGTCGGTGGCGGCCGCGATTGTACGTTGGGAAGCGCTCAAGGTCGAGCGCGACGCGGGCGTCGACCTGGCCGTCCAACGCCGCGGAGATCGCCAGGCGCAAGAGCAGGCAGCGGCCGCCATCAAGGAAGCGTCGCGTGCTGCAAAGCTGAAGGTCCGTGACATCTGCTCGGTCTACTTGGAGGGGCACGTGCGGGTTAACCGTGTGGAGAAGGGATACAAAGAAGTTAAGCGGATCTTCGACACGATGCTTGGGGAATTCGGCGACCGGAGCGCGGTGACAATTACCAGGAAAGAGGCGTTTGCCTTCCTGCAGCAATTCCTTCACATTCCTGTTCAGGGGGCCAACCTACGGCGCGAGCTGGGAGCTGCCTGGGCCTACAACCTCGACGCCGGCAATTTGCCTGATGAGACGCCGAATTTCTGGCGCGATATCATGCGAGGTCAGTTCCGCAGCCGCGGTGCTCAGGTGCGCGGCGAGTACAAGGGGACGGAAAAACGGGTCTTGACCGAGGCAGAGTTGGCCCTGCTAATTCCCTGGTTGCCCAACTTCACTGGGATCAATGAAGACATCTTGACCATGTACTTGTGGACGTGCGCTCGGGGGACGGAGATCTGCGAGATCCATGAGTCCGAGATCACCGAGGAGAACGATGGCTGGTGGTGGACGATCCCGAAGGCGAAGACGAAGAATCGCCGGCAGGGTGGGGCTACAGATCACCGCATACCGCTGGTCGGCCGGGCGCTGGCGATCATCAAGCGGCGGCTGCAGGGCCCGGTGAATGGCTACCTCTTTACCGAGCGGTCGGGCAAGCCAGTGCCTCAGAAGAATGTCGGCGTGGCAGTGTGGGCAGCGCGGCCTGAGTGCGAGTCCCGACCGGAATATTCGCGGAAGCGTATGCCTGTCTCGGGCTGGGCGCCGCACGATTTGCGGCGCACGTCGCGGACGCTGCTGGCGTCGATGGGCTGTCCTGAAGACATCGCTGAGATGATGCTCGGACACATGATGGAAGGCGTGCGCGGAATCTACAACCGGCACAAGTACGACACAGAAAGGCGCGAGTGGATCACGCGCCTTTCTGATCGTCTCGAGGCGATTGCGGCCGGCCGCGGCCAGGCTTCTTAGCGCCGGTGTTCGGCGGCGGCGGAAGCTCCGACTTTGGACGAGTCCGCGCCCACTCCTTCACCTCGTCGACCAGCCAGCCGACCCGGCGGCCGGCGATCTGACGTGGTGCCGGGAACTCGTTGTCTCGAATCATCTTCTGGATGGTGGTTTCCGCCAGTGTGGTAGCAATGATCAGCTCCGGCATGTCGAGGTAGAGTTTTAGCTTATCCATCATGCTCTGCACTCCCACTTGGTCTGGCGTCCTTCGGTGCCATGTGCAACTGATCCCGCGGCCCCGCGCCGAACGTGAAGGGAGGCAGGTCGTATCTGCAAGTGCTTGGGCACGCCGGGACATCGCAGATCCGCCAAGCCGGATACTTCTTGCAGGCGATCGCGAATACCTTGGCCACCCGCTCCTGCGGCACGTCTGCCGGCTGCGCCATAGCTGGCGCGGGGGCGCCATCGATGCCAGGGCGCATGTCGGTCTTGCCGAACATTGCCATGTGCCAGTTCAGCAGCGCCGCCGCGGCTGTGATGACGTGGTGCTCGGCCTTCTCGATGTTGTCGGCGGCGTGTGCGTCCAGGGCCTTGCCGGCGAGGTGGCCGACCAGCCAGAACCAGTCGGCCGCCGTCTTGCCGGCGTCGTGCGAGCTGCCCCAGCGCTGACGCTGGTGCTCGCCCTCGGTGCTGACGGCGCGCAGGAAGTCGCCGGACTGCGGGCTGTTGATGATCTGGTTGAGGCGCAACACCTCGCGGCCGTTTGCCATCGCGAGGTCGCGGTAATACAGCACGAGTGGCGTGGCCTCGGGCGGCGTGGAGCCGTATCGGTGGCCGCAAATCTCGCAGACCTGCGCGATGAACGTCGTGCCGCTGTGGTGCTCGATGTCCTGCACGACCTTGTACTGATGGATGTGATCCGGCAGAAGCGACTGCCCATTAAGTGCCACGTCTTGGTCCGCCGGAAGATCATCGAGGGGGCAGCTCGAGAGTGATAAGACGGCGTACCCGGCCGGTAAGCCGAAGCCGTCCCGGAGGACGTGCGTCACTTTGCGCTGCAGGACTGCGCCGGTGTAGTGCTCGGTGGCCGGGTCGAAGCATTGCAGTTTCAATACGTCGCCGGCCTGATAGTCGCGGTCGTTCAAGCGAAACTCATGGGTCTTGGCCCCGCTCAGCAGATCTGCGAACGGCTCCGGCCAGCACTTGAGGGAATGGATTCTCATGGCGCAACTCCATCGGAGCCAGCGCCTTTTTGCAAGGTCAGCAGTTTGATCTGCTCGTCAGCCCAAGCGAGTGGCCACTGTACGTAACGCTGCTTTGCGCGTTCAATGTCCCATTGCGCTGCCTCATCTTGGCCAAGGCGCATATAGTGTTCGCCCTCATGCTTCTCGGCCTCGATCCATGTGTCATAGAAGCGCTGCCCGTCGTCACTTGCATACCCGTTACACGGCGGACGGGGCGGCATCGCTGGCTGAAACCACGGTTGGGGCTCGGCGGGCGCATGGGCGATGAAATAGGCCTGCAGGGCCAACGTGTCGTGGATAGCTTTCATGCACCACCTCGCTTTTGCAGCTCGCGCTGTATGTACCACGCAGCTTTCTTCAGATCCTCGATGGCATTGCCCTTCAGGTCGGCGCGCCAGATGTACTTGACGGCATTACCTAGGTTGAAGCCCATGTGCTCGGTGATCTGAATGCACTCCACGCCGGACGGATGGCCAGTGTAGTGCTGCGGATTATTGACGTTGTCCGTGGGTGGTGTCGTTTTTGGTGCCGGCAACGGCGGTTGACGTTTTCTCACGAGATCTCCTGCATGGTGTGGATGATGGCCGTGGTGTAGTTCTCGGTCATCGGCATCGTCTCAGCCTTGAGGACGGCCAGGTCGCGGCGCACCGCGTCAACGTCGGACTGGAACACCATCATGCCGTACGAGAATTTGTTGGCCAGCTGGTGGAGCGACCTGGTCGGCATCTCCCGGCCGCTGATGCAAGCGTGCTGGTCATAGAAAGCGGCAAAGCCCTCTATCGCGCCTGCAAGGTCAAACCACTCATGGCTGGCCGGTGCCCGGTAGACTGGACCGTCCTTGTCGGTGTCGATGTCCCCGGTCGTCTCGAGGGTGGAGAGCAGATCCTCGACCGGGCCGAAGGTCTCGCGGACCCGCCAGGGCATCTGCGCCATTGTCACATTGCCGTGGTCCAGGCGCTTGTGCTGGAAGCCTTCGCGGCGCTGTTTCCTGCGGAGATGGCGGTTCATTCATTGTCTCCTGCGGGCGCGTCGCCTTCAGTCTTCTTCGGAGTGGAGAAGGGCCATGCTGCTTTGGCCTGGCTTACGGCCGACGAATCGCCCCCGATAAGGTGTGGCGTGCCGCTTCCTCCTGCTATTGCGCTTTCGTCGGCTGCGGTCGCGGCTGGTGCAACGTCTGTTTTGGAGCTGGAGCCAGGTACCGGCGCCTTGGTCTTCGCCGGAGCGGTCCCGGTCACTTTGGGGGAAGCCTTCTTCGCCGCCGGTGCCTTTGGCTTGGCTGTCGTCGCCATCGTCGATACCTTCGGCTTGCTGTTGACTGCCGGCGTAGGCTTCGTAACAGGAGAAGCGACCTTCTTTGCGGCGTTGGCTTTGGCGGCGGGCTTCTTTGCCTTTGCAGCAGAAGCCTCTTCGCGGGTGGCTTCGGCTTTCAGCTTTGTCAGGCTGACCTGGTAGCGATCGCAGATATCCTTCAGCGCTTGTGGATCTTCGACGTTCCAGTACGAGGAGGCCTGCGTGAGAGGGAAGATGATGGTCCGGAAGATGAGGCTGGCCAGAGTGCCGGCGTCAAGCGATTCGACCTTCGCTTTCAGGGCGGCGCGAGATTCGTATGCCGCTAGGCTGATGTCCCACTCAAGCTGTTTGATCCATTTGCGCAGGTTGTTGTTGTCCAATTCGCAGAGCGTCTTGAAGGCGACAAATTTCCAGTCTTCCAGGGTTGGGCCAGCGACGGCGACTTGCTCGCTGATCTGCTCCAGAGCACGAGTGCGGTACTTCGTGATGATCTGAGCTCGTTTGATGGCTGCCTTCTCAGCGGCGTTGGCTGGCTTCTTCTCGATGCCGGCCTCTTTCATTGCCGCCTTTGCATCGGATTCTCGGATCACTTCCACGGTGTCGCCTGTGTACGGATTCAGGACGACAGTAGGATTGATGCCTGCCGCCTTCGCCAGCTGGCCGAACGTACGATACTTTGGATCGTCGTAGCACGTTGTGTCGAGCGATTTGAACCCTTTCCCCAAGCTCGACCGCGAGTGCTGATGCGGGAAAATCTCCTTGGCCTTCTTGGGATCTTCGATGACTTCGCGGTTGGCTTCCTTGGCCTTCATGAGCTGGATTTCAGACCAGGCACGGCGCTTGTCTGAGAAGCACGCAGTATCAGTGCAGACGTCTGCACCCTGCACGTCCGAGAAGAGCTCGGGGGCGTTGCCGGAGCGTTTCGGGCAGTTGGTGCAGGCGCCGACCTTGGGCAGGAGATCGCCTTTCTTCTTATCGAAGGGCGCGTCCTTCAGATTGGTCATGAAATTGCGCTGGATGTGCGCCGAAGCGTTTCGGGCGGACATGGCGTCGCGGTCCTTCGTGGCGCCGACTTCTTCGATGGCTTGGATCTGCAGCTTGCTGCTGGGAATGCGTGCGATCAACAGAGCGACTGACTGGATCACCTTCCCGGCGAGGAACGACTTGCGGGCGCCGTCGCACAGCGCGAGCAGCTTCAGGCTGGCGTAGATATACGCTTTGCTGTGTTTGATTTCATCAGCGAGCGTGTCGACCGTGTAGCCGTGCTTCTTCATTAGTTGCTCGAACCCTTCGGCCTCTTCCAGTGGATGAAGGTCTTTGCGTTTCAGGTTTTCGATCACCTGAATCTCCAGCGCTTGCTTGTCGGTCAGCTCGCGGATATAGACCGGCAGTTCTTTCCAGTCGAGGAGGCCCGTGGCGCGGAAGCGCTGTTCGCCGGCGACGATCTCATGGTCGGTTCCGGGGAAGTCTGGATCAGGCGGCACCGGTCGTACCAGGGGCAGCATCGCGAGACCGTGCTCGCCGATATTCACCGACAGTTCCTTGATGAAGTTCCCGTCGAATGTCTTGCGCGGGTTCGTCTTAGAGGGGCGGATACGAGAGCGATCCAGGGTGTCGAATCTGCCGGTCAGTTTCGCGGCGCTGGTGGTCAACGTGGTGATAGCGGTTGCGGTGGTCATACGGGCTCCTTCGGCTGGAGAAGGTTCCAGACGGGCTTGGTTTGGGAAAGGAAGGAATACAAGCCGACCACGTCGGCTTGCGAAAGGAACAGCAGCTGCTGCAGGGCGGTGCCCTGCTTGATGAAAATGCCGACCTGGCCATCGGCGAAGATTGACCAGGTCAGCGGCAGATCCTGGACTTGGTTATCTTTGACGCCAAGCTCCCCCGCGCCCCCGAGAGGGGAAACAGCCGAGGGTGGCGAAGCCAGGTGGGCGACGTGGTCGCCCACAGAAGAGGAACAAGCGTTGACCAGCTCGCCGCCATGGGCGCCGAGGGAATAGACGTCATCCAGCACAAGGACGCGGCCGTCGTCGATTGCCCTGCCCAGAAAGCTACGGACCGAACGATAGTCTTTGATTCCCATGGCCTCGCGAAGCTGCAGGGCGGTGGCCGGACCATGCTTCTCTAGGAATCCGATGGCCTCGGCCTCGCGTGACATCGTGCGCGCCGGACGTGGGCAACCCATTGGCGATTGGTCCGCAGTGGGAGCGGCCTGCATTGGCGCTGCGTCTGTTTTTGTCGACGTCGCTGGCGCTGCGTCGATCAACGTCGATCCCCAGTTGAGTGCACCAGGGGGGATGGCATGATATTCAGGGAGTACTAAGCCATTGCGCGATGGCGTGTCCTTGCTTGTGATCCGGCCGCCCAGGAGGGCATTGGCCAGGAGGTTGGTGACTGTTTCGTCCGGCAGATCCAGCGCGTCGCACAGCTGCTGCTTGCGCAGCCCAGGACGACGACCGACCAGTGCGACAAGCAGATCGAGAGGGGCTTCGGAAGTCATGTTCTACTCCGATTGGAAGCTTCGTCAGGGACGAAGAAGAGGATGTCCGCGCCAGCGTCCTTGAAAGACACATGGATCGTCCAGGCGCTGTGAAAGGGCGGTGCCACGAAGGGGGCCGCGGTGGGATTGCCGATAGCGATGCCATGTGCCCGCATGTCGTCGAGCACACTGGTCAGGGTGGCAGGTTCCATGCCCGGCAGGAAGTCGGTGTGCTTGGAGTGCAGGCGCTTGCTCATCAATTCGAGCGTCATGGCTGGCGGTGGTCGCATGTCCATGTCGACCCCCTCAGCGGCCGAAGACTTTGCAGGCCTTGCGGCGGGCCTCTGCAGTCTTCGCCTTGTCGCCGGCGAGGTCATCGGGCCAGTCGACCGCGCAGATCGAGCGCAGCTGATCAACCGCCGGCCGGTCGTCCAGCTCGACTTTGTCGGCGTCCAGTTCCATCTGTTGGCCAAGCTCGACGAATGGCTCCAAGCCAGCCGAGGCGTTGTTTGTGCAGGCGTAGGCGGCCAGGAGCAGGGCGACGGCGAATACCCCTTGCAGCCCGCGAACGGCGAACGTAGAAACGGTCTTCACACGCGCCTCACGGAGATCTTGCAGATGCCGAAAATGTCGAGTGCAGACGTATGCACATCGAAAGAGGAGTGCGCGATCATGGTCAGCGACACCGGAATGCCGCTTTCGCGCGTGACCGTGAGAAGGAAGGCTTTCACGATTCGCCTCCTGCTGGCAGTTCGATGCTGAAGAAGTCGGCGACCAGCTGGCCGTCAGCTGCGCGCACGAAGAATGCGGCTGACTTCAGCCACAAGGCCCAGTGGCCGTCGCGGTCTTTGGCGATGCTGCAGTAATCGTCTTCGTCTGCTATGGCGATGGCCAACAACGTCGAGGTGTAATGCCCCTTCTTCGGTGCTAGGTACAAGGCGGCGGTGCGGGTGCTACGGCTGGCGGATAAGACGAGCTCGATGCGCTTGTCAGTCGTGGAGAGTCTGATGCGCTTGTCTTCGCTCATGCTGTCCTCGCTTTCTTAAAGTCGGCGGGCACGGGCCAGTAGCGGCGATTGTTGGCCTCGTTGAGCGGGTCCGCGTGGCATGAGACGCCGATGAAGTTTGGAGTCCACTCTTCCGCCGCGGGCGCGGGTGTCGTCTTCGGCGCTGGGCCTTCGCCGGTGATCATGGACTTGAGCTGGGCGCGGATGGCCTGGACATTTCCCGCCACCGCTTTCTTGTGGCAGGTGGCGCAGATGCCGTACTGCGCGAGCTGCTTGGCGGTGGTCTGCTTGCCGCAGCGGCACTTCTTGTGCACGTGATAGATGAGACGGGAATGCGTGACGCGCCGGAACATGGCTTCACTCTCTGGCGCCAAGTAGAAGCGGCTCATTTGTTGCCTCGCTTGCCGTGCTGGTTGGCCGCGGACCGCTTGGCATCGGTAGGCGACAGGCCGAGCGGCCAATCGCGGCGGGAAGCAGGCAAGCGGGCTGCAAGGAAATTGAATTTGGGCGGCCGCTGGAATGCGGTGGCCTTGTTGCGGTGTGAACTCATGGACTCCTCCGTGATTTAACGGAGGGAAGTATCACTCAAGTGATTAAATAATTCAACACTTATGTGATAAGTGAGAAATAAAAAAAACACGACAATGTCGTGTCTGCAACAGTCTGGCCGGCCGAGTGATTCCTCGCCGCAATGATTTCTCATGCAGCGGGTGAAGAGCAGGGTGTCAAATTGTTATTTTTGTTGCCGCTTCTGAGAGAGCTCTTCGATCAACTCAGCGTTGGCTTGTTTCGTATTTTCAAGATTCCTGAAGTATTCGTCTTGCTGCTTCGATGTAAGTCCGTCGAACAGCTGAAGCAGTGCAATCTGGCGCGCTGTCAGATTTCCCGGCACGTTGCTGTCATTGGAGGCCGGCTCAGTCCCTGGATCGTCCGTCTCCATTCGTAGATATTCGGCGCTGACCCCCAACACCTTAGCGATATCTAGCAGGCTTTCCCCGTACCCCCTTATACCCGACTCGATGTTGCCTATTGTTCCCTGAGAAAGGTGGGCCTTCTGCGCAAGCTGTGCTTGCGTCAGGTGCTTGGCTTTTCGGGTGGCGCGCAGCCGTTCCCCCAGGGTTTCCTTGTTCATGGCGCGGATTAAATCACTTCTGTGAATCACAAGGGTGTTGACGCAAATATCACTACGGTGATTAAATGCCGGGATGAAACCACTCGATAAAGCCATCGAAGTCTGCGGAGGGGTCTCCAAATTGGCCCAGCTGATAGGCGTTCGCCAGTCGGTCATCAGTAATTGGCGGGCGCGCGGGACCCTAATCGAGCCGCTCTTGTGCGCTCGTATTGAGCGGGTCACAAAGGGCGCGGTTACCCGACAGCAGCTGCGGCCTGACGATTGGCAGGAGATCTGGCCCGAGCTGGTTACCGGGGAATCGCTGCCGCTGTTCGCTGGAGCCACGTATGCAATGCAGGATGCGCGGTAGCGCCCGAGGTCCCAAGGGCAAGGACGTGCAGCTGGTCGCCTGGTCGGAGGTGTTTGCCGAGAATCGGGAATAGTTCCCCCGCTGGCCGAGCAGCGAACCCTACGAACGATACAGCCGCCTCGGTGCAGAGAATCGCTTCGCAGCCAGAGAGGGTCTGGCGAACGGCGCTGTTGACGAGAGGGGCGATTGCCGCAAGGTCGTGACGGGAAAGCTTGGCACCGAACTGAATCAGCACCAGGTAGCGATGCATGGTCATGGCGGACGCTAGATTTTATTGATCAGCTTCCAATTTAATTTTCAGGGGACGAAAAGTCATGCGTAATGAAACGCACACGCTGATCTCCATCGTGGCCGCGTACGTGGACATGTGGAGAAAGCGGATCGACGCCAGCCGCGAGACGGTCGCCGTACTGATCGTTGAAGCGCATGAGCGCATCGCTGGCCCGGCCAATACAGGTATCCGGTTCGAGCCACCGACACAAGACAGTTTCACCAGGTCGCGCGTCATGGCGGAACGCATCTTCCGGTGGTTGGATGACCGCTCGAAGGACTCCAATCTACTCCCGATCAACTTCTTGCTCTCGATCCTGGTTGCAATGCCGGCGGACATTCGCCTGCGCTGCATCAACGATATGCTCGCACCGCTGAAGTTGGTGGCGGGAAGTATGGACGCAGATCTTGCCGGCGACATGGATGCGGTGCGGCACCTTGCGGCGGTTGCGAAGGAGAGCGCAGAGGCGATTGGTGCTCTTGGCCTGGTGGTGGCCGCGCCGACCCTGCCAGCCATGGAAGCGGCCGTGAGAGAACTGGATGAGGCAATCGAATCTAAGCGCAGCGCACGCCGTGCCCTCCGTGGCGCCATTCTGAAGCTGCGCGGTGCTGGAAGTCGGTTCATGTCGGTGGTCCGCAAGGGGGCCGGCCGGTGATCAAGGACGTTGCACTGATTCCGCGGTCGCTCAAGGACCGCAAGCAATGGATGATCTGGCGCTTTGAGCCTGGCAAGAAAAAACCGCTCAAGGTGCCGTACTGGATCAACGGCAAGAAGCGACACGGCACTCAAGGCGATGACAAGGACCGTGCGCTCCTGGGCACGCTCGACGCCGCTCTTATGGCCGCAGCGGCGGGCGGCTTCGATGGGATCGGCTTCGCCTTCCTGCCTGATGACGGATTGATTGGTATCGATATCGACAAGTGCGTCGACGAAGAGGGCGTCATCAGCGAGCTCGCCCAGGAGGTGCTGGCGCTTTGTCCGAGCTACGCTGAGCGATCTCCATCGCGCACGGGGTTCCACATCATCTGCGAAGGGCGGACAGAGACCTTCAAGTCCAACCGCGTTGGACTGGAGGTGTTTTGTGGCAGCCAGTTTTTCACGTTCACTGCCGATTCTCTTTCGTCTGACCTGGTTGAGCTGCAGCCGATCACCGAGGCGGCATTGTCGCGCCTGCGAGAGCTGGTCGACGGCGGCAAGAGCAAGGACATCGAGCGTCCGTCCGGCTCGCCGCCGGCCTTGAGCGACCGCGCCAAGCTGGAGTCGGCGCTGGCCGTCATCCCGGCCGATGAGTATCACACGTGGATCAAGGTAGGTATGGCCATCTACAGCGCCCTGGGCGAACCTGGCTTTGCCGTGTGGGACTACTGGTCGTCCAAGTCGGATAGCTATGGTGGCCAGGAGGAATGCCGGAAGCACTGGAAGTCATTCTCGGGCGGTGTGAAGGTGACCGAGGCAACGATCTACCGCTTTGCCATCGACATGGCCGGCTGGAAGCCTCCAGCGACAGCCAAGCCGATGGGGCCGCCCCGTGCGAAAGCAAGGGCGAAGACAGAAGCCGATGGGGAATCTCCCCGGCCCCCTGGAGGTGAAGGGGATGCCACGGCTGATGCGCAGGATGACGGAGATCCAGCACATAGTGGCGCCGCGCCTCCGCCCGACTTTGATGCCGCTGCGCCGCCGGCGGAGGGGGCCGGGGGAGCGCCGAAGAAAGCCGGGAAGCCGCCCAAGGTGCGGCCGCCTGAATTCTGGGAAACGCGCGACTACCTCCTGGAACACTTCGTCCTGCTGTACGGCACCAGCACAGCCTGGGACACGGTCAACAAGCTGCAGATCAAGGTTGCCGACATGCGCTTGGCGTTCGGCACCGACGAGGTGAAGTACTGGCTGGGCAACAGCGAGCGCCGCATGGTCAGCGCCGACAAGCTTGTCTTCGATCCTACCGGAGCGGTCGATGGCGACCCCGAGTACGTGAACATGTACGACGGGTTCGCCATCGAACCGAAGAAAGGAGATTGTGGGCTGATCCTGGAACTGCTGCTGCACCTGTGCGACGGCGACCAGGACATGTTCGTCTGGATCGTGAAGTGGATTGCCTACCCGCTGCAGAACCCCGGCGCCAAGATGGCCACCTCGATCATCATGCACGGCGACGAAGGGTCCGGTAAGAACCTGTTCTGGGAAAAGGTCGTGCGACGCATCTACGGGCAGTACTCCTGGGTGATCGGTAACGCGCAGATCGAATCGCAGTTCAATGAGTGGGCGTCGCGGAAGCTTTTCCTGGTCTGCGACGAAGTGGTTACGCGCAACGAGCTGAAGCAGATCAAGGGGAAGCTGAAGCACATGATCTCCGGGGAAGAGATTCCGATCAACCCGAAGAACCTGCCGGAGCGATACGAGGCGAACCACATGAATTTCGTCTTCCTGTCGAACGAGCTGCAGCCGCTGGCCCTCGACAAGACGGATCGGCGCTATCTGGTCCTGTGGACGCCACCGAAGCGCGAGGAGGAGTTCTATCGAGACGTCGCTGTGCAAATCGACAGCGGCGGCTTGGAGGCGTTCTTCTACTATTTGCGAGAGGAAGTCGATTGTTCCGACTTTTCGCCGCACACAAAGCCGCTCGACAGCCGGGCGAAACAGAATTTGATCGCCCTGGGCCTGTCGGCGCCGGAGCGATTCTACCGTGAGTGGCAGGCCCAAGCGCTGCCCTTGCCCTTCATGACCTGCAGCGCTATGCAGCTCTACGCCGGGTTCGTCAGGTGGTGCGTTCTTAACGGCGAGCGCTATCCGCCGACGCAAACACTGTTCGGCCGGACCATCGAGCGGATCGCCGGCGATGCGCTGAAGCGCAAGCTGGTGAAGTACGAGATCGGCGAAGGCGGAGCGGCGAAACAGCGCACGGTCTATCTGATCGGCAGCCCTGGTGAGGGGGTATCGCTGCAGGAGTACGCCAAGAATGGCAGTGACCTGTTCGAGAAGGATCTGCAGCGCTATCGGCGCTTTTATGACCGCCAGGATGACCGGCAGGATGGCGGAAGTGAACGGTAACCGTTCATCTGGCACTTAACCCTTCACGGCCCGAAGCCCGCTCAGGAAAGGGCTTTGTGAACGGTTTGAACGGTTTGGATAGTTTTACGTGGGGCCTTCATGTGTGCACGCGCGCGTGAGGGATTTTTGATTCTGCTTTGGATACCTTTTTTAACTATTCAAACTATTAAGACTATTCACAAAGTCAATATACATAAGGTTTTCAGCGTGTTGATAGCTATGTGAATAGTGTGAACGGTTTGGGAAAGGGGCTCAAATGAAGTCCAGGGACACGATGCCAAAGATTGCAGCGTTTGTTGACCAGGTGAGGCTGGCTTTCGGAACGGAGCACATCAACGTGCAGATGCAGCGCGGCGTTCGAGGAGAGCCGGTCTTTCATGCTTGGGAAAACGGATTTGAGGTTGGTACGCCGCTGGAGCGCGGCAAGGTGGCGGTGAAATTTGATCAATACGGCGTGGCGTATGTCGTATCACTTGATGGGGAAGACGATGCTGGTAGCAATTGAGGTGAACAGGGGAGCGATTTTCAGGAATGTCGAGCACGCGCTGCACACGGCCTTCCTGGTGATCGCGAATGAACCGCGGCAAGGATGCGTCACCAGGTCAATGTTGCTGCAGATGATGGCGACGCATCAGGAAGTCGACGCCCGGTTGCCTGCCTTGACGCCAGCACAGGCCGAATGGTTTATCGCGCTGAAAGGCTCGCCCAGCGGGACTATCGACTTTTCGGGGCTGACCGATGACGAAGTGCGGGCGCAGTGCGCACTGATCGTCTCGGCCGTCAAGAGCAAGCTGCCGGAGGCGGAGATGAATGTGGTGCTGGCACGGTATGGGGCCACCGATTACGAGGATGTCGACGGACGGCGCCGCTACGCATTTTCGCGGGAGCGCGGCGACGCGATCCGCGCTTTGGCCGACTGGATGCGGCCGATGGTCGCCAACGTGCCGTCGATGGCGGTAGACGTGCTGCTGGCTCGCCAGTTCGCCAATCACGTGAAGACGAAGATATCCGTGCGGGATCTAGCGGCTTCGTTCGGCTGCTCGAAGTCGACCTTCCATCGCGCCAGCGGCGTAGTGCGGGATCATGTGCGTCAGCTGGAGGCGTTGGCCCGAGAGCGCCTTTACCCGTATTTTGTCGAGCAGGGTGTCATACCGCCGAGCAAGGCTTCGTCTGCGGCAAAAAAAATCGATTGACGGCGTTGGGACAGCTGCCTTATATTTCGCCCACACTCGACGCAGTTGCGTTCAAAGCCCTGGAGAAGAAATTCTCCGGGGCTTTTTGCTTTCCGACTTCAACTGAGAGCAGACGCCATGTGTCGCTAGCAAAGTGCAGGCGTCTGCAATGCTTCTCTTTCGCTCTTGGCCCTATTCCCCTGTTGCCTTATGATATTCGAGCCTTGCTTAAGGCTTTGAGGGGCTAACCAGGGAGAGAGCAAATGTCGCTTTTGGATAAGTTGAATCAGAAAAAGGGGGAGCGGGACGAAGAGTTGGCTCGCGCACGCGCGGAAAAGGCTTTTGCTCAACAGGAGCTGGAAGAGAAGATTGATAGGCGAGATGCGCTCTGCCTGCCAGTGTTCGAGCAATTGGTGACGCTGGTAAGGGAAAAGCAGGGGTTCGCCGAGATATATACTGATCTTGCCCCTGATTTACGGACACCTATCTAAGCGACATTGGCCAGCTCTGACCTGCCCCCGGAAGTTGGACAGTTTAGAACTAGAGAGGAGCTGCCTCTTTGGGTTTCACTGACCACTTTTGGACGAACTCACTTGGGGTCAGATGGCCAAGCGAGCCGTGGGGACGATGGTGG
>WNDX01000086.1 GCA_009914615.1 Herbaspirillum frisingense
GGCTGCACTCGTTTCGGCGCCTGAAGATTCGTTACGAACGCTATGCTCATATCCACGAAGCCTTCCTGTCATTGGCTTGCGCCTTGATTTGCTGGACCCGGTTAAAACAACTTTTAAAATAATTTCGCAACAGCCTCTTAGAATACGTCCATTCTTTGAAAGGCGATGCATGGCACCTCGAAAACGCGTCATCACGGTCATCTGCGACAGCTTGCGGCGCGACTTCATCGGCGCGGAAAGAACGCCGGTCCTGGCCGACCTTGCCGCACGCTCCAGGTACTTCACCCAGGCGCGCGGCGTCTTCCCCTCCACCACGCGCACCAGCTCGGCCTCGATCGCCACCGGCTGCCAGCCGGCCCGCCACGGCCTGGCGGGCAATTGCGTCATCCTGCGCGACGACGACGGGCTGCAATGCCATAACGTCGGCCATCCCGCTTTCATCGACCGCCTGCGCGCCATCACCGGCGCCACGCTGAAAGTCCCCGCGCTGGCGCACCATGTTCGCCCCGTCGGCGGTGCGTTGCTGATGTCGAACGTGTCGGCCGGCGCCGCGTATTTCCACGATCCCGAAGGCCATGGCGAGGTCTGGCACCGCGCCGGCTCCTTCGGCGTGGGCCGCATCCCGCTGCTGCCCAATCCGGCCGCGCGCTGGGAAAGCGGCGCCGCGGGCGACGCCGCCATGACCCAGGCGTTCTGCCAGCGGGTGGAACAGGACGAGACGCTGGCCGCGGCCACGCTCTGGCTGTCCAACCCCGACCACAGCGGCCACCGCTCGCCGCTGGGATCGTCGGAACACCTGCTGGGCATCGCCGCCGCCGAGGTCTGCGTGCAGGCCGTCATGACACTGGTGGAAAGATTGCGCGCAGCCGGCGAGGACGTGCTGTTCATCGTCGGCTCCGACCATGGCATGCAGACCATCATCGAGAGCATCCCGGTGACGCGGCTGCTGGTCGAGGCGGGACTGAAAGCCGGCGCCGACAGCCGCGACGTGGTGATCGCGCCCAACGGCACCGCCTTCACCATCGGCGTCAGCGATGCCCATGCGCATCGCATCGCCGCGCTCGTCACCTGGCTGGGCCGCCAGGCATGGGCCGGCGAGATCTTCGCTGGCGCGCAACTGGCGACCATCGGCCTGGCGGACCATGAGACCTGCCGCATCGCGGTCTCCATGCGCGCCGATCAGCGCGTCAACCAGGCCGGCATCGCCGGCGCCTCGTTCTACGTGGAAGACCCGGACGAACCCGGCGACTACGTCGGCCGCGGCCAGCACGGCGGGCTGGGGACGCATGAGCAGAGCCCGTTCCTGATGATCGCCGGCACGGGCTTCGCGGCCGGCGTGGACGACGCGCCGGTGTCGCTGGTGGACATTCTGCCGACCATCCTGCGGCACCTCGCTCTTCCGGCCGGCGGCCTGGACGGCCGGCCCTTGCAGGCCACGGCGCCGATGCCGATGCCGATGCCGTGAATGGCCGGCGCCTCCTCCCACTTACCCGAAAGGCATCCTCATGATTTCAGTCAGCGAACTTTCCGTGACCTACGCCAGCGGCTACCAGGCGCTCAAGCCGGTGTCCCTGCAATTCCGACGCGGCGAACTGACCGTGCTGCTGGGCGCCTCGGGCGCCGGCAAATCGACCCTGCTGCGCTGCCTCAACGGCTTGGTCGCGCCCAGCGCCGGCCAGGTCGGCAGCGCGCACCACCCGGACATCGTCGCCAGCGCCGAGACGCTGCGCGACCATCGCCGCCGCACCGGCATGATCTTCCAGCACCATCAGCTGATACCGCGCCGCAGCGCGCTGCAAAACGTGCTGACCGGCCGCCTGTCCTTCCATTCGCCGTGGCGCACGCTGTTCCCGCTGCTGGCGCATGACCTGCACCTGGCCCTGGCCTGCCTCAACCGCGTTGGCTTGCTGGCCCACGCCAACGCCCGCGTGGACCGGCTCTCCGGCGGACAGCAGCAGCGCGTCGGGATTGCCCGCGCGCTGGTCTCGCAACCGGAAGTGCTGATCGCCGACGAGCCCGTGGCCAGCCTCGATCCGGCCGCGGCCGACAGCGTCATGGACCTGATCAAGCAGGTCTGCGGGCAGGATGGCCTGACCACCGTGGTCAGCCTGCACCAGCTGGCGCTGGCGCGCCGCATCGCCGACCGCATCATCGGCATCCGTGGCGGCGAGGTGGTGTTCGACGGCGCGCCACGCGAGCTGTGCGAAGCGGCCGTCACCAGCATCTACGCCGGCATCGGCGAGCCCGTCTCGCGCAAGCCAGCGCCCTCGTCCCAGCCGCTGGCCGAAGCCCTCGCCCACGCCTGAACCTTCATCGCCATCCCACAAGGAAAACCATCATGTGCTTCACGATGCTCAAGCCGCTCCTGATCAATGCGCTGTGCGCCCTCGGCCTGACCGCCACTTCCGCGCTGGCCGCCAATCCCGATCCCGACACGCTGAAGGTGGCGCTGATCCCGGAAGAAAATCCGTCCAAGATCATCCAGGCCAACCAGGACTTCAAGGCTTATCTGGAAAAGGCCACCGGCAAGAAGGTGGAACTGATCGTCACGCTGGATTATTCGGCCATGTTCGAAGCCGCGCGCTTCGGCCGCATCGACATGGGCTACTACGGCCCCATGCCCTACGTGATGGCGCGTTCGCGCGCCAATATCGAACCGGTGGCGGTGCTGGTGGCCAACGGCGCGCCCACTTACCTGGGCTGCATCATCGCCAGCAAGGCCGGCGGCGTGAAGACGCTGGCCGACGTGCGCGGCAAGACCTTCGGCTTCACCGATCCGGCCTCCACTGCCGGCCACCTGCTGAGCCGCACCATGATGCTCAACCTGGGCATGGTGGCCGGCAAGGATTACCAGTACCAGTTCCTCAACGGTCACGACGCGCTGGCGCTGGCCGTGCAGAACAATCGCGTGCAGGCCGGCGCGACCACCTGCCCGCTGCTGGAGTCCTTCATCAAGCGCGGCATCGTCGATGCCGGCAAGATCGAGATCATCGACCACACCGCGCCCATTCCCAACTACCCGTGGGCGGTGCGTTCGGATCTGTCGCCGGCGCTGAAGGACAAGCTCAGGAAGGCGCTGCTGAACCTGAACGATCCCAAGATCCTTGAGGTATTCCACGGCGAGCGCTTCGACGCCATCGACGACCGCGTCTTCGACCAGCTGCGCGAAGCCGCCACCAAGCTGAACATCGACACCAGCGGCAAGGGCAAGTGAGATGTCCGCGCCCCTCCCCGTTCACGCACCTGGAGAACAACATGCTTGATGCCATCAATGGTGTCGGCGGCGCCGCCGCCGAGAAATACGCCGGAATCATCGCCGAGAACCGCGCGGCCACCCGCCGCACCCAGTTGCGCGTGGGCCTGGTGGTGCTGGCCTGCCTGTTCTCGCTGGCCTCGGTCGGCCTGTTCGACGTCGACCGGCTGCTCAGCGGCATCCCGGCCTGCTGGAAGATCCTCACCGAGATGATGCCGCCGGACTTCAGCCGCTGGCGCGACTGGCTGCACCCGCTGGTCGATACCTTCTTCATGAGCATCGCCGGCACCGCCATCGCGGTGGTGCTGGGGCTGCCGCTGGGCCTGTGCGCGGCCCGCACCACCGCGCCGCATGCGGCCGTGTACACCGCCGCGCGCTGGACGCTCAACCTGCTGCGCGCTATCCCGGAACTGATCATGGGCATCTTCCTGGTGGCCGCGGTCGGCTTCGGCGCGCTGCCCGGCGCGCTGGCGCTGGGCCTGCATTCGCTGGGCATGGTCGCCAAGTTCTTCGCGGAAGCCTTCGAGCACGCCGATCCCAAGCCCATCGAAGCGGCCCAGGCCAGCGGCGCCACGCCCATGCAAGTGGTGATCCACGCCCTGCTGCCGCAGGTGACGCCGCAGCTGATCGACACCATCCTCTATCGCTGGGAATACAACTTCCGCGCCTCGACCCTGCTGGGCATCGTGGGCGCCGGCGGCATCGGTTTCGAGCTGATGGCCTCGCTGCGCATCCTGATGTACCAGGAAGTGGCGGCGCTGATGCTGATCATCTTCGCCGGCGTGACGCTGGTCGATTTCCTGGGCAGCCTGCTGCGCCGCGCCCAGTTGAAGTAACCGTCGAAGCAACCCAAGGGGCGCGCCGCTCCCGCGCGCGTCCCGTCTCATCCTGAAAGCTCTCATGAACCAAGTATTGACCGTCAATCACAGGAACTACCGCGCGCCTTCGGCACCCGTCGTCGTGGTGTGCGTGGATGGCTGCGAAAACGATTACCTGGTGGCCGCGGTCGCCGCGGGCGTGGCGCCCTACATCGCCAGCCTGATGGAAACCGGCAGCCGCTTCCTCGCCGACAGCGTGGTGCCCACCTTCACCAATCCCAACAACCTGTCCATCGTCACCGGCGTGCCGCCGGCGGTGCACGGCATCTGCGGCAATTACTTCTTCGATGCCGCGCTGGGCGAAGAAGTGATGATGAACGACCCCAGGTACCTGCGCGCCGGCACCCTGCTGGCGGCGTTCGCCGACGCCGGCGCCAGCGTGGCGGTGGTCACCGCCAAGGACAAGCTGCGCACGCTGCTCGGCCACCGGCTCAAGGGCATCTGCTATTCGGCCGAGAAGGCCGACCAGGCGAACCTGGAAGAAAACGGCATCGAGCACGTGCTGGAGATGGTCGGCCTGCCGCTGCCCTCGGTGTACAGCGCCGGCCTGTCGGAATTCGTGTTCGCCTCGGGCGTGCGGCTGCTGCAGCGGCATCGACCGGACCTGATGTACCTCTCCACCACCGACTATGTGCAGCACAAGGCCGCGCCGGGCACGGACGAAGCCAACGCTTTCTACCGGATGATGGACGGCTACCTGCAACAGCTGCACGATGCCGGCGCCGTCATCGCGCTCACCGCCGACCACGGCATGAATGCCAAGCACGCGGCGGACGGCTCGCCCAACGTGATCTATCTGCAAGACCTGCTGGACGGCTGGCTGGGCCCGGAGAAGACGCGCGTGATCCTGCCGATCACCGACCCCTATGTGGTGCACCACGGCGCGCTCGGCTCCTATGCCACCATCCACGTCGGCGATGGCGTGGCGGCCGCGGCGCTGGGCGAACGCCTGGCGCGGTTGCCGGGCGTGCATCTGGTGCTGGAACGGGCCGAGGCGGCGGCGCGCTTCGAACTGCCGCCCGACCGCATCGGCGACCTGGTGGTGATCTCGGCGCAAGACACGGTGCTGGGAACGGCCGCGGCCAGGCATGACCTGTCCGGGCTGGAGGTGCCGCTGCGCTCGCACGGCGGCATGTCGGAACAGAAGGTGCCGCTGATCCTGAACCGGCGCGTCGAAGGCGTGGCGGCGGATCGCCGGCTGCGCAACTTCGACGCCTTCGATCTGGCGCTCAACCACGTGGTGCAAGACGCCGCATAAGCAGTCGGGCCGATGCGCGGCCTGCCGCGCATCGCTACCGCGCCCGACCTTACATGGCCATCAATGCCTGCGCCGCCTTCTCGTCGGTGATCAGCACATGGCACAGCCCCGCCAGTATCGCGCCGCGCACGACGGGCGCCTTGTGCGCGCCGCCCGAGGCCAGCACGATCTGAGGAATCCGGCGGATCTGCTCCAGCGAGGGATTGATCACGCACCGGGCGATGGGATGCTCGACCGGCTGGCCGCCGGCGTCCAGGTAATGCCCGCAGATGTCGCCCACGGCGCCGGCCTGGCGCAGCGCTTCGCAGGTCGCGCGGGAGATGACTTCGTGCTTGAGCGCCGTCGACTGGTCGGTCAGGTCCTTGGCGGTGAGCAGCGCGATGTCCACCTGTTCCACCATCTTGAGCACCGTGCGGATCGGCTCGCTGGCGGTGAGCGCCAGCTTCAGGCTTTCGCTCTCGGCGATCAGCGGCGCGGTCATGTAATAACAGGTCGCATCCAGCGCGCGCGAGATCAGCGAGGCATTGTCGTAGGGATTGATGTGGGTGCTCCTGGAGAGGCCGCCGCACATCAACACCACGGTGTTGCCGGCCGCCTGGCGGCGCTCGATGTTCTGGGCCGCGGCATTGATGGTGCCGCCCCAGTAGATGCCCAGCGTCGCGCCCGGCGGCAGGTTGTCGCTGATGCACTTGCCGGCGGCGGCGCCGACGATGGTGCGCACATCGGTCTCGTCCGAGGCCACCGGCACCACGATCACCTGGCGCAACCCGTATTTCTCGCGCAAGCCGGCTTCCAGCTCCATGCAGGCGCCGAACGGGCTGGTGATGGAAATCTGCACGAAACCGTTGGTGCGCGCGTCGTTCAGGATGCGGTTCACCTTCTTGCGGGTGAAGCCCAACTGCTGGGCGATGGCCTCCTGGGTCAGGCCTTCCTTGTAGTAGTTCCAGCAGACGCGGGCCATGATCTGCGCATCGGCCGATCCTTCTTCGACGTCTTTCTCGTTTTTGCTTGCCATCTCGCTCGTCCATGCACCGGAAAATGCCGCACCGCGCGGCGGCGATGGGCGAGCGCAAGTGTAGGGGAAAGGCTGGCGCGGATCAAATGTGCCGGACAGGTCACAAACGCGTAACAAATCATGGAAACCGGGCCGCGCTCGCCGCCCTCTGTTTCCGCGGACAAAAAAATACCCCTCCGCAGAGGGGTAGGCAGTGCTTCGGCCCTGCGACGCAGCATCTCCGCCACCGGCGGACGACGCTGCGGGGCGCCGGCCTCAGGACCGGCCGGCGGCTCAGACCAGGTTCAGGGTCACGTTGATGTTGCCGCGGGTGGCGTTCGAGTACGGGCACACTTGGTGAGCCTTCTCGACTAGGTCTTGCGCCACGGCGCGGTCGATACCCGGCAGCGAGATGTTCAGTTCGGCTTCGATGCCGAAACCGGCCGGAATCTGGCCGATGCCGACCTTGCCGGTGATGCTGGCGTCAGCGGGAATCGCGACCTTGGCCTGACCGGCGACGAACTTCAGCGCGCCCAGGAAGCAAGCCGAGTAACCGGCTGCGAACAGTTGCTCCGGGTTGGTGCCCGGGCCGCCGGCGCCGCCCAGTTCCTTGGGGGTGGACAGCTTGACGTCCAGCACGCCGTCGGACGACTTGGCGGAACCTTCGCGGCCGCCGGTAGCGGTTGCGGTGGCGGTGTACAGGGCTTTTTGGATCTTGTCGGAGGACATGTTATTTCCTTTCAGTTTTTTGGGTTCAGGCCAAGTAAGGCCAACTTTTGAGAGTGACGATGGCGAAAGATTCGCCGCTTTTTACTGCCGCTTCAAGTCTTGCTTGCTACTACAACCAGATAAATTATTTACAATATAATTGCGAACAACTTAATTTACTCAACAAAACTGCTCTCATGCTTCCGGACGCCTTATTCGTCGCCGTCCAGCAGATTCCTTCGTACATCCTTCAGTTCGCTGACCAGGCTCCTGACCTGCTCCAGCGGCGGCAACATGCAGCTCATCTTCACCGGCACCGCCTTGGCGCGTTCACGCAAGGCGCGGCCGGCATCGCTGAGGGTCACCACCACGCGGCGCTCGTCGCCGGCATCGCGCATCCGGTGCAGCAGTCCCATGGTTTCCATGCGCTTGAGCAAGGGAGTCAACGTGCCGGAGTCGAGAAACAGCCGGCTGCCCAGCTCGGATACGGTGATCTGATCCTTTTCCCACAGCACCATCATCACCAGATACTGAGGATAGGTGATATCCAGCGCACCGAGGATCTTTTTGTACGCCTTGGTCATCGCCAGGGACGCCGAATACATGGCGAAACACAGCTGGTTGTCGAGAAGCAGGGCTTCATCGATCAGCGCGTCCGGCAGCGTCGGTGTGTGTGCGTTGTCCATGGCTTGCATATTAAACCGCTCAAAATTAAATTGCAAGAAATTTAAATTGAATATTTTTGAAGATCTCGATCAACTCGCCTCCACGCCACCGCGCCGGCCTTCGCCCAACTTGGGTATCATTCGCGCTTTGCCGCCTTTTCCGACCGCATCCGCATGCAACATCCCGCCGCCGCCAATCCGCTCCGGACCCTGGATATCTTTTGCCACGTGTATGACAACTATGGCGATATCGGCATCTGCTGGCGCCTGGCCCGGCAATTGGCGCATGAGCACGGCATCGCCGTGCGACTGTGGGTGGACGACCTGGTCAGCTTCCAGCGCATCTGGCCGGAAGTCGATCCCTCGGCCGAAGAACAACAGGTCGCAGGCATTACCGTGCGCCATTGGCCAAGCCTGGATGGCGCCTACACGGCAGCGGATATCCCCGACATCGTCATCGAGTTCTTCGGCTGCGAACTCCCGCCCGCCTATGTGGAGGCCATGGCGCGGCGCGAGGTCAAACCGCTCTGGTTCAATCTGGAAGGCTTGTCCGCCGAGCCATGGGTGGAAGGCTGCCATACCCTGCCCTCGCCGCACCGGTCGCTGAAACTGACCAAGCACTTTTTCTTCCCCGGCTTCAACGAGCGCACCGGCGGACTGAGCTTCGAAGCCGACCTGGACGCCCGGCGCCAGGCCTTCCTGCACGAGAACCAGGCAGCCCGATTCCTGCAATCGCTGGGCATGACGCCGCAAGAACGGCAAGGACTCAAGGTCTCGCTGTTCTGCTATGACTACGCGCCTGTCCCCGAATTGTTCGCCGCCTGGCAAGCCTCGCCCGTCCCGATCACCTGCCTGGTGCCCGAGGGCGTGGCGCGCGAAACGATGGAATCCTTCCTCGGCACGACGATGCAAGCCGGCGCGGCGGCCACGCACGGCGCGCTCAGCCTGCGGGTATTGCCCTTCGTGCCGCAAACCGACTACGACAAGCTGCTATGGAGCTGCGACGTCAACTTCGTGCGCGGCGAAGACTCCTTCGTGCGCGCCCAATGGGCCGGCAAGCCCTTCGTCTGGAACATCTACAAGCAAGACAAGAACCTGCACCACACCAAGCTGAACGCCTTCCTCAAGATCTACGATCCGGCCACGCCGGCCCTGATCGAAGCCAACCGCGCGTGGAACGGCGCCAGCCAGGGCGATGTTGACTGGGCGGCAAGCTGGCGCGCTCTGCATGCGGAATTGCCGGCGCTGACCGCCGGGGCTGAACAATGGCAGCACAAGATGTTGGCAAATGGCGACTTCATCGCCAATTTGCTGAGGTTCGCCCGGCGGCTGGTAGTGGAAGCCCCCTGAAAATGGGGTAAAATACCTGGCTTGGTTTTTTAAACGCAATTTGGAATTCAATCGTAGTGGGCTTGCGGTGAGGTTTTGCCAGTAGGCTACTGACAGTTTGAAGCAACCTACTTTTCACGACATATACCGCTATGAAATTTGCAAAAGAAGTCCGCGTCGGCAACATCATCATGGTTGACAGCAAGCCCATGATCGTCCTGCGCTCGGACGTCAACGGTTCCTCCCGCACCGGTTTCACCTACAAGTGGAAGATGAAGAACCTGCTGACCAACACCCCGATGGAAAGCGTGTTCCGCGGCGACGACAAGTTCGACGTGGTGGTGCTGGACAAGAAGCCGGTGACCTACTCGTACTTCGCCGACCCGCTGTTCGTCTTCATGGACGAAGAGTACAACCAGTACGAAATCGAAGGCGAAAACATGGGTGACGCCATCGGTTACCTGAAGGACGGCATGCAGTGCGAAGCCGTGTTCTACGACGGCAAGGCCATCTCGGTCGAAATGCCGACCACCATCGTGCGCAAGGTTGCCTACTCGGAACCGGCGGTCAAGGGCAACACCTCGGGCAACGTCCTGAAGGAAGCCAAGATCGAAAACGCCATCGAAGCCAACCAGATCGTCGTGATGGTTCCGCTGTTCGTCAGCCAGGACGACGACATCGAAATCGACACCCGTACCAACGAGTACAAGAAGGTTGTCCGCGGTTAATTTTCCGCCGATGCAAAGAAAAAACGCTGCCTTGTGCAGCGTTTTTTTATGTCCGGATAGTTGTCCCAGCGCTCGACGCCGCCTGCAGCGCGGCGCCATTCCAGGCCATCATCCTTCGCCGGGACGATATGGAAGAGATGCGCCATCCCTCATCCGATCACATCATCCGCTGACCTGACGCCGCCACGAAAGCCGAGATACAGCGATTGTCGTCGCGCCTCCACGCCCGTATGACGCCATAGGATCCGCAGCTTCGCCGAATGGCGGGACGTTGCTCGACAGAACTGCATCAGACTGGAATCGTCGCGCGCTTTGTCTGTCCGAAATGCAGCAGTCAGCCCTTAGGCCCCACCTGTCGCGCCAGCTCCAACGCCGCCGCCTGTCCTGCTTCGCTGGCCCAGAACTCGCGATCCGCGGCCTGGATGCGCCGCGCCGAATTCTCCATGTGCTGCAAGGCCGCGGCGCGGGCCGCTGCGGCGTCGCCGTCGGCAATCGCCTGGGCCAGCGCCGCATGTTCGGCGCGCACCTGCTGGCCGAAGTCGCTGCTGCGCGCCTCGTTCATGCGCGCCACGCGGATCGCGGCGTGCAGGAACTGGCTCAGGAACTGCACCAGCGAGGTATAAAGCGGATTATGGGACGCGTTGGAGATCGCGGCATGGAAGGCGAAATCCTCCTGCACGCCGTCCCGGCCCTCCTGCGCGGCCTTGTCGATCGCCTTCAGCGCCTGCTGGATCGCCTGGTTCTGCGCCTTGGTGCGGCGCTGCGCGGCCAGGGCCGCCATCTCGCCTTCCACCCCGCGGCGCAATTCGATCACCCGCAGCACGGCCTGGATGGAATCGCGCACGTCGTCCACCTGCAGGTCCAGCCGGAACGGCGTGGCCTGGTTGGCGCCCAGCACCACCGTGCCGCTGCCGCGGCGCGATCCCACCAAACCCTCCGACTTGAGGCGCGAGATCGCCTCGCGGATCACCGTGCGGCTGACCGCGAAGCGTTCGGTCAACTCCATCTCCGAGGGCAGGCGCTCCTCGGGAGCGAATTCCCCTTTCCGGATCTGCTGCGCCAGCGCGCTGGTCACGCGATCGGCCAGGGTGACCTTGCCACGGCCGGTGGCGGCTGGCGGGACGGAGGAAACAGAGACTGCGGTTTTGGCGGAGGTCTTCATGGCGCGCAATGATACCGCTTTTGCCGCCCTGCCCCGCTGTGGAAAGCCGCAAATCATTTCCGTCCCTCCCTTTTGTAGATGAACCAAAAGTTGTATGACAACTTTCTGCTATAATCGCTGCCGCGAGTCCGCCGCACGATCACGCCCACCGGCGCCAGCGGCGACGCTGCACGGATTTTCAGATCAGAACCTTTCTCTACCAGACCACGAGGAGAACACATGCATATCGTCATCACCGGCGGCGCCGGCTTCCTGGGCGGCCGGCTGGCGCGCCAGCTTTTGCAGCGCGGCACCCTGACCGGACGCGACGGCACGCAGCAGGAAATCAAGCGCATCACCCTGCTGGATGTGGTGCCCGCGCAAGGCTTCAACGATCCGCGCATCGAAGCCGTGACCGGCGACATCGCCGACGCCGCCGTGATCGAGCGCGTGATCACCGCCGATACGCAATCGATCTTCCACCTGGCCGCCATCGTCAGCGGCCACGCCGAAGCCGACTTCGAGCTCGGCATGAAGATCAACTTCGACGCCACCCGCATCATCCTGGAACGCGCCCGCGCGCTGGGCACCAAGCCGCGCGTGGTGTTCACCAGCTCGGTGGCGGTGTTCGGCGGCGAACTGCCGGCGGTGGTGCCGGACAACACCCTGCTGATGCCGCAAAGCTCCTACGGCGCGCAAAAGGTGATGGGCGAACTGCTGGTGCAGGATTACAGCCGCAAGGGCTTCATCGACGGCCGCGCGCTGCGCATGCCGACCATCTCGGTACGTCCGGGCGCGCCCAACAAGGCCGCCTCCAGCTTCGCCTCCGGCATCATCCGCGAACCGCTGAACGGCCAGCCTTCGGTCTGCCCGGTCGGCGCCGACACGCGCATGTGGCTGATGTCGCCGCGCCAGGCGATCGCCAACCTGATCCACGGCCACGAAATCAATGGCGCCGACCTCGGCCTGGCGCGCTTCCTCTCCATCGACGGCCTGTGCGTGACGGTCAAGGAGATGGTTGCGGCGCTGGAAGAAGTGGCCGGCAAGGACGTCGTGAAACTGATCGAATGGAAGGAAGACGAAGCCATCAAGCGCATCGTCAACTCCTGGCCGGGCCAGTTCGAAGCCAAGCGCGCCAAGGCGCTGGGCTTCACCGCCGACGCCGGCTTCGCCGACATCATCCGGGCGCATATCGAGGATGAAGTAAAGAAGTGAAGAAGTGATGTAGGGTCGCCCGCGTCGCGTCCCGCAAAAAACGGCACCCCGCGGGGTGCCGTTTCCATTTGCCGCGGGCCGCGGGCGCTGCGCCCGCGCTATCCGGCCTCGCTCGCGTCGTCCTTGAGCTCGGCGAATTTGCCGGCCATGGTGGGATTGCCCTTGGTCAGCTTCTTGATCGTCACATCCTGCGCCTTGTCGTTGGCCAGGCGCAGGTTACGATCCGCGCCCACCAGGGCTTCCCTGGTTTTCTGCAAATGGTCAATCGACTTGTCGATTTCATCGATGGCGGTCTGGAAGCGGCGGGAAGCCAGGTCATAGTTCTTCGCGAAGGCCGACTTGAAGCTGTCGAGCTCATTCTCGAAATTGGTGATGTCGATGTTCTGCGCTTTCACCAGCGCCAGTTCCGACTTGTATTCCAGCGACTTCATCCCGGCATTGCGCAGCAGCGTGATGATGGGAATGAAGAACTGCGGACGCACCACATACATCTTCGGATAGCGGTGCGAGACGTCGATGATGCCGGTGTTGTAGAGCTCGCTCTCCGGCTCCAGCAACGACACCAGCACCGCGTATTCGCATTTCTTCTCGATGCGATCCTTGTCCAGCTCCTTGAGGAAGTCTTCGTTTCTCTTCTTGGTGGCCGTCTCGTCGCTTTCATTCTTCATCTCGAACATGATGGAGACGATTTCGGTGCCGGCCTCATCGGCATCGCGGAAGATGAAGTCGCCCTTGCTGCCGCTGCGAGCGTCGTTGTCTTTCTCAAAATACGCGCGCGGGAACGCCATTGCGCGAATGCGGTTGAACTCGGTCTCGCAGTGCTGCTCCAGTGTTTCCCCCACCATCTTGGTCGATAGGCGCGCCTTCAGATCCTTCAAGCGTTCGATGGCATCGTCACGATCCTTGAGCTGGGTCTCGTACTTGTCCCTCAGCGACTTTTCGGCCAACTGCTTTTCCAGCTCCACCTGCGCCAGCCCGTGTTTCAACTGATCGCGTTCCTTTTCCACCGTGCCCACGGCTTCGGTGATGGCCAGCTTCTGACTGAGCTTGCCCGCCTCCAGTTGGGTCTTCAACTCTTGAATCTGTGCGTCTTTAGCGGCAGCCGTTTTTTGCAGTTCGTTGACCAGTCTGGCTTCCGCCAATTGCGCCATCGCCTGCTTATCCTGCCGCGACCGCTCCAGCTCGTTGAGCAGGGTATCCCGCTCTTTCACCACGGTGCCGAGCGCCTCGCTGATGGCCAACTGCTGCGCAACCGCTGCGGCATCGATCTGGGCTTTGAGATGTGCAATCTCGGCGTCCTTGGCGGCCGAAGTCTTCTGCATTTCACCAGCGACCCTGGTCTGCGCCAGCTCGATCGCATTGCGCTTGTCTTGCTCGGCCAGTTCCAGGCGCTCATGCAGTTGCTGCTCGAACTCGCTGTCGCGCACCTGCTTGAGGATATTGGCGTATCCCGCCTCGTCGATCTTGAATGCCTTGCCGCAATGCGGACAGATGATTTCGTTCATGAACCTTCCTTCAGACTGAATGGGCTCTAGGCTACCTCATTTCATCAACGGTCCATCCGCAATGTCGCTGGACGACGCGACCGAGGTCGGCCGCTTCCATCCCCGACGTCCATAAAAAAACGCGGCCGTAGCCGCGTTCAAATGTTACCTCGGAGGTCAAACAGACTCGGTGGACAGCCTTACTGCGCCTTCCCCAGCAGGTTGAAGATGCTGGAGAAATCCAGCTTGCCGGCGCCGTTCTTGCTGTGGATGTCGTACAGATTGCGCGCCGCCGCGCCCAGCGGGATGGCGCTGCCGGTCGCCAGCGCGTTCTCCACCGCCAGCCCCAGATCCTTGAGCATCAGATCCACGCCGAAGCCGCCGGCATAGCCCTTGGCCGCCGGCGCGGTATCCATCACGCCCGGGCAAGGGTTATAGACTTCCAGCGTCCAATTGCGGCCGGAACTCTTGGACATGATCTCGGACAGCACCGTGGGATCCATGCCGTTAGCCACGCCCAGGCGGATCGCTTCCGAGGTGCCGATCATCAGGATCCCCAGCAGCATGTTGTTGCACACCTTGACGGTCTGGCCGCTGCCGCTGTCGCCGGCGTGGTAGATGGCCTTGCCCATCTTTTGCAGATAGGGCTGGGCCGCGTCGAACGCCGCCTTGCTGCCGCCGACCATGAAAGTCAGGGTGCCGGCCGTGGCGCCGTTGGTGCCGCCGGAGACCGGCGCGTCCAGCATCTCGAAGCCCTTGGCGGCGGCCGCCGCGGCCACCTTGCGCGCCGCTTCCGGTGCGATGGTGGAGCAGTCGATCAGCAGCGCGCCGGGCTTGGCCGAGGCCAGCACGCCCTTGTCGCCCAGATACAGCGACTCGACGTGCTTGCTGGCCGGCAGCATGGTGATGACGACGTCGGCCTTGGCCACTGCCGCCATCGAGTCGGCTTCGGTCTTGCCGCCGGTGTCGACCAGCTTGTCCACGCTGGCCTTGACCAGGTCGTGGCCACTCACGGAGAAACCGGCCTTGACCAGGTTCTGCGCCATCGGCAACCCCATGTTGCCCAGGCCGATGAAGACGATGTTGGCGCTCATGATGCCTCCTTACTTCAGGGTGATGGTGGTGTTGACCTGGCCGGCTTCCTCGTCCGGCGCGTACCAGCGCGCGGTGACGGTCTTGGTCTGGGTCCAGAAGGTCACCGCCTGCTTGCCGTTGGGGCCGAGGTCGCCCAGCTTGGACGCACGCGAACCGGTAAAGCTGAAGTAGGCCACCGGCACCGGGATGGGCACGTTGATGCCCACCTGGCCGACGTCGATCTCGTTCTGGAACTTGCGCGCGGCATAGCCCGAGCTGGTGAAGATGGAGGTGCCGTTGCCGTTCGGGTTGGCGTTGATGAAGGCGATCGCTTCGTCCAGCGTCTCGACTTCGACGATGCACATCGCCGGGCCGAAGATTTCCTGGGTATAGATGTCCATGCTGGCCTTCACGCCGGTGAACACGGTGGGGCCGACGAAGTTGCCATTCTCGCTGCCGGCCACCTTGAAGTTGCGGCCATCCAGCAGCAGCTTGGCGCCCTGCTCCACGCCGCTGCCGATCAGGCGCTCGACGCGCTCGCGGGCGGCCTTCGAGACCAGCGGGCCGACGTCGGCCTTGCGGTCGCTGCCGGGGCCGACCTTCATGGCCTTGGAGCGCTCGACGATTTCCGGGATCCACTCCTGGGTCTTGCCCACCAGCACCACCACCGAATTGGCCATGCAGCGCTGGCCGGCGGCGCCGAAGGCCGCGCCCAGCAGGTTGTTGATGGCCTGGTCCTTGGGCGCGTCGGGCAGCACGATGCAGTGGTTCTTGGCGCCCATCATGCATTGCGCGCGCTTGCCGGCTTCGCTGGCGCGGCGATAGATGTGGGTGCCGACGTGGGTCGAACCGATGAAGGAGACCGCCTTGATGTCGGGATGGTCGCAGATCATGTTGGCCACGTCGGGGCCGCCATGCACCACGTTGAGCACGCCCGGCGGCAGGCCGGCCTGGTTGGCCAGCTCGACCAGGAACAGCGAGGACGTCGGATCCTGCTCCGACGGCTTCAGCACGAAGGTGTTGCCGCAGGCGACCGCGATCGGGAACATGAAGCAAGGCAGCATCACCGGGAAGTTGAAGGCGGTGATGCCCGCCCCCACGCCGAGCGGCTGGTAGAGAGTATAGACGTCCACGCCGCCGGCCACGTTCTCTGCCATCTCGCCCAGTTGCAGCGAGGTGATCGAGCAGGCGTGCTCCACCACTTCCAGGCCGCGCATGACTTCGCCTTCGGCGTCGGGCAGCGTCTTGCCGTGTTCGCGGGTGATCAGTTCGGCCAGCGGGGCGATGTTGTCGCGCAGCAGTTGCTGGAACTTGAGCATGATGCGCATGCGCTGCGCCAGCGAGGTGTTGCGCCAGGTCTTGAAGGTTTCCTTGGCGTTGGCCACCGCGCGATCGACTTCTTCCTTGGTGGCGAAGGGCACGCGCGCGACGACTTCCTGGGTGGCCGGGTTGAGCACGTCGCGCCATTCCTTGGAAGTGGACTGCACCTTCTCGCCGTTGAGATAAAGAGGAACGTTGGGGATGTTGGCTTGGCTCATGATGCGGTTTCCATAAAGAAGAAATAAAGGCCGGAGCAGCGCGGAGATGAAGGGCGCGCCGCCCCGGGAAGAAGCGTTACTGCTTGGTCAGCGGGCACGCCGCGTCCATCGGACGGAAAGCCTGCTGCGCCGGAATCACCGACAGCAATTTCAGGTAGTCCCAGGCGCCCTTGGATTCGGCGGGCGTCTTCACCTGGTACAGATACATGTCGTGGATCACGCGGCCGTCGGGGCGGATCGAGGCATTGCGCATGACCACGTCGGAGATCGGGATCTCGCGCATCTTTTGCGACACCACCTTCCAGTCGGCCGTCTTGGCAGCGGCGCGCGCCTTCAGGAAGTGATACACGCTGGAATACACGCCGGCCTGCACCATGGTCGGCTTGTTGTTCTTGAACTGGGCTTCGAAGCGCTTGGAGAAGGCGCGCGTCTGTTCGTCGTAATCCCAGTAGAAGCCGTCGGTATAGACCAGGCCCTGAGCCGCATCCAGACCCAGCGCGTGGACGTCGGACAGGAACACCAGCAGCGCCACCAGGCGCTGATCCTTGCCGCCCACCGCGAAGGAACGCGCCTGCTTGATGGCATTGACCACGTCGGTGCCGCCGTTGGCCAGGCCGATCACCTGCGCCTTGGAAGCCTGGGCCTGCAGCAGGAAGGACGAGAAGTCCGAGGCGTTCAGCGGATGGCGCACCGAACCCACCACGGTGCCGCCGTTGGCCTTGACCACGTCGGAAGCATCCTTCTCCAGCGAGTGGCCGAAGGCGTAATCCACCGTCACGAAGTACCAGGACTTGTTGCCCAGCTTGGTCAGCGCCGCGGCCGCGCCGGCGGCCTGCGAATAGGTGTCGAACATCCAGTGGAAGCCGTTGGTGGCGCATTCGGCGGTGGTCAGGGCGCCGGTCGCCGGGCCGCTGTACATGGCGATGCCGCCCTTTTCCTTGATCAGCTTTTGCACCGCCAGCGCCACCGACGAGTTGGTCAGGTCGGCGATGGCCTCGACCTTGTCGCGGTCCAGCCATTCGCGGGCGCGGGTCACGCCGACATCCGGTTTATTCTGGTTGTCGGCCGAGAGGATGTCGATCTTCATGCCCTTGCACTCGGCTTTCAGGCAATCCTCCACCGCCATCCTGGCCGCCACCACCGAACCCTGCCCGCCCATCGCGGAGTACGGGCCGGACATGTCGGTCAGGATGCCGATCTTCACGGTATTGGCGTCTTGCGCGGCGGCCGGCACGGCGGCGCCGAAGAGGGAAATCGCACAGGCTACGGCAGCGGCCATGACGGAACGGCCGAATACGTTCTTACGCATTGTGTCTCCTTGATATTGTGATTGTTGTCGGCCACGCCCGCGTTACGTTGACGCCGGGTCTTGCCGCATACCTCCTGCCCTCTGCGGCGCCAGATTCTTTTGCCTCGGCGCCTCAGCAGCATTGCTATTCTGCATGTGCGTTAATATCGGTACAATAAACATAAATCCAAAATGATTTTGCATCGATGCAAAACAAACCCTCAGGAGACCGCATGCTGGACTGGGACAATCTCAGGATCTTTCTCGAGCTCACGCGCAGCCAGGGCCTGGGTGGATGCCGCCAAGAAGCTGGGCATCGACCACTCCACCGTATCGCGCCGCATGAAGCGCTTCGAGGAGCAGGTCGGCAGCCAACTGTTCGACCGCAACAATCACGGCTACAAGCTGACCGCCGACGGCTACCGGCTGGTGGAATACGCGGAGCGCATAGAAAGCACCGTCTATGCCGCCGCCGAGGAACTGGGCGGACACAACAGCAAGCTCTCCGGCCAGGTGCGGCTGGGCGCGACCGAGGGCTTCGGCACCTTCGTGCTGGCGCCGCACATCGCCCACTTCTGCGCCCGCAATCCGCACATCACGGTGGACATGCTGCCGATGCCGCGCTTCGTCAACCTGTCCAAGCACGAGGCGGACATCAGCGTGTCCATCGAGCGCCCGCTGTCCGGTAATTACGTGGTCACAAAATTGTCCGACTATGTGCTGAAGCTCTACGCCACCCGCGACTACCTGGAACGGCATGCGCCGATTCGCGGCATTGTTGACCTGGCTCTGCACAACTTCATCGGCTACATCGACGATCTGGTGTTCAGCGAAGAATTGCGCTACAAGGATACGGTCGCCCCGGATTCCTTCCGCGCCTTCCGCAGCACCAGCGTGGTGGCCCAGTACACCGCCGCCTGCGCCGGCCGCGCGCTGGCCATCCTGCCCTGCTTCCTGGCCCAGCAGTCGGATCAGCTGGTGCCGGTGCTGGAGCAGGACATCGCCATCACCCGCGCCTTCTGGCTGGTGGCGTCCAGCGAACAGCGCCACGTGGCGCGCGTCTCGGCGCTGTGGAGCTATCTGCGCGAATGCGTGGAAATGAACCGGGATTTTTTGATGGGCGACTCGCATCAGATGCGGTGGCTGGCCTGACCCGCGCAGGCTGCCACCGGACCAGTTTCACACCTGCCGGAAGACCGGTGCGCCAGTGCGGGCGCCGCGGCTCCGGCTCCACCCTCCAAGGAGATGACGATGACTGCGAAGAAGATTGTGTTGTTGACCGGTGATTTCGCCGAAGACTACGAGACCATGGTGCCCTTCCAGGCACTGCAGATGGTCGGCCACACGGTGCACGCGGTATGCCCCGGCAAGAAGGCCGGCGACAAGGTCAAGACCGCCATCCATGACTTCGAAGGCGACCAGACGTATACCGAAAAGCCGGGCCACAACTTCGCCCTGAACGCCAGCTTCGACGAAGTCAGCGTGGCCGGCTACGATGCCCTGGTGGTGGCCGGCGGCCGCGCGCCGGAATACCTGCGCCTGAATCCCAAGGTGATCGAGCTGGTGCAGGCCTTCGCCAAGGCCGACAAGCCCATCGCCGCGGTCTGCCACGGCCCGCAGGTGCTGGCCGCGGCCGGCGTGCTGGAAGGCAAGAAGGTTTCGGCCTACCCGGCCTGCGCACCGGAAGTGAAGCTGGCCGGCGGCCAGTTCGCCGACATCGCGGTGGACGCCGCGATCACCGACGGCAAGCTGGTGACGGCGCCGGCCTGGCCGGCCCATCCGGCCTGGCTGGCGCAGTTTCTGGCGGTGCTGGGAACCAGGATCGAGCTCTGATCCGGCAAGCATCGCTTCAAAAAAAAACGCACCCGGCGGGGTGCGTTTTTTATTGCGGCAAGTCGTTGAATCCATGGATGCGGACCAGCCAGGCCGGACTCCGGCACGTCATCTCCATCGTCTCCCCGCAGATCAGGATTGCATATCGCTCAACGGCCATTCAACGGCCATTCAACGGCTATTCAAGGGCTATTCAAGGGCCATCGAGGCGCGACAAACGTCACTGGGTCCCGGCCTTCGCCGGGACGACGGGTTGATGCTGCGATCGTCGCTCGCCATTTCCCGTCCATCGTTTCCCGTCTATCGTTTCCCGTCTATCGTTTCCCGTCTATCGTTTCCCGTCTATCGTTTCCCCGTCCATGCTTGCCTGTCTTCGTTCCAGCCGTCCTTGTTTTCATGCCGTTCGGGACACGCAAATAAGCCAGGCACAGACTCCCACGCCAACGCCCTCCTTCGCGCCTCCGTCGTCCTGACGAACGTCAGGATCCAGCGTCGTTGAACGGCCGTCAGGGCGTCTCCCGCGCTCCACCTTGTTCCAACATGGATCAAATCCTGTTCTGCCCAGGCCCTTTCTTGCCTCCGTCCGATTCCTATCGTTGCTTCCAGGGCAGCGCAGCCGCCTGCCGCCGCGCAGGCCGATCCACGGCCCGCGGTTCACCAGTCAACGGAAAAGGAAAGCATCAGGTTTCAATCGAAAACCATCAACGTGATCGGCGCCTCCAGCGGCAGCGGCATCGGCCTGGCCATCGCCCGCGCCTATCTTGAACGCGGCGATAAGGTAGTCGGCAACGTCCGTACCCAGCCCGCCGGGACGATGGAACGGCTGGCCGCTACCGCCGCGGCGCCGAAGCTGGAGAGTTCAGCCGCGAGACAAAACAGTTTTATGCAGCCGATCTGCAGATCGTCGAAGGCACGTTTCATGGGAAATCCGGAGGTAAAGACAAACCAGAGGCGACGCAGAATGCACCTCATCCGCGGCGATTTTTCGGCCACGGCCGAGCCGTGCCGGGGCTGCTTCTACTCCAACTTCTTCTTTCCGGGCAAGATTTCCCCCAGGTATTTTGTCCCGCCCCTTGATGCACCGCAAACCCGTCCCGCCGGCGCGCGAGGTCTTGGCATTATAAGTATGGCAATTCCCATCGCGTGCCTGATCTTGCCCCTGATTGACGGACACCTATCTAAGCGACATTGGCCAGCTCGTACTGCTCTGGGCTGAGGTAGCCCAGGGTCGAGTGCAGCCGGATCCGATTGTAGTCAACCTCAATGTAGTCAAACACATGAGCCTTGGCCTGC
>WNDX01000087.1 GCA_009914615.1 Herbaspirillum frisingense
TGAGAACCTCTATATTCTCACTTTGGGCACTCGATGCCGCCGGAACGTGAGGATCCACCTCTTACCGCAACTCCCTCACTTCAACTTTAGCATCTCGCCCTTACGGGGGAGGCGTCCATTCCATTTCCCATGAAGATCAAATTCACCAAGATGCATGGCGCCGGCAACGATTTCGTCGTGCTGGACGCCGTCAACCAGACCATTTCCCTGACGCCGGCGCAATGGAAGTTCATCGCCGACCGCCGTTTCGGCATCGGCGCCGACCAGATGCTGGTGGTGGAAAAAGCCCGGGGCGAAGGCGTGGATTTCCGTTACCGCATCTACAACGCCGACGGCGGCGAAGTCGAGCAATGCGGCAACGGCGCGCGCGCCTTCGTCAAGTTCGTGACCGACAAGGGCCTGACCGACAAGCGCGCTATCCGTGTGGAAACCATGTCGGGTGTGATCGAGCCCCGACTGGAAGACGACGGCCGCATCACCGTCGATATGGGCGCGCCCATCCTGACGCCGTCCGACGTGCCGTTCGACAGCGGCGGCCTGGAAAGCCGCACCGAGGGCGAGGATGCGCTATGGCCGCTGGATGTGGCCGGCAAGACTGCCTGGATCTCGGTGGTGTCCATGGGCAACCCGCATGCAGTGCAAATCGTGGACGACAGCGAAGCCGCGCCGGTGCTGGTGGATGGGCCGCTGATCGAGCGCCATGCGCGCTTCCCGCGGCGCGTCAATGCCGGCTTCATGCAGATCGTCGGCCGCCACAACGTGAACCTGCGCGTCTATGAACGCGGCGCCGGCGAGACGCTGGCCTGCGGCACCGGCGCCTGCGCGGCGGTGGTGGCGGGCATCCGCCGCGGCATGCTGGATTCGCCGGTGGCGGTGCAAACCCATGGCGGCGTACTCAGTATTGCCTGGGACGGCGTTGGCCACCCGGTCATGATGACGGGGCCGGCGGTGTCGGTGTTCGAGGGCGAAATCGAGCTGCCCGACTGATTGATCTATATAAATATGCGGCGTGCCGCATCCGACGATAAAAAACGGCTTGCTTCATCAGCAAGCCGTTTTTGTTTTCGCCATCGCCGGCGGCGATTCAGGCTTCCGCGCCTTGCTCTTCCGACTCCTCATCGGCCGACGCTTCCTCCGGCAAAGCCGTCTTCAGGCGATACAGCCGCTGGCGGTAGTTGCCTTCAGGCCCGCTGGGACCGCAATCCATGTCCTCGAACAGACGACCGATGCGGTTCAGCGCCCCGCGCTCCTCGCCGGTCTCGACCATGATCAGACGGCGCTTGCTGCGCGCATACTGACTGCGGATATCCACCATCAGGCAGTGGCCGCAATCGGCCTGCTTGAGATCGATCAGCAGGGCTTCCGGCCGCGTCAGTCCGAACAGCGTCGCCAGCTCGATGCGCGCGGCCAGGAAGGGGTAGGCATTGACCAGCTCGCGCGTCAACTGCGCACGTGCCCGCATCGCCCATTCTGCCGGACGCGGCCGGTCCGCCACTTTGTCCAGCAATGCCTTGGCCTCTTCAGCGCCCTGCGTCGCGGCCTTCTGCAGCCAGTACAGCGCGCGTACATCGTTGCCCGGGTCATCGCGGCGGTTGCGCCAGGCGCCGATGCCGCATTCGAGTTGCGCAGCCATGTGGCCCATCTCCGCCGCGCGCTCCAGATAATGCTGCACGTCAACAAGATTGCGCTGCGAGAATTCCGGTTTCAGATAGATGCGCGACAGTACATACCAGGCCGCCGCCATGCCCTGCTCGCCGGCCAGCGTCAGCCAGCGGATCGCCTTCTTATAGTTAGCGGAACCCTGCCCGGCAAAACGGCGCGCGCCCTGCTCATCCATGCGGCCATACAGCAGCCCGAGCGCAAGCTGGGCGTCGCGGTCGCAAGCCAGCGCCGCCAACTCCAGCAATTGCTGGGCTTGCAGCAACTCGGGACGCTTCTCGGCCAGATGCACCTGGGCCAGGCGCCGCAGCAACTGGATGTTCTGAGCGCCAAGGCTGGACGCCAACGTTTCCGCCGGCGCATTCAATTGCCCCATCAAGGATTCATATTGACGCAGCAGGGCCTCGGCCAGCGGCTGCGCGCGCTGGCGGAATCCGGAAATATCCGATTGACGCCAGGCCGCATCGGCAAGAGCATGTTGCGCCTGTTCGATACCGGCGTCGGCCGCCTTTTGCGTCCATTGACGCACTTCTTCATGCTGCCGCCCCGGCTCCTGGCCGCCATCGTCGGCTACCGTCTCCTGTCCGGGGGCTGCCTGCTGCGCTTGCTGGGCCAGCAGCCATTGCGCGTCCGGATTGCCCTCGCGCGCCACCGCCTCCAGCGCGCGGATCGCCTTCTTCTTGAGATCGGCGCTGATCTGCGCCACGTTGCCCAGCACCAGACGGGCGAACACCAGCCCGGCCTTGGTCAGCCCGGCATCGAAGGCGCGCTCGTACCACTGCGCCGCCTCTTGCGGCTTGGCCAGCGGCATCACGACTTCATAGGGGATGTGCTGGGCGATCAGCATCCATGCGTCCGCCAATCCCTGACGAGCGGCGCGCTCCAGCCAATGGAATGCGGTGCCCAGACTTTGCGGCAAGCCGTTGCCGCCAAACAGGTAGCGCTTGCCCAGAGTGAGCTGCGCTTCCGCCTGTCCGGCGCGCGCGGCGCGGATGATTGCGAGATCTTCGCGATTTGCCATCAGCCTTCCACGTTAGGTCAGAAAGCCAAAATTATGCCCCACAATTCGATTTTTTTTAAAATTGCGTCACAAAGAGATTAAATGCATCGTTTTAACAACAGTACGCGAGACGAGACGCCACGGATCAAGTTTCCCCCCTTCCTGCCGATAACAAGGCATCCCCCGCAAGCGGAAATTTGCCGTTCCGGCATTTCCCGCGTCGAAAGCGTTTGAAAAAAACAACACTACCTAAGCTGTTTTGCGCTTTCAACCAAAATTCCAGCCGCCAAGCGACCAATCTGCGGCCATGCCAAATGAGAACCCTTAATGTCTCACCATCCGACCAGAAGTACGGATCCTCAAGACTATTTTTATAGAAGGATGTCAAATGAAAAAATCTCTGCTGGCACTGGCCGTCCTCGGCGCGTTCGCAGGTGCTGCTCAAGCACAAAGCTCCGTTACTATCTACGGTATCGTTGATACCGGCATCGCATACTCCAGCAAGGTCACCGGCGCTCCCGGCGGCGGCACCGGCAGCAAGTTCGGCCTGAACTCCGGCGTGATCCAAGGTTCCCGTATCGGCTTCAAGGGCGTTGAAGATCTGGGCGGCGGTCTGTCGGCAGTGTTCAACCTGGAAACCGGCTTCACCAACGACGACGGCGGCCTGCAAGGCTCCGACACCGTGACCTCCTCCAACCTGTTCCGCCGCAAGTCGGTGGTCGGTCTGGCTGGTGGCTTCGGTACCGTTCTGCTGGGTCGTCAAACCGACTACGCTGGCACCATCTCGGCTTACACCTCCGTTGCTGACTTCGGCGGCGTGGTTTCCAACTCGGGTTCGGGCCTGAACCGCCTGGAAGGTACCCTTACCAACAACTCGGTTAGCTACACCACCACCAACCTGAGCGGCTTCACCGGCAACCTGATCTACGGCTTCGGCGAAACCGCTGGCAAGACCTCCGCTGGTCAAGCCTTCGGCATCGGTGGCAAGTACGAAAACGGTCCCCTGGGTCTGGGCCTGAACTACTACCAATCCAAGGCCGGCGCAACCCCGTCGGACGTCAACCTGATCCCGACCACCGGCAGCAACGTGTACACCAACGCTGCTAACATCGGTAGCACCGGCGCGAAGGTTCTGAACGTGGTTGCTTCGTACCAGTTCGGCCCGGCACGCGTGTACGCCAACTACTCGCGCGTCAAGCAAGACCTGAACACCGCTGGCGTCACTGGCTTCACCGCTGGCACCCGTACCCTGGGCGCTTCGAAGAAGGCTGACATGTACGAAATCGGTACCGCCTACGCTCTGAGCCCGTCGCTGAAGCTGCTGGCCGCCGTGGACCACACCCGTGCTGACTTCGAAGGCTTTGGCTCCAAGGGCAAGCTGACCCAGATCTCCCTGGGCGCGGACTACTGGCTGTCCAAGCGTACCGACCTGTACGCCTTCGTGTCGAACATGCGCACCACCGACATGATCAACCCGGGCGTGACCGGTGGTTCGACTGGCTCCGATGCTAGCCAAACCGCTGTGATCGTCGGCGTTCGCCACAAGTTCTAATTTAAGGATCTGATGTCCGGCATGCAAATGTCGGCATTGACCTGAATTGAACCGATTCGGGCCTGCATGAGTAATCATGCAGGCCTGTTTCTTTTGTATGTCCCGCTCTTCTGACATCAGATCGGCCCCATACGACGCAAAAAGCCGCAAAGTTACCCTCAAAAGCCCCGGCAAAGCGCGTGCGGCGATTGTCAGCGATTCCGATAGCGAGGATAATCTCGCGATAATTTCAGGCTTGCCTGCCGGCACGACGACGCAGCATCGGCCCGGCATCGCACCTGTCCCACCAAAACGAATAAGCTAGCAATGACCACCCAACTGGACTCCGATCTGATTGCCGAATATCTGCTCGACCATCCTCATTTCTTCGAGGAGCACGCGGAGCTGCTGTCGACCATCAAATTGACCAGCCCGGTCATGGGCCGCGCCGTTTCCCTGCAGGAACGCCAGATGGAGATCCTGCGCGAAAAGATCCGCGTGCAGGAACTGCATATGGCCGATCTGATGCGCATCGCCCAGGAAAACGACGAAATCACCAACAAGTTCCAGGCCTGGAGCCGTGCCCTGCTGCTGACCCGCAACGAGGCCGACCTGCCGCGCGTGCTGGCCGACCAACTGAAGGAAATCTTCCACGTGCCGCAAGTCACCGTGCGCCTGTGGAACCTGGGCGAAACCCATGCCGATAGCTGGGCCACGCAATCGGTGTCGGAAGACGCGCGCATTTTCGCCAACGGCCTGTCGGCGCCCTTCTGCGGCCCCAACAAGGAATTCGAAGCCGCCACCTGGCTGGAAGACAGCGCCTCGGTGAAGTCGGTCGCCATCCTGCCGCTGCGCGTGGGCGCCTCACCGGACGCCTTCGGCCTGCTGGTGCTGGGTTCGTCCGACGCCAACCGTTTTACGTCCGACATGGGCACCGACTTCCTGACCCGCATCGGCGAAACTGCGAGCGCGGCGCTGGCCTGCCTGCTGCGCTGAACGTTCCTGCCCGCATTACGCCGCGGCCGGGCAGCGCGGCATGGCTTCTGAACGGGCGAGCATGGATACCGCTGCGCAATCGCTGATCCGGCAATACCTCTCCTTCCTGCGTTCGCAGCGCAAGCTGTCGGCACATACCGTCGACAGCTACGGGCGCGACCTGCAGGAACTGTGCACCCTGCTGACGCCCGCCGGCGCCTCACAGCCGGCCCAGGCCGCCGATATCGATTTCCGCAAGACCACCCAGGTCCAGATCCGCAAATGCGCGGCCCAACTGCACGCGCGCGGGCTGAACGCGCGCTCGATCTCGCGCAAGCTGTCCGCCTGGCGTGGCTTCTTCGCCTGGATGTCGATGGAAATCGAATTGAAAGCCAATCCGGCCGATGGGGTGAAACCGCCCAAGAAGAACAAGCCCCTGCCGAAGGCGCTGGCGGCGGACGACGCCGTCCGGCTGGTGTCGCAGGCCAGTCCGGCGCGCGATCCGGCCTCCACCCTCGCGGCCTGCAACCGCGCCATGTTCGAACTGCTGTATTCCAGCGGGCTGCGGGTGTCCGAGCTAAGCACGATCGACCTGGCCGATGTGCGTGAAGGGGCCTATGAATCGGCCGGCTGGATCGATCTGGAGAATGCCGAAGTCACTGTCACCGGCAAAGGAGGCAAGAAACGCAAGGTGCCGGTGGGTTCGGCAGCCCTGCAAGCCATCGCCGACTGGCTGCCGATCCGCGCGTCGCTGGTGAGGGCCGATGCCGGCCCGGACAGTCACGCGCTGTTCCTCACCGAGCGCGGCACCCGCATGTCGCCGCGCGTGACGCAATTGCGCCTGAAAGCACATGGCCAGTCGCTGGAAATGGCCAGCGACGTCCATCCGCACATGCTGCGCCACTCCTTCGCCTCGCACGTGCTGCAGAGCTCGGGTGACCTGCGCGCGGTGCAGGAAATGCTGGGCCACGCCTCGATCACCGCCACCCAGGTGTACACGGCGCTCGATTTCCAGCGCCTGGCCCAGGTCTATGACCAGGCCCATCCGCGCGCCAAAAAGACCGGCAAGACCGGCGGCAAATAAGCGGCCGCTGCCGCAGCGCGACGGGAAACACCTTCCCGCATGGGCTAAAATACCGAAGGAAAGTGCCAATTCCAGCAGGTCGCCTGCATTTTCCCGCCAGTCTCCTGGCACATTGAATCACCAAGCCGATGCCGATCATGAAAGCCAAAGCCGCCGACACGCCCTCCGACAGCCGCAATACCCAGATCGCCGCCATGGCCGTGCTGGCCGAGTCGCAGCTGCGCGAGGCGGGCGTACGCGTGACACAGGCGCGCGTGAACGTGCTGGGCGCCTTACTGGAAACGCGCAGCGCCGCGTCGCACCAGGATATCAGGATATCCAGGATCGCTTCGCCGGCATGGACCGCGTCACGCTCTATCGCGCGCTCGATTGCCTGACCGAGGCCGGCCTGGCGCACAAGATTTCCAGCGATGACCGCATCTTCCGCTACAGCGCCGGCGCCGACCATCCTGAAAACGGCCTGCACGATCACACGCACGGCAAGCAGCACCAGCACGGCCACTTCAAGTGCACGCGCTGTGCCCGGGTGTTCTGCCTGGACGCCAGCGACGGCACCGATTTCCTGGCCACCGTGTTGCCCGATGCCGACAAGCACCGGTCCACCGCCTCGCAGTTGCAATCGGCCCTGCGCAAGACATTGGGCAAGGGCTTCCAGAGCCACGAAGTGGAATTGACCATCAAAGGCTGGTGCGCCGACTGCGCGGACTGAGTCCGCCGCGACATCTCCTGCAAGCGGGCGCCGGATGCGCTCGCGCCGTTCTCAGCGCAGCGCGCCCAATTTCCCCAGGCGCCGCGGCAGTTGCCGCACCGACTTCACCTTGACGTCAACATAAGACGGCATCCTGCTACGCACGCGCTGGCCGGCCTGGTGCATCAGCATGGCCTGGCTGCCGGCCAGGTATTGGGTCACCCAGGCGGTACGCACGCCCAGCTCACGCGCACTTTTCAAGTTCTCCACCGTGTCTTCGACCAGGATGCAGCGGCGCGGCGCGATCTTTTGTCGCGCCAGCAGCTTGCGTAGCATCAGGCGCGAGGGCTTGGGCCGCAACTGACGGTGCACATGCATCGCCTCGATCGAGATGTGGTGCGAGAAATGCCGGTGCAGCCCGAGGTGGCGCACCAGCTCGCGCGAATAGCGGCGCGGCGCATTGGTCAGCAGGATCTTGCGGCCCGGCAGCTGGCGCAGCCAGCGGCCGATGCCGCGCTCGGCGCGCACCATGCCGGGCAGGTCTTCGAACAGATGGGCCTCGTCCAGGAAGTCCTGCACGCGCACGCCGTGATGACGCACCATGCCCAGCAGGGTGGCGCCATACAGCATCCAGTAGTGACGGCGCAGATGATTGACCGCCGCCTCGTCGGAGGGATGGCCCCCTGCTTCCAGCACGCGCGTGATGTAGCGGTTCATGTTGGCGTTGATCGCCGGGAAGATCGCGTGCGAGGCGTTGTGCAGGGTATTGTCGAGATCGAACAGCCAGAGCGGTGTAGTATTGGACGCCATAAATCAACCAGCCGCGCCCGGCAACGGGCGGGGACACGAGGCAACGAAAGAAAGGCAAGCAGTGAAAGGCTTTGCGGAACGACTGATTATAGTGACATTGGCTTGGCTGTTCTGCTTTTACCTCCCGGTCGCACGCGTGGCGGCCGCTCCCGCGCCGGATGCGGCCAAGGCCGATGCGGCGCCCAACCGCGGCGCCCTGTACCGGATCTCGGACGGCCGCCACACGCTGCACCTGTTCGGCACCATCCACGTCGGCGCACCCGATTTCTATCCGCTGGAAAGCCGCATCGCCGGCGCGCTGGCCGAGGCTCCGGCGCTGGCGCTGGAGCTGGATCCGCAGAACGCCGGCCAGCTGCAGGCCGCGGTGCAGCGCTACGGCATTTACCCGGACGGCCAGCGCTTCCAGGATCACCTCGATCCGGCGTTGACCACGCGTACCCTGGCGGCGCTGCAACGCTATCAACTGCCGGCCGGCCATCTGCAAGGCTTTCGCCCCTGGCTGCTGGCGACCGCACTGACCGTGCAGGAATACGCCAGCAGCGGCTACAAGCCAGAGCTGGCGGTCGATAGCTACCTGGCATCGACGGTGCGCGCGCACGGCGGCAAGGTGCTGGAACTGGAGAGCGCTGAGCGCCAGATGTCCATCTTCAATCGCCTGGACAGCGCGCAGCAGGCGCAATTCCTCAGCGACACCCTGGACGAACTGGGCGACGCCGATATCGCCCGCAAGCTGGATGAACTGGTCGGCGCCTGGCGCCGCGCCGACAGCGCCGGCTTCACGCAGGCGCTGAAAGAAATGGAAGACGATGACTCCTTCGCCAGTCGCTTCACCCTGCAAGCGCTGCTGGACGAACGCAATCCCGGCCTGGCGGACGGCATCGCCGCACTGCTAGGCAAACAGGACAAGGCGGTCGCCGCGATCGGCATCCTCCACCTGGTGGGGCCGAACAGCGTGCCGGCGCTGCTGAAGCAAAAGGGATTGCAGGTGGAGCAGCTGTACTGAGCCGACCGCCACGACGGACAAACAAAAAGGGATGAGCATGGCTCATCCCTTTTTGCTTCCTGCTCCTGCACGGCTGCTGTCGCGGCCGCGCGGGAAATACATTTAGCGCATGCGCTCAGTGCGAACGGATCATGGTACCGAAGGCCTGCTCGGTCAGCACTTCCAGCAGCAGCGAGTGCTCGATGCGGCCGTCGATGATGTGCACCGTGTTCACACCCGACTTGGCGGCATCCAGCGCCGACGAGATCTTGGGCAGCATGCCGCCCGAGATGGTGCCGTCGGCGAACATCTCGTCGATCTCGCGCGCCGACAGGTCGGTCAGCAGATTGCCCGCTTTGTCTTGCACGCCGGCGATGTTGGTCATCATGATCAGTTTTTCGGCATGCAGGATCTCGGCGATCTTGCCGGCCACCACGTCGGCGTTGATGTTATAGGCCTGGCCGTCGTCGCCGAAGCCGATCGGCGAGATGATGGGGATGAAGGCGTCGTCCTGCAGCGCCTTGACCACCGCCGGGTTGATCGCCTCGATCTCGCCCACGTAGCCGATGTCCAGGAATTGACCCGGCTTTTCCTTGTCCGGCATCCGCATCTTGCGCGCGCGGATCAGGCCGCCATCCTTGCCGGTCAGGCCCACCGCCTGGCCGCCATAGTGATTGATCAGCATCACGATGTCTTGCTGCACCTCGCCGCCCAGCACCCATTCCACCACTTCCATAGTCTCTTCGTCGGTGATGCGCATGCCTTGCACGAAGGTCCCTTGCTTGCCGATCTTCTTCAGCGCGGCGTCGATCTGCGGACCACCGCCGTGCACCACCACCGGGTTCATGCCCACCAGCTTGAGCAGGATCACATCGCGCGCGAAGCCATGCTTCAGGCTTTCCTCGGTCATCGCATTGCCGCCGTATTTGACGACGATGGTCTTGCCGTGGAATTTGCGGATGTAAGGCAGCGCCTCGGCCAGGATTTCGGCTTTGATTTGGGGCGCTACTTTGGTGAGGTCGGTGGTCATGGCAATGTCCTGTGGCTGGATGGGATGGGTTAGGAGCGCGATTTTACATGGAAAGAACGATCCGTTTGCGACGCATCTCGCGGCCTGTGCGTTCCAGGCAACGGCGCCGGGGCGTTGCGGGCTCAGGCGGAGCAGGCGCGGATTTCCTGGTCCGGATAAGCGCTCTTGATGCGCTCCAGCGAGGCTCTCGCATCCGGCGTCAGGTCGCGCAACTGGAACACCTGCTTGCCGGCACCGGAACGGCGCGCGATGATGCGTGCGCTGCGCGCGCCCTGCGAGATCAGCTGGCCGACGTAGGCCTTGGCCGCCTCTTCGGTACGGAAGAGGCCCAGCGAGACGCCGTAGCGCAGCGCCGGGTTGGGGAAGCTATCCGGAATCACGTAGAAATCACCGATGCCCAGGCGACGCAGCTCGGCGGTGCGGCGATCGGCGCCTTCGCGGCCGTCCTGCGGTGGGATATAGACCATGTGGCTGGTCACGTCCTGGGTCAGCTTCTGGACCACCTTGTCGCCCAGGTTGAGGCCGGCCAGTTGCGTGGAAAAGCGACGCGCGTCGGCGGCGGTGAAGTTGCCGACTTCGGTACAGGACGGCACCACCGCTGCCGCGGCCTGCTGGGGCGCGGCCTGGGCGGGTGTCGGCGCGGCGGGGTTGGCAGGCGTCGCGGCGGCCGGCTGTTCGGGCTTGGCGGCGCCCTCTGCCGAGGCTGGCGGCGGCGCGTCCTGCGTGCGCACCTGCGCCACCAGCTTGGCGCTGTTGGGCGGCAGGATGCTCAGCAATTCCGGCCGCAATTGCTCGGCCAGCCGCTGCGGCTCGCGGCGCTCGGTCGCGCTGGCGCCGAAATAGCCGCGCTGCAACCCGAACAGGACCACATTGCCCACCAGCAGTAGCCAAAAAAGCAATTTCAGCTTCATCCGCGCTTCGTCTTCCTTTACCTGAGTCCGAGAAGGTCGGCCGTCACATCAGCGGCCGTGGGTCACGGCCGCGTGCAGGCCGATCAAGACCAGATTATCCACTTTTTCCAGCGGCGCATCGCCGGTATCCAGATGCGGCGCCAGCAAGAGCCCGGCGCCGCCCGCCAGCAGGCAGCGTAATGGGCGCCCCGGACGGACACGGCGGCGCTCGGCCAGCGCGTGCTCGATGGCGCCGGCCTGGGCCGCGATGCAACCGGAGACGATGGCGTCCACCGTGTTATCGGCGAAGGCCTGCTCCGGCGGCGCGACGCCGTCGATCTGCGGCAGCTGCGCCGTGCTCAGGGCCAGCGAGGTCGCCATGGTGCCCAGGCCGGGCAGGATCATGCCGCCTTCGAATACGCCCTCGGCGCTGACCGCGTCGATCGTGGTGGCCGTGCCGCAGGTCGCCACCACCAGCTCTTCGCCGGGAAACAGCGAGCGCGCGCCGATGGCCGCGGCAAAACGGTCGCAGCCAAGCTGGCCGGGATTGCGATAGGCGTTGCGCAGGCCGGCGCGTTCCGGCGTGGAGGCAAACCATTCGATGGCGACGTCGGCGCCGAAGGCTTGCTTCAGCACCTTGTCCAGCGTGTCGCGCAAGGCCGGGCCGGCGACGTTGGACACGCAGACTGGCCCGACCGGCCCCAATGCCGCCCAGACTTGCGCCAGTTGCTCCGCCTCGCCGCGCGCCAGCGCACCGTGCTGCAGCCAGCGGCCGGATTCGGGCAGGCCAGGCGCGGGCACCGCCCATTTGATGCGCGTATTGCCGGCGTCAATCAGCAGCATCGTCAATCAATCCTGCAAGCGCAGCGACAGGTCGCCCGCCAGCACGGCGATCTGCCCGGCCTCGGTATCGAGCAGGAAGCGGCCCATCATGTCCACGCCGGCGGCCCTGCCTTCGTGCAAGATGCGGCCGTTATCGACGATTTTCACGTCTTGCCCGGCATAGGAATGGAAGGTCTGCCAGCGCTTGACGAAAGCACCGAATCCGCGTTGCTCGAACTCGGTCAACACCTCGGCCAGCGCGCTGGTGATGATGGCCAAGACGGTCTCGCGCGGCGGCTTCTGCAATTCGGGCGCGGCGCCGATGGCGCGCTGCAGTTCCGACTCCAATCCCTCGGGCACGGCCAGGTTGAGGCCGATGCCGATCACCGCCCAGGTGGCGTCGCCGCGGCCACCGTCAGCGGCGGTCTCGATGAGGATGCCGGCCAGCTTGGCGCCGTCGCGCAAGACGTCGTTCGGCCATTTGAGCTGGGCCGACACGCCGAACACTTCCAGTGCTTCGGCCAGCGCCACGCCCACCGCCAGCGGCAGTCCCAGCAGGGCATGCAGCGGACGCTGGAAGCGCCACGCCAGCGAGAAGGTCAGCGAAGATTCCGGCGCGGTGCGCCAGGGACGGCCGGCGCGTCCACGGCCGGCGGTCTGGCGATCGGCCACCAGCAGCAGGCGGCGCGCCAGGCTGGGCAGGCGTTGCATCAGATCGACGTTGGTGGAGCCGGTCTGCGCCACCGCCTCGACATCGATGCGCTGCACGCCCTCGCTATCGGAACCGGCCAGCAGCATGGCGATGCGCTCGGGGCGCACCAGCAGCGCGTCCTCGCCGGGAGCCGGTGCGGACGAAGCGTCGGCCGGCAATTGGAAAGTCATGTTCATAGCGCGCATTGTAACGGCAGACGGCCGCCGCGCGCCGCCTCCCGGCCATCGTCCTCACCCCGGGCGTCCCCGCCTGACAACATCGGGCGCGATGTAAAGGCGCCCTCGCGGCACTGCGAACGCCGCTGAAATCGGTTACCCTCTGCCCCATGGAAGCCAAGCCCGACATTGCCGCTGCGCCGCCTTCCGGTCTGGCCGCCGCTCCCGCCGCCTCGTCCTTCGTGCGCGTGAGCCTCTTGGTATACGCGCTGCTGATCGTCTATGCCAGTTGGTACCCGTTCTCGGGCTGGCGCGACATGGGCCTGGGGCCCTTCGATTATCTGTGGGCACGCTTGCCCTACTACTGGACCGGCTTCGACGTCTGGACCAACATCGCCGGCTATGCGCCGCTGGGCGCGCTGCTGGTGCTGGCCATGTATCCGCGCATCCGGCCGCTGTGGGCGATCTGGCCGGCGACGCTGGCCGGCGCGGCGCTGTCGGCCGGCATGGAAGCCGTCCAGACCTACCTGCCCACGCGCGTCCCCTCCAATCTCGACCTGCTCACCAATTCCGCCGGGGTATTCCTGGGCGCGTTGCTGGGCGCGGCGTGCAGCCGCTACTTTCTGCGCGAGAGCCGCTTCCTGGTGCTGCGCCGGCGCTGGTTCTCGGGCGAAGCCAGCCGCGGCCTGGCGGTGGCCGGACTGTGGCCGCTGGCGCTGATCTATCCGCAGAACCATCTGTTCGGACTGGGCCATCTGGTACCGCCGCTGTCGGCCTTCTTTTCCGATCTGCTGGACACGCCCATCGACCTGGCCACCACCTGGATCAACAACGCCCAACTGAGCGCGGAGCAATACTGGCTGTCCGACGTCATCGTCACCGCCTGCGGCCTGACCGGGGCCGCGCTGCTGTTCCTGATGCTGTTGCGCCGGCAGGCGCCGCGCCGCATGCTGGTGCTGCTCTATCTATTGGCCTGCATCGCGGTCAAGTCGCTGGCCTGCGCGCTGTTCTTCGCGCCGCAGAACGCCTTCGTCTGGGTCTCGCCCAGCGCTGCCGGCGGCATCGTGCTGGGCGCCATGATGGTGGCCGGCCTGTCGTTCGCCCCGCCCATCGCGCAGCGCCGGGTGGCGGCGCTGGCGCTGATCCTGAGTCTGGCGGCGACCAACGCGGTGCCTGCCAATCCGTATTACATCTCGACGCTGGAAACCTGGGTGTAGGGCAAGTTCCTCAATTTCGACGGCGCCGCGCAATTCCTCTCGGTACTGTGGCCCTTCCTGGCGATCTGGTTCCTCTATCACCCGGTACACCGGAAACAAAAGTGACCGGGGTGTATCATTAGGCTTTTGCCGCAACACCGCGTGCGTCAAGGCTGACAGCCTCCTGACGCAGCCCGCCCATCGTCAACCTCGCACAGGCGAATCCATCCCCATGAGCGATAAACCATTCTACGAACACCACGTCTTCTTCTGCCTCAATCAGCGCAAGCCGGGCGAACGCACCTGCTGCGCCGACAAGGGCGCGCAAGCCGCGCAGGAACATGCCAAGAAACGCATCAAGGCGCTCGGCCTGGCCGGCGAAGGCAAGGTCCGCATCAACAAGGCCGGCTGCCTGGAACGCTGCGAAGAAGGTCCGGTGGTGGTGATCTATCCGCAAGGCACCTGGTACACCTTCGTCGATAACGAAGACATCGACGAGATCATCGACACCCACATCGTCGGCGGCAAGATCGTCGATCGCCTGAAGATCTGAGCATCTCCTCCTGAACAAGCAATGAACGCACACACCCAGAATTTCATGATCGCCGGCGCCGCCGGCCAGCTCGAATGCGCGCTGGATCTGCCGGACCCCGACAGCTTTGCCGCGCCGGCAGGCCTGGCGCTGGTGGCCCATCCGCATCCGCTGTTCGGCGGCACCATGGACAACAAGGTCGCGCAGACGCTGGCGCGCACCTTCCTCGCGCTGGGCTATGTCGCGGTACGCATGAATTTCCGCGGCGTCGGCAAATCCGAAGGCGTGCATGACCACGGCGCCGGCGAGACCGACGACATGGCGCTGCTGCTGCAACACATGCGCGCTCAGTATCCCGATCTGCCGCTGGCGCTGGGCGGCTTCTCGTTCGGCACCTTCGTGCAGGCGCAACTGCAGCAGCGCCTGCTGCAACAGGACGCGGCCTCGGCCGCCGAACGCCTGGTGCTGGTCGGCACGGCAGCCGGAAAATGGCCGATGCCGCCGGCGCCGGCCAATACCATCCTGATCCACGGCGAGCAGGACGACACCATTCCCCTGTCCGCGGTGCTGGACTGGGCGCGCCCGCAGGAGCTGCCGGTGGTGGTGATCCCGGGCTCGGATCACTTTTTTCACCGCAAGCTGCAACATATCAAGAACGTGGTGGTCGAAACCTGGCATCGCCGCCCGGCGGCGCCGCAGGCTTGAGCGGCGACCCGCGGCGGCGATGCGGTAAAAACGCCGCCGCGTGGCTTCCGTGAGGGGATTTTCGGGGATGAAGATCCATTCAAATGGGAACGGAGACCGCACGGCGTTTATAATGTCGGGCGTCCAGTTCGTCATTGCAGTTCCACCCGAATGGTTCTCCACGCTGCGGCAGCAGCCGAACCCGCCTGGCATCAATCCAATTTTCAAACCAACAGCAACGATGTTCCCCCGTGCTGGCATTTTTTCTTAGGCACCGATGAAAAAGCTTCTCGCGGCGCTCGCCGCCGCCGTACTTTCCTTCTCCACCCTCACCGCTTCCGCGCAAACCCTGCCGCCGCCGACGGTCGCCGCCAAGACCTGGCTGCTGCTGGACGCCTCTGCCAACCAGGTGATCGCTTCCAGCGATCCGGACATGCGCGTCGAGCCGGCGTCGCTGACCAAGCTGATGACCGCCTACCTGGCCTTCGCCGCATTGCGCGACAAGCGCCTCTCGCTGGAGCAGGAAGTCAGCGTGTCGGTGAACGCCTGGAAGGTCGATCCGAGCAGCTCCAAGATGTTCATCGAGCCGAACAAGCCGGTCTCGATCGACAACCTGCTGTACGGCCTGATCTCGGTATCCGGCAATGACGCCGCGGTGGCCGTCGCCGAAGCCGTGTCGGGCACAGAAGACGCCTTCGTGCAACTGATGAACCGCGAAGCGCAGCGCCAGGGCCTGACCAACACCCACTTCAGCAACCCGCACGGCCTGCCCAGCCCGGACACCTACACCACCGCGCGCGATCTGGCGATCCTGTGCCGCAACCTGATCAACGATTTCCCCGAGTACTACAAGCGCTATTACTCGGTGAAGAAGTTCACCTATAACAACATCACCCAGCCGAACCGCAACCGTCTGCTGTGGCTGGATCCGACCGTTGACGGCATGAAGACCGGCCACACCTCCAGCGCCGGCTACTCGCTGATCACCTCGGCCCACCGCCCGGTGCCCAACGGCGAACGCCGCCTGATCTCGGTGGTGGTCGGCACCGTGTCCGACCAGGTTCGCACCCAGGAAAGCCAGAAGCTGCTGAACTGGGGCTTCCAGAACTTCGACGCCGTGAAGCTGTACGCCAAGGGCCAACCGGTGGACACGCCTGACGTGTGGAAGGGTTCGCAAGGCAAGATCAAGGTAGGCTTCAAGAACGACGTCTACATCACCATCCCGAAGGGCACCGCCGACAAGGTCAAGACCCATCTGGACCGCAACGATCCGCTGATCGCGCCGATCTCTGAGAACGCCAAGATTGGCACCCTCAAGGTCACCATCGACGATAAGACCGTGGCGGAAATGCCCGTGGTCGCGCTGGAATCGGTCGGCCCCGCAGGCTTCATCGGCCGCGCATGGGACTCGCTGCGCTTGATGTTCAAGTAATACCGGACCAGGCATCTGGCCAAGGAAAAGCCACCGGGTCCGGTGGCTTTTTTTATGGGGGCGCGTATTAAGGCATCAAACGGAGTTTCTGTCGCCGTAGCCCCATCCGGCGCGGTGAAAGCTACTCTTGGCGCGCGATTTGGCTTCATGGGATCCCGGCCTTCGCCAGGATGGCGGAGGTGGGAGACGCGTAGTCGGTCTCGGTGACCGGCCTGACCGGTTTTTAGTCCTTCCGGGCGTCATTTGTCTCTATTCGCCACATCCGGCCGAAGCTCAGATCTAGCTTGTTCAGTGAGCTGCGAGACGCAACAAACACAATTGATCCCGGCCTTCGCCTGGACCACGGAGGTCGTCGCCAGTGCAAATGGAATAAAAGATAAAAGGAAAGAAATCAAAGAGACCACGGCGCTCGAAGCAATCGGACAAGACAACGAAACACGAGGATGCCGTTCAGCCCATCACCGCAAAAACAAAAACGCCACCGGTCTCCCGGTGGCGTTTCCGCACGACGACTGCTTCATCCTGGTCTTGCGTAGCGCATCGCTCAAGCGGCCACAGCCACCTTCTGCTCAGCCGGCGCCACCTCATCCACCGACGAACGGATCAGGTGATCGAAAGCCGACAGCGCAGCAGTTGCACCTGCCCCCACGGCAATCACGATCTGCTTGTAGGGCACCGTGGTCACGTCACCCGCAGCAAACACGCCGGGGATCGAAGTCTGGCCCTTGGCGTCGATCTCGATCTCGCCATGCCTGGACAAGGCCACCGTGCCCTTCAGCCATTCGGTATTGGGCACCAGACCGATCTGCACGAACACGCCTTCCAGCTCGACATGCTTGACTTCACCGGTGTCGCGCTCCTTGTAGCTGATGCCGTTGACCTTCTTGCCGTCGCCGGTGATTTCGGTGGTCTGCGCCGACGTGACAATGGTCACGTTGGACAGGCTCTTCAGCTTCTTCACCAGCACCGCGTCGGCCTTCAGTTCGGCCGCGAATTCCAGCAAGGTCACATGCTTGACGATGCCAGCCAGGTCGATGGCCGCTTCCACGCCGGAGTTGCCGCCGCCGATCACCGACACGCGCTTGCCCTTGAACAGCGGGCCGTCGCAGTGCGGGCAGTACGCCACGCCGTGGTTACGGTATTCGCGCTCGCCCGGCACGTTGACTTCGCGCCAGCGGGCGCCGGTGGACAGGATCACGGTCTTGCCCTTGAGCACGCCGCCGTTGGCCAGTTTCACTTCGATCAGCTTGTCGCCCGGTACCAGCGCTTCGGCGCGCTGCACGTTCATGATATCGACGTCATATGCCTTGACGTGCTGTTCCAGCGCGGTCGCAAAATGCGGACCTTCGGTTTCCTTGACGGAGACGAAGTTCTCGATCGCCAGCGTATCCAGCACCTGGCCGCCGAAACGCTCGGCGACGACGCCGGTACGGATGCCCTTGCGCGCCGCATAGATCGCGGCAGCGGCGCCGGCAGGGCCGCCGCCGACGATCAGCACGTCATAGACTTCCTTGGCGCTCAGTTCTTCACCCTTGCGGGCGGCGGCGCCGGTGTCCAGCTTGGCGAGGATCTCTTCCACGCCGGTGCGGCCCTGGCCGAACACTTCGCCGTTCATATAGATGGTCGGCACGGCCATGATCTGGCGCTGCTCGACTTCACCCTGGAACAGCGAACCATCGATGGTCACCGAACGGATGCGCGGGTTGATGATGGACATCACGTTCAGCGCCTGCACGACTTCCGGGCAGTTCTGGCAAGTCAGCGAGACATAGGTCTCGAAGCTGTAGTCGCCGTCCAGGTTCTTGATCTGCTCGATCACCTTGTCGTCGAGCTTGATCGGGTGGCCGCCGACTTGCAGCAGGGCCAGCACCAGGGAGGTAAATTCGTGGCCCATCGGGATCGCGGCGAATTCGACGCTGATATCGGTCCCGGGGCGGTTCAGTTTGAACGACGGCGAGCGTGCATTCGCAGCGTCTGTTCCTTCGCGATGCTCGATCAGCGTAATGCGGTCCGACAACAGCACGATTTCTTGCAGGAGCTCCTGCATCTCACGGGATTTGGCGCCATCATCCAGCGACGCGACGATCTCGATCGGCTGGGTGACCTTTTCCAGGTAGGCCTTCAATTGGGTCTTGAGATTGGCATCAAGCATGATGATTTCACTTTCCTCGTTGGGAGATTCTTGTCGTCCGGGCCACGCATCAGCCTTGTGGGCTTCACACGCTTGCCTGCTGGCAGGCCCGGACGTGTACTTCTTCAATATTTCAAACTACGTTAAATCGTTGAGTGGGCGCGGCGAGCGGTTCAAGGTCGGTGCGAGAAGCGCAGCCGTACGAGAGTACGGCGAGCATCACAGCGCCGGGATCGAGCCGCGCAGTAGCCCAGTCAATGATTTAGATCTTGCCGACCAGGTCCAGCGACGGCTTCAGGGTGGCAGCGCCTTCTTCCCACTTGGCGGGGCAGACTTCACCCGGGTGCGAAGCGACGTACTGGGCAGCCTTGACCTTGCGCAGCAGTTCCGAAGCGTCGCGGCCGATGCCGTTGTCGTGCACTTCCAGAACCTTGATCTCGCCTTCCGGATTGATCACGAAGGTGCCGCGCAGCGCCAGGCCTTCTTCTTCGATCAGCACTTCGAAGTTGCGTGCCAGGGTAGCGGTCGGATCGCCGACCAGCGGGTATTGGACCTTCTTGATGGCTTCCGAGGTGTCGTGCCATGCCTTGTGGGCGAAGTGGGTATCGGTCGAGATACCGTAGATTTCAACGCCCAGCTTCTTGAATTCAGCGTAGTTGTCGGCCAGATCTTCCAGTTCGGTCGGGCAGACGAAGGTGAAGTCAGCCGGGTAGAACACGAACACGGACCATTTGCCCTTCAGGGTCGCTTCGGAGATGTCGACGAACTTGCCATCGTGGTATGCAGTTGCCTTGAACGGTTTGATAGTGGTGTTGATCAGGGACATTTCTATTTCCTTTTTAGGGGGTTGAGTGAAGCAGTGGGAAGAATAGTAAAACGCCGAATCAAATAGATCAATTTTATTTAATCAATATTTTTGATTGGAATTAACTATCGATATCGGATGCGAAGCTATCGAAAACGCCTTTTGCCATGAGCATTGCCTGCCCACTTGATCCACATGGCGGCCAAGCCTGTTTCTGCTAGGCGCCCTGTCGGCAAAATTGCGATGCGGATCGCTTAACATTGACACCTCGCCGCTGCCGGGCGAATGACACGACGGTGGAGCGGCGGGATGGCATCCCGCCGCAATGTTACTGCACGGCAGCTATTTTTGTGCGCATGCACAATCCGACTGAATGGGACAACAGCCACCTCCATGAGCGAACAGAAACCCGTCGCCGGCCATCGCGCCGGTTTCCGCCATTTCCACCCGATCCGGACGCGCTGGATGGACAACGACGTCTATGGCCACGTCAACAACGTCGTGTATTACAGTTGGTTCGACACTGCCGTGAACCACTATCTGGTCACCAGCGGCGTGCTGGACATCGAACGCAGCACGGTGATCGGCCTGGTGATCGAAACGCACTGCAATTACTTCGCCTCGGTCGCGTTCCCGGATCAGCTTGAAGTCGGCGTGCGCGTCGCGCATGTCGGGCGCAGCAGCGTGCGCTACGAGATCGGCATCTTCAAGGTAGGCGATGAGACCGCCTCGGCGCAAGGCCATTTTGTGCACGTCTACGTGGATCGCGCCTCGCGCCGGCCGGTGGAGATCGCCGCCGCGATGCGCGAGGCGCTGGCGAAGATCGCGGTCGCCCGCTGAATTCCCGCCCGCAATCGGGATAGGGGCGGCCAGAACCTGGCCGATCCCCTCCCACACCACCCGGCGTGCGGGTCCGCACCGGGCGGTTCGAGTCGTTGAGGTCAACAGAGCCGAGGTACCCCAAGCCGGTCGAAGTAGGC